>JAAZKG010000126.1 GCA_012799935.1 Erysipelotrichia bacterium | reverse complement strand
CCTGGATAATAACTCGAATTGCTCATTGGTGATAGGATGACATAATCCACATCCAATCCTGCAGATTTAGCTTCTGTTTCATTAATACCAGTGCTAGCAGCAGTGAGATTAAAAACTTTTAAAATCGAACTTGCTTGTGATCCTAAGTACCTACTATCACCACCACAAATATTGTCAGCAATAATTCTTCCTTGTTTATTAGCTGGACCAGCTAAAGAAATTAAGGCATTTTCACCAGTAACATAATGTTTAACTTGAACTGCATCCCCAGCAGCATAAATATCAGGTAGAGATGTTTCCATACGGTCATTTACTACAATACTATTAAAAAGACCAAGCTCTATACCTGCTTGTTTTGCTAGTGCTGTATCTGGACTAACGCCAATAGCTAATATCGCCATATCAGCATATAAAGGTTTTTGACCTTTAATTAAAACTTTAACCCCGTTATCTTTCTTTTCAAAACCTTCTACTGCGTGGCCTAATGCAAGTTTGACCCCGTGTTTGCGCATTTCTTTGTGAATCATTGAAGCCATATCTGGATCAAAGTTTCCTGTCAATTGTTTAAATAGTTGAACGATTGTTACATCCATCCCTAATTCTCTAAGATTTTCAGCCAATTCTATACCAATAAAACCTCCACCAGCCATAACAGCTGACTTCGGTTGGTTTGCATTAATATATTCTTTAATACGGAAGGTATCTTCTACGGTACGAAGAGTAAAGACATTTTCTGTGTCCATGCCTGAAATCCTTGGTTGGCTAGGTTTTGCTCCCGGAGCAAGAACTAATTTGTCATAACTCTCCTCAAACTCTTTGCCATTTGCTAAGTTTTTTACTAAAACTTTTTTGTCTTTCGAATTAATAGCAATTACTTCATGATGTACATTTACATCAACGCGAAAACGATTATAAAAACTTTCTGGCGTTTGCAATGTCAAATTTTCAGAGTCAGTTATTATATCCCCAATATAATAAGGCAAGCCACAGTTCGCATAAGAAATATATCCAGATCGTTCGAAAACAACAATTTCAGCTTTTTCATTCAATCTTCTGATTCTTGCAGCAGCAGAAGCTCCAGCTGCCACGCCTCCAACAATTACAACTTTCATATTTATCTTTCTACCTTTCCTAAATAAGAGAGAATTCCGCCAATGTTAACTACATTAACGTATCCCATATGTTTAAGGGTTGATGCAGCTCTACCGCTGCGAACCCCTGAACGGCAATAAACATAAAGTGGTGTGTTTTCATCTTTGATAACTGAAGCTGCTTCATCAAGCTGCTTTAATGGTATATTTTTACTTTCCGGAATATGCCCTTGTTGGTATTCTTCTAAATTTCGTACATCTATTAGAATTGCACCAGAAGTTGTTTTATATTCTTCTAACCATTGATCAATATTCTTTTTATTGAATATGTCAAAAAATCCCATTTTTTTGTTTCCTATAGCATTCCTAAAATAGCACTCTTAGGTCTGGCACCAGAAGATTGATTAACTACTTTTCCATCTTTGATAACCATTAATGTAGGAATACTCATAATACCAAACTTACTTGCTAATTCAGGTTCTTCATCTACATTAATTTTACCTACTTTAATATCCGTGCGCTCATCAGCGATTTCATCAATAATAGGTACAACCATACGGCATGGACCACACCAAGGTGCCCAGAAGTCTAACAATACAGGTTTGTCAGATTTCATAACTTCAGTATCGAAGTTATTTTTGTTAATATTCATAGCAGACATTTTCTAGTCCTCCTTTTACTTTTCGATGTTATTATAACTATAAACAATCTGCCTTTCTGTGATTTAATCACCTAAATGAAATTTTCTTTTTTATGCAAAAGCATTAAAGTAATGTTAATATATAAGTAATTTTATTTATTTTACCATACTGTACACAATATTTTAGATTATTATTTATAAATATTAAATGTACCCCAGTTTTAAGAAAAAATATTCGTATTCTATATACGAGAAGGAGTGAAGTCATGCAAAACGAGCATCAGATTATCATGTCAGTCTACCAAGCAAAAGAAGACTTGCAAAAAGCTGACGACTTAATCAGGGACTACATCCCTTTCATCAAATCAGAAGCTTCAAAATGTATTTCTAGATTCTGCAGTGAGCAGGATGATGAATTCAGCATTGCAATGATTGCTTTTCATGAAGCAATTCTTGGCTATGAGCAAGATAGAGGGGCTTTTCTGCCTTATGCATCCATGCTAATTCGAAATCGTATTATCGATTTTCAAAGAAAAGAAGGAAGACATCAAGGAAGCATATCACTAGATGAAGAAATTGGAGATAGTGATCAAACCTTGATGGATCAAATAGCAGACGAGCGTAACTATATTCAAGAGTCAACCAACTTAGAAGCAACTAAACAAGAAATTGAAAAACTCTCAACTATTATGGCAGATTTTGGTGTTACATTCACCGATGTAGCAGATAACTCTCCAAAACAAGAGCGTACCTTAGAAGCTTGTACTACTGCTATTTGTTATGCTATTGAAAATAAGCATTTACTAGATGCAATGTTGAAAACAAAAAAGCTTCCTTTAGCTCAACTTGTCAAAGGATCTGGAGTTGAACGAAAAACATTAGAAAGACATAGAAAATATATTTTGGTTATGCTCTTGATTCAAACCAATGGTTATGAAATTATTCGCGGACATTTAAGACACGCCCTGAAAACGAAAGGAGGTACATCTGTATGAAAAAATACATTGTTATGGAATGTCATCTTAGCTACGCAGTAGTTCTTGATGAAAATGGACGTTTTTTGAAAGTAGCAAATCGGAACTACGAAGTTGGACAAACTGTTACCAATGTAGTAGAAATGCAGATTCCAAAGCCCGTTTCTAAGAAAAAGAAAGCAAGAAAATGGTTTTATTCACTGGCAGCAATGGCAGCTTGCGTGATTATAGTGGTTACAATCATGTTCCAGATGGGACAAATGACTTTTGCCTCTATCTATATGAGCATTAACCCTGAAGTTCGCATTGATGTAAATCGTAAAGATATAGTTGTCGGCTTAGATGGTATCAACATTGATGGTAATGATTTAATTAAAGGCTATGACTATAAAAAGAAAGATTTGAATCTTGTTATGGATGAACTATTAGATTTAGCTATTGAAAAAGGTTATCTATATGAAGGTTGTAAAATATCACTAGTATTGGATACCGAAAGCAGAGAATGGATAGTATCAAAAAGTGGTACCCTTGTTACCCAATTAAATGATTATCTAAAAGAGAAATTTACTGTTATTATCGAAATCAGCATTAAAAAACCAAATAGCAATCAAATTATTATACCAACTGACCCTAATGATAGTGATTATGATGATTCTGATTATGGCGATTCTGATTATGATGACTCTGATTACGATGATTCTGATTACGATGATTCTGATTATGATGACTCTGATTATGACAATCCTAATTATGATGATTCTGATTATGATAATCCTGAATATGATGACTCTGATTATGACAACCCTGATTATGATAATCCTAATTATGATGATTCTGATTATGATGATTCTGATTATGATAGCCCTGATTATGATGATTCTGATTATGAGTCTGATAGCGGCATGACTGATTATGGTTTTTAAATAATATTAGCTACTATTAACTTAATAATTAAAATATTTATAAAAATAATTTCTCTCTTACCCCGATTATTAATATATGCTTGCGTATTCTATAACTGAAAGGGAAATAAAACCCTTAAGATGTATGAATTATTCAAGGAGGAAAAGACTATGAAAAAATTGATTCGTGCAATTGTTATAACTCTAGTATTGAGTTTATTCTTGACTGGATGTGGTCAACTTGGACTAAACAAAGGCAAAGATTTAGCTTCAGGTGGTGTTCTAGTACTAAAAGTTAACCCTGAAATCGCAATCGAGTATGATGAAAATGGTATTGTTACGGGAGTAACTGCTCGCAACAATGATGCAATTGAAATTATCAATAGTTGTGAAGGTTTAATTGGTCAAGAAACACGTGATGCAATCACTGCTCTTGTATCTGCTATTGGTGAGGCAGGTTACTTTGTTGAAGAAGTTGAAGGCGAGTATCGACAAATAGTATTAGAAATCGAATCTGGTTCTCAGATTCCTAGCGATACCTTCATCGATGAAGTTATTGATGCAATTAAAAACACTGTCAAAAACAATGACTGGAAAGTCAGTTTAGATCTTGAAAACGAAAGTGACTACGATATGTCTGATTATGTAGATTCTGATTATGATGATACAGATTATGATGACGACACTGATTATGATGATTCAGATTATGACGATGATGACACTGATTATGATGATGTAGACACTGATTATGATGATGTAGACACTGATTATGAGGATTCTAATTATGATGATGCAGACACTGATTATGATGATTCTGATTATGATGATGTAGATTCTGATTATGAGGATAACTCTGACTATGATGATAGCGACTACAATAACTAATAGAAAACAGCCGCTGAAACTTAGACACGAGTTAAAACACAATATCAATTCACATGATGATCTGATTATTACATCAAGACTCAATAAATTGTTTAATCATGACCCCAATGCTAGCTCACACGGATCTTATCGTGTGAGCAGCTTGTATTTTGATACACCAGATGATAAAGCATTAAGACAAAAAGTGGATGGGGTAAATCGACGTGAAAAATTTCGTCTACGTTATTATGGCGAAAATACTTCTTTTATCAAATTAGAGAAAAAGTTTAAAATAAACGGACTTTGTGGCAAACATAGTGTTAAAGTTACAGAAGAGCAAGTTAGAAAAATATTAAATGGTGATATCAACTGTTTATTAAATAGTGGTCATCCTTTACTAATTGAACTATACAGTAAAATGAAAGGTCAATTACTAATGCCTAAAACCATTGTCACTTATGATCGAGAAGCATTTATTTATCAACCAGGAAATGTTCGTGTTACAATAGATCGTAATCTTCGTTTGGGATTAGACATCACCAATTTTCTTAACCCTAAACTCTTTCATGCACCGGTTCACGAAGGGCTTGCAGTGTTAGAAGTAAAATATGATGATTTTTTGCCAGAGGTTGTATCAATGGCAGTACAACTACCAAATAGACAAGCTTCTTCTTATTCAAAGTATGCAGTTTGTCGAAAATATGACTAGAAGGAGGAATTATTATGACTATGCCTTTATCTTTTCAAGATATATTTAAATCAAGTTTTTTAGAAAGTGTAACCGCAATTTCCGTTTTAGATATGGTTCTAGCCTTAGGACTTTCTTTTGCGGTTGGACTATTTATTTTCTACATTTATAAAAAGACTTATGCTGGAGTAATGTATTCTGCCAGTTTTGGAGTAACTCTTATTGCTTTATGTATGGTTACTGCTTTAGTTATTTTGGCAGTGACAAGTAATGTGGTGCTTTCTTTAGGTATGGTTGGTGCACTCTCAATTGTTCGTTTTAGAACCGCAATTAAAGAACCTTCGGACATTGTTTTTCTATTTTGGTCAATTGCTGTAGGCATTGTCTTGGCGGCAGGCTTTATTCCTTTAGCAGTAATAGGAAGTCTATTTATTGGTCTAGTCCTATTAATTTTCTCTCAATACAAAAGTTTTGAGCAACCATATATTTTAGTGCTTCATTGCGCAGATGCTTCTTCAGAAAAAACTTCTCATGCTTTTCTAAAAGCAAATGTTAAAAAAATCTCACTAAAAAGTAAAAGTGTTTTACCTGGATGCATTGAATTAAACTACGAAATACGCCTAAAAGACTCTAATACTGATTTCATCAATGAATTAGCTGAGTTTTCTGGTGTTAATCATACTGTAATGGTTTCCTATAATGGAGACTATATGAATTAATCTTATGTTAAAAAATAAATACATTGATAAAATATGTCTTGTAGTAATGGCGCTTGCCCTAGTTATTACTATTCTATTTATGAATGGAGAATCTATTGGAATTTTGCCAGCTTCAACTAATCCAGGATATGTAACACGTCTTTTTGATAAAACCAGAGTTCATACCATTGATATCATCATTGATGATTGGGATGGGTTTTTAAAAACTGCTACTGCGGAAAAGTATTCTAGCTGTACTGTAATCATTGATGGCGAAAAGTTTACTCATGTTGGCTTACGTGCAAAAGGAAATAACTCTCTTCGTCTCATCAATAAATATGGGCATGATCGCTATAGTTTAAAATTAGAATTTGATCATTTCACTTTTGGCCATTATTACGGATTGGATAAATTTTCTTTAGATACCTCTTTTCAAGACAACAGTTATATGAAAACTTGGATTACTTTTGATATGATGAATCATATGAAAGTTCCAACACCTTTATGCAGTTATACTTGGGTTCGTGTTAATGGAGAAGATTGGGGATTGTTTTTAGCTATTGAAGAACCTGAAAAAGGATTTGCCAGACGTAATTTTGGAAAAAACCATGGTCAACTTTATAAACCGGATTATAAATCTTTAAAAGCAGAAAATGCTGATGTTCATTTACGTTATACTGATGACAATTTTGATAGTTATAACAACATTTTTCGTAAAGCTAAATTTAAAATCAATAGTCAAGATAAAAAAAGGGTTATTGAAGCTTTAAAAATCTTGTCTACTGGGGAAAACTTAGAAATTGCTATTAATGTTGATGAGGTATTGCGTTATTTTACCGCTCAAGTATTTGTTGTTAACATGGATAGTTATCTTGGTAAAACTGGGCATAATTATTTCCTTTATGAAAAAGATGGAATATTAAGCATCATTCCTTGGGATTATAATCTAGCATTTGCAACCTATTCATTAGGTATGCCTAATCCTATTAACGATTCTACCCTTTATGTAAACTATCCAATAAACACCCCTGCCAGTGGTGAGATAATGCGTAAACGTCCTTTATATCATAATCTTATGTTAAATAGAGAATATTATGATCAATACCATGCTTACTTTGATTATTTAATTGAAAGTTATTTCGAAAGTGGTTATTTTGAAAAATATATTGCTGATACATTAGAGATGATTGCTCCATATGTTGAAAAAGATCCAACAGCCTTTTGTTCTTATGAAGATTTCTTGTTGGGAGTTGAAACTATTAAAAAATTTTGCTTGTTAAGGGCTCAAAGTGTTAGAGGACAATTAGATGGGACTATTCCCTCAACTATCGCTGGACAAGCTAAAGATAAAAGTAATTTAATAGATGCTTCTTCCATTTGGCTTCCCGATATGGGAGAAATTGCTGATTTAAAAGATTAGAAAACCGTTTATAGAAAATATAAAAACGGTTTTTATTTTTCTTAAAACATAAACACTACTTTACTTATCGTAAAATATGCCGTTAATTTCAAATTTAGTCAATTAAACGAGTTCAATTCTTTACTAAAAGTCAAAAATATCTTACAATTCATGTGTAACTATAAGGAGGATAATATGAAAATTTCATCATTACAAAAAGCTAGATATCAATACATTCCTAAACTTCCAGCAATGTTAAAAGGAGGCGTCGCTAACATTTCTGTAAAAGAAGGTGCCCAAACACAAAGTGTGGCTGATCAAGAAAAAGTTAAAGCTCTTTTCCCACATACTTATGGGAAAAGAGAAATTACCTTCCAAAAAGGAGAAAATACTTCTGTTGCTAAAAAACAAGCAGTAGCAGTTATCTTATCTGGCGGTCAAGCACCAGGAGGTCACAATGTTATTTGTGGTTTATATGATGCTTTAAAAGCAACTAACCCTGAAAATCAATTATTTGGTTTTAAAAATGGTCCTATCGGATTACTAACAGACAACTATTTAGTGTTTGATGATGAATATATCGATCAATTCAGAAACACTGGTGGCTTTGACATTATTGGTTCTGGTAGAGATAAACTAGAAACAGTTGAACATTTTGAAACTGTGGCTAAGGTTTGTAAAAAACATGACATTAATGCTGTTGTAATTATCGGTGGTGATGATTCTAATACTAATGCAGCTTTATTAGCTGAACATTTTGCTGCTAAAGATTATGGAATTCAAGTTATTGGATGTCCAAAAACAATTGATGGTGACTTAAAAAATGAAGATATTGAATGTTCATTCGGTTTTGATACAGCAACCAAAACTTACAGTGAAATCATCGGAAATATTGCTAGAGATGCTAACTCTGCGAAAAAATATTGGCACTTCATCAAAGTTATGGGTCGTTCAGCATCACATGTAGCTTTAGAATGTGCATTAAAAACTCAACCTAATGTTTGCCTAATTTCTGAAGAAATCGCAGCTAAAGAAATGTCTCTTTCTGCAATCGCTGATTATATTGCTGATTCAGTAGCTGCTCGTGCAGCTAAGGGCAAAAACTTTGGTATCGCAGTTATACCAGAGGGTGTTGTTGAATTTATTCCTGAATTTTCAATATTAATTGCCGAAATCAATGAATTGTTAGCTGGTTCTAAAGCTGACGAGTTTAATGCTTTACCAACATGGGAAGATAAATATGCTTCAATAAAAAAAGGCTTGACTGAACATTCCATGGAAGTATTTGCACTTCTTCCTCAGAATATTCAACAACAACTATTTTTAGATAGAGATCCTCATGGAAATGTCCAAGTTTCATTAATTGAATCTGAAAAATTATTTAGCGCATTAGTCAAAGATAATTTAGCAAAAAGAAAAGCTAACGGAACTTATAAAGGCAGCTTTCGCACTCTACATCACTTCTTAGGTTATGAAGGAAGATGTGCTTTCCCTTCTAACTTTGATGCTGACTATTGCTATTCTTTAGGTTATAACGCATTTATGTTAATTCAATATGGTTATAATGGCTACTTATCAAAAGTATCAAATCTTTCTAAGCCTGCTGAACAGTGGGTCGCTGGCGGTATGCCAATTACTAAGATGATGAATATCGAAAGAAGACATGGCGAAGATAAACCTGTTATTAGGAAAGCTTTAGTTGAACTAGATGGCAATCCATTTAAATACTTTGTTGCTCATAGAGAAAAGTGGGCAGTTGAAACTGCATACGTTTATCCTGGAGCAATCCAGTATTATGGACCAGCTGAAGTATGTGAGATTACAACTGAAACACTAGCTTTAGAAAAACAATAAAAATAATTTGGGCCATCCGAAAATCTAAGCAGTTAGGTTGAGGGCTGAGCCCTTTTTATATTATACTAATGAAGAGGGTGTGTTTATAATGACAAAAGAAGAAAATAAAGAAATTGTCGAATTTAAAAATAAAAATTATTTGAGATTTTTCTCTATAGTTTATTTGGTTATAATAATTATTGTGATGACTTTATTTTTCACAGATTTAAATAGAATGAGACACCATCAACCAGTTGTTTTCAGCACCTGGGGATTTTCATATTCACCACCAATTGATATGAATGAAGAAATAATAGAAATGTCTATTGTAGACTTCTTAATGGCTAAAGGCGATAAAGAATATAAACATCACATGACTGATAAAGCTTTTGCTAGTATACGAATCTATTTGATAGAAGAAAAAGATGATG
>JAAZKG010000125.1 GCA_012799935.1 Erysipelotrichia bacterium | reverse complement strand
TGATCTTTGATCATATCCTCTTCTGTTTTAGCGGCAGCATCAACAGTAGAAATAGTGTTTACATTTTCGTTCGAATTACTAATAATAAACCTAGAAAGGATCAATGGAACCAACACAGCGACCAAGATATTCTTAAACAAATCAATAGTCTCAAAAAATCTAGTGACATTAAAAGAGTCTATAAATGCCCAGTTTCTATCTACAATAAAGAAAAGACTAAAGAATGAACTGATAGTGAATATTGCGAGAATATCTATTATCTTCGTGCGTGTTTTTATAACCTTCTTTGACTTGTCCACAAGATAAGCAAGGCCATTAATAAACAAATACACATTCGTGATCAACAAACCTATTACAAGTACTGGTACTAGAATAGTAAGTGATGCATTAAACAATGAAGAATTAAGATATATGTTTTCTACCAGTTGGCCGAGTGGAAATGGACCTCCAAATCTAATAAAAATTGATAGCAGAATCGAAAATGCGACGTAAATAGCCTCTTTGACGATTGCTCCTTCTTTTGCTACATGTTTCGGAGCAAGTTTAAGATCAAATAGAATAATTAGAAACGATATTACGGCAAGGATTAATAATAGAGCAATTACTGCCGACTGCCAGTCATATAAAAATAACATTAATATAGGAATCCAAACAACTGAAGTAAGTGAAGCAAAAATGAAAATAATCACGATCAAAGTTAGAATGTAATATATTATTCTGCCTAGAATGTCAGTCGGTATCTTTGCGGCGGATGCATTAGTGACCTGTTGATTTTTTCCTATCATTTTTGAGAAAAGTTTATTCTTCTTAATAACATCAAACGAGTAGATATAATGAAAAATTAAGATTAAAAAATCGATGGATAAAATGAACCAAAAAACAACATTCATGTATACTTACCTCCCTGCTAATATAACTCTCGGTATTCTTCTCAGCACATATATATATTTATATTATAGGCCACTAACTATTATTTAATTAATTCGATAGTGGATTGAAAATTATACTTTGTTCACTCAGTTTGGCATTTTTAACATAATGCTCTTAACTTTTTTATCGGCAAAGACACTAACAAGCCAATCATTAAAATCAGTAATCATCTCCTTAAAGTCATTTATCTACATCCTGTAGGGTTTGTAGATCATTATTTAATAGTTTTTCTTTGAAACACTGATGCGCAAGGTAGTTTCGATAATGGACTACTTTAGATAATTTATCCATATCTATACTTTTGAGAGATATCGATTGCTCGACTATTTTTTTCAGGCGTCCAAAAGTAAGCGTTGATAACTTTTTGAATTTAATGTCAATGTTACTTTTAATTCTTTCGATATCTTCTAAAGAAAACAGTCTTGAGGTTTCTTTTTCAAACTCCTCGATTGCCAATATATTCGCTAAATTGTATTCTGCCATTTGAATTATGTGAAAAATAAATCCAATCCTATCTTCCGTGTAAAGGGGGAACTACTCGTTCAAAAAAATCCATATGTAACTTGACCGGACTTTGTAAACTTTCATTTGTTTAACTGTAGCAGTGTAGTTATAGAGCTTAAGTGTAACGTGGAATCTATTATTATCATGACGCTGAGTGTGTATAACTATTCCATTATGAGAATTCTTACATTGACGAGAAGATTTGTTGAATAATAATTCGTTACCACCTTCAAACATTAACTTTCATCGAATTAAGGATGATTTTGAGATATGATACTCCCGCGTGATATCCTTGGTTTAATAAAGTTGATAAATGAAGATAGAGTTTGGACGAGTCTTAATCTCATGGGCGAAATCTGATAATCGAGACAAAATTGATTGATGAGCCTTGACTCTAAAGTTTTAGGTATTACAGGGTTACGATATGTCACCCCCCTTTATATTTCAAAGACAAATCTCGGGTCCATTGTTATGTAGTCGCAAATAGGTTGACTATGTTTAAATTATATGAGAATGCCAATATAAAATGT
>JAAZKG010000124.1 GCA_012799935.1 Erysipelotrichia bacterium | reverse complement strand
TCTGGCAGGGGTGGCAGGAATTGAACCCGCGTCCACGGTTTTGGAGACCGTTGTACTACCATTGTACGACACCCCTATTTGCGCTTATTTATGATAGCATACTAAATTGTTTCAAGCAAGATGAAATGCTATAATATTATGGTGAGGTAATACTATGAAAGAGTTATTAAAATTCATTAAAAACTTTAATGACCAGCGTGATTGGAATCAGTTTCACACTCCAAACAATTTAGCTAAATCAATTGTTTTAGAAGCCAATGAGCTTTTAGAGTTTTTTCAGTTTAATACTGAAATTAAAAACAAAGAAAAAGTTCAAGAAGAGTTAGCTGATGTTTTGGCTTATTGTTTTGATATGTGTATTCAACTGGATTTAGATCCTATTGAAATTGTTTATCAAAAATATGAGAAAAACGCTAAAAAGTATCCTATAGAAAAAGTTAAAGGTTCTTCAAAAAAATATAATGAATATTAAAAAAATAACCAGTTATGTGACTGGTTATCTATTTATTACAGCTGGTTGATTCATCTCAAATGGTTCACCATACAACTCAAATGTGATGTATCCTTCAGAATTATATCCTCTCATGATAAATCGATATTGTGCCCATGATGGATCAAAATCTTTATAGTAGAAACACTGCTTTACATAAATTAGTTCATAAGTTATCTTATTGTTTTCATCCTTGATGAAAGTAATATCAATTCTTACGGTATTTTCATCCTGAGTAGCGCCAAACAAATAACAAGTTTGAGAAGGATCAGAAGTTATAGTATAAGAAATTGTTTCACACTTCATGTACACTGAACTGGTTGACTCGCAAAAGAAATTGGCGATAAAATCTGGTTTTGAACAGTCAAGAGTACCAAAGTGCAAATCAGCACCGACACCATTTTTACTTTTAGTAAAGTATAGCAATGTGTTCTTATCTATTTTTTCCTTATATACTAAAGCATAGTATCTAGCTTCATCTGCTCTTTCTAGTTCATCTAAAAACCCTTTTGGATATGGATATAAATAATCATAAGCAAAAATCATTACTCCTATATAACTTACAATAAACAGTACAATAATAATGACTGATTTAATTAAAAACTTTTTCATACGAATTCCTCCGCCTTTTAAATTATAATCTTTTTATTACTTTATTACAACTTTATAAAATCTATAGTATAATAATATTCACATTGTTAGAAAAGGAGGAACTGATTATGGTAATTCCAAAACAATTTGAAGGTTTACAAGACCTTGAAGCAATGCTGCTAACTAGTATTTTAGGCACTTTTGTCGCTTTAAGTGAGGATTTAATTTCCTTTAGACAGGCAGAAAGTTACTGGCTTAGTGAATTAACAGCCGATTTATTCGAAGAAATGAATTTATCTGAAGAAATCGTAAACATCTTACATGAAGGTATTAAGTTAAAAGAGCTGATTGAATTTGGCAATATTTATTATGATACCATTGATAAATTAATATACGATTGTAAGTCTTTAATCGCCAATTATTATACTGAATATCAACAAGAAGAAGAATCAGCATTTTCTTCACTTTTAAATTAGAAAGGACTGTCTATGAAAAAACAAGATGTTATCCAATATAAAGAAAGTATTATTGAACAATTAAGTACTTTATGTAGTTATAAAAGTGTCTATACACCTGACGAAGAAGGAACACCTTTTGGTGTTGAAAATAAAAAATGTTTAGAAAAAGCCTTAGAAATTGCTGGAAGTTACGGTTTTAAAACTGTTAATGTTGATGACTACTGTGGTTATGTTGAAATGGGACAAGGTGAAGAAATTATCGGTATTTTAGCTCATTTGGATGTTGTGCCAGTGAGTGATAGTTGGAACACTGATCCCTTTACTTTAACCTTAATAGACGACAAATACTATGCAAGAGGCACTTCTGATGATAAGGGTGCCGTAGTAGCTTCTTTAGCTGCTATGCGCGCTTTAAAACCGTTAGAACACACTTTTACTAAAAGAGTTAGATTAATCTTAGGTTGTAATGAAGAATCTGGTTCAAGATGCATCAAATACTATGTCAAAAAATATGGTCATGTCGATTATGGTTTTACCCCAGATGGTGATTTCCCATTAGTATTTGGCGAAAAAGGAATGGTTGGCGGTCTTTTAAAACTGAAGAGTGATAAAATTTTAGATATTAAAGGCGGTACTGTTAGAAATACTGTCTGTGCTGCAGTAGAAATTACTTTAAAAGAAAATAGCTTTAATCTAGAAAAACTTGACAAATTTTTCAAAGAAAATGACATCATTTATTCATTAAATGGAAATACATTAATCGTTAATGGTATTGCAGCCCATGCTTCAATTCCTCAACAGGGAGTTAATGCTATTTCTTATGCTCTAGAAGGCTTGTATTATGCTGATATCAACGATAAGGCTGTTGATAGTTATCATCATTTAGTTGGCCTTGGTTATAATGGGGAAGGTTTAAAAATCGATTTTGAAGATGAGTATGGTAAATTAACATTCAATGTCGGAGTTTGCTATAAAGAAGATGATTATCTATGTTTTACTATTGATATTCGCTTCCCTGTTACTTTGAAAAAAGAATTAATAATCAATACTATTAAAGAAAATGATAAAGGACTAATTTATGGCTTAGATGGAATTGATCCACTATTCTACAGTCCTGATTTACCAATGATTAAAGCTTTACATAAAGCTTATGTTGATGTTACTAACGATACTGTTAATCAGCCAAAGGTTATTGGTGGAGGTACCTATGCCAAATCAATGAACAATATTGTAGCTTTTGGTTGTGATGACTTAAAACACAACTATCACATTCATGATGATAATGAATTTGTTAGCTGGGATTCATTAGAAACTCAAGTTGCTTGTTACTATCACGCGATTTTAAATTTAATGGAAATATAAAAAGTAACTTTTATTATCTACATATTGATAAAAGTGATAGAAAATTTTTTCAATTGTATATTTTAATAATATTAAATTCATATTGTAATCAGATAAAAAAGTGTTCGAAGATTTTTGAACACTTTTTTTAACAAATAAATTTAAATTAACTTAAATTTTATCCTTGGTTAGCATTTTAAAGACTGTTTTCTTACCAAATAACATTACCACAATTCCCAATAAAGACAATCCCATGATACCAATCCATAAATATATATTAGTATTGTCTCCAGTTGATGGAAGTTTTTCTCTGTTATTTGTAAAATGAGCAAGAGCTATTACATTTTCTTCAATCACTCCACTATCTCCAGTAGCACTAACTTTATAACTGTCATTATCACTTTCCGTTACAGAATAAGTGGTTCCTACTGGTAAATCATGAATTGTTATTTCTTCACCATCTTTCAGTTGGATTTCTCCACCGTTTGAAATTGTTCCACTATTGCTTCCAGTATATTCATAACTACCTTCAGCATCAAAGTTTACAGTGAATGTGAAATACTCATCAATTTCGCCTTTATCACCTGTTACTGTTTTTCTAATAGATAGTTTTGAATAAGCATTTCTTGTATTAGTGAATTCTGCTAATGCTAACTCACCTCCAGTAATAGTTCCAGTGTCACCTGTTTTGGTAGTTACATAACCATCTGCACTATAGTCATCTTCAGTTACTGTATATGTTATTCCATTTGGAAGTCCTACTGCTGTTACCCATTCTCCAGCTTTTAAAATATGTGTTGATACTCCTGAATTGAAAGTCATACCACCATAAATACCATTAACTGTACTATCACTAAGTGTTATGGTAAATACGAATTCTTTAGTTGTATCAGCTGCATTGCCAGCTAAAGTTTTCGTGACTCTTAAATCTCCATAGGTATTTCTTGTATTGGTGAAAACTGCAGCACCAGAAACTGTCTCGCTAATTGTTCCTACATCACCTGTTTTGATTGTTGTATAGCCATCTCCAGTATAATCAGCTTCAATTATCGTGTATCCAATTCCATTAGGCAATTCTTCAATAACCTTACTAGTGCCACCTTTTAAGGTAAAAGTTGCTACACCATTAATGAAGTCTAATTCACTGAAAGTTGCATTAATATTTGTATCAGAAAGAGTGATAGTAAATCCAAACTCTTTTGTAGTATCTACATCATTTCCTTCAAGAATCTTATAAATTGTTAAACTACCTTCAGCATTTCTTGTGTTGGTAAAAGCTGCTATTACTTCACTATTTCCAACGATAGTTCCAATATCATTTACCTTGGTAGTTATATAACCTTCTAGACCATAATAATCTTCAACTACAGTATATGTTATTCCATTTGGAAGGCCTTCTGCTGATACACTTTCGCCATTTTTTAAGATAAAGGTTGCTACTCCTTCATTGAAAGTCATATCACCATAAGTACCACTAATTGCAGTAGTGCCAAGAGTTACCTTAAATGCAAAGTCTTTATTTGAGTCTGCAGCATTACCAGCTGTAGTCTTTAAAACAGTCAGAGTACCATAAGAATTTCTTGTATTAGTAAAAGTTGCATATTGTGGTGCATTTTCTAAAATTGTTCCAGTGTCACCTTCTTTAGATGTAGTATAGCCAAGCGCTGAATAATCAGCTTCTTCTACTATATACTGAACACCATTAGGCAATCCTTCAATTACTTTAATTTCGCCACCTCTTAATTTCAAGGTAGCCACACCTTCAGTAAAGAACAGATCACTGTAAGTTTCATTGATGCTCGTATCAGAAAGAGTAATAGTAAATTCAAACTCTTTTGCAATGTCCACATCATTTCCTGCCAAGTTTTTAGCAATGGTTAAAGTTCCAGCTGCATTTCTTGTATTGGTGAAAAATGCTGCAACCGCAAAATCTCCTCCAACAATAGTTCCAGTATCACCGGTCTTAGTAGTTACATAACCATCTGTACTATAATCAGCCTCTGTTACAATATATGTTATTCCATTTGGAAGTCCTGATGCGGGTAGCCATTCTCCATCTGCTAAGGAAAAGGTTGCTACTCCTTCATTAAAAGTCATTTTACCATAAGTACCAGTAATCGTTTTATCACTTAAAGTTACCGTAAAGTCAAACTTTTTTGTAGCATCTGCTGCATTACCAGCTACAGATTTATATACGATAAGTCTTCCATAGGTATTTCTTGTATTGGTGAAAGCTGCTGTTTTTTCTTGGTTGCCCTCTATAGCTCCAGTATCACCAGTCTTAGTAGTTTCATAGCCCTGTAAACTGTAATCTTCTTCAGTTACGGTATAAGTTACTCCGTTTGGAAGTCCTACTGCTAATATGGTTTCTCCACCTTTTAAGGTAAAGGTTGCCTCACCCGATTCAAACAACATACCACCATAAATACCATCAATAGTATTATTATTCAGTGTTACAATAAATTCAAATTCCTGATCTATACTTGTATCGTTACCTTCTAAAGTTTTCGTAACTTTTAAATCTCCATAAGTATTTCTAGTATTTACAAAAGCTGCAACTCTTGGTTCAGTTTCAGAAATTGTTCCTTCAGCACCTGTACTCGTAGTCACATAACCATCTAAAGTATAGTCAGCTTCACTTACTATATATCTTGTTCCATTAGGTAAACCTGCTATAAGTTTACTTTCATTACATTTTAAGGTGAAAGTTGCTACACCATTAGAAAATGTTATATCTCCATGAACAACATCATATTCTGGAAGATCAGGTAGTGTTACAGTAAAGGTAAATTCCTTATTTTTATCTATGTCATTACCAGCAAGAAGTTTTGAAACAGACAAAGTTCCCTCGGCATTTCTTGTATTTGTAAACTCTGATGTCTGTTCTTCCCCTCCTGTTATTGTCCCAAAAAATCCTGTTCTTGTAGTTACATAACCCAGCAAACTATAATCAGCTTCAGTCACAACATAACTTACACCATTAGGAAGATCTTCTGCCACTAAACTTTCCCCACCTTTTAATTCAAAGGTTGCGACCCCTTCATTGAAAGTCATAGCACCATATGTACCATTAATTGTGTTATCGCCAAGTGTGACAGTGAAAGTAAATTTTTGTTCAGCACTTGGCGCATTGCCAGCTATAATCTTTGAAACCCTGAGATCTCCATAGGTATTTCTTGTATTAGTGATATAAGCAGCATTTGATAAAGCTGAACTCTTGTTGTATACACCAGTAGCTAAAATTGACCAATTACTATGATTTTCAAAGTGAATAAGAGTTTCTGTGACTGTCATTCCACAGGGCAAAAACACTCCTAAGCCATAACAAAAATGAAAACTTGGATTTCCGATACCTTGAATTCCATCCAGTGCTGAATTAATTATTGTCTGTTTTTCATTATCAGAAAGCTTGTCTATTGTCCAAACAGTACAACTATTACCCTTTTTCATTAATACAATAGACTTGTAGTTTCCTGTGGTCACTATATCTAACTCACTACACGGTGTTATCCTATCCCATCCATCCCCAGCAACTTCAGGTGGATTGAATGTGACAATTGGATCAATATATGTTGTTTGATAACCATACTCTGTGATAGAACTTTGAACTACCTTAAATTTATAGGCGGTTGCTGTACTATATTCAGTTCCGTAGTAAAGCTCTTGATCTGAAATGTCAAAATTATACTTCCACTCATCAGCAGCGGTAACTGTTTTTGTCTCAACTAATGTTGCTGCTGTTTGATCAAATTCACCAAGATACTTATACAAAGTTAAAGTAACCGAAGCTGGTCTATTGGAATCATCATTTCCATCCCACGTTATTGTGACAGGAATTAGTAGCTCTTGGCCACTATAATTTCCCCGCACAACTGTAAAATGTAGCTGTGAAAATATCATAACCAGCAATAGCATAAATGCAAATACTTTTTTTATTTTTTTCATAAAATAACTCCTTCTTTTTTAGAGCAAAATTAATTGCGTCGTTGCTTAACTAATTTTCTCTCAAACATTAATCCCTTTTATTGTAAATAATATAAAGCAATGGCAAGTGGTGTTTGTTTTCACTCCATTAAAATATACCCACTTTTTTATTAAGATTGCTTTAAATCTAAGAAATATTTAATCTGTGAAAACTATCTTTATAATCTTTAATTTAATTTTAATCTTTTAATAATAAAATAATATTTATTGATGCTTTCTTTCACAAAAAAAGTATTCGCTGTAAAGTAATAAGCAAACTAACAACAAATTACTATCTTATTTTCAGATTATCAACAGAAATCACAATCCCTTTTTACCCCATACTTCTTCAACTATATTTTACCTTTATTCTTTATTCTTTTCAATACCAATTCTT
>JAAZKG010000123.1 GCA_012799935.1 Erysipelotrichia bacterium | reverse complement strand
TCATACGTAATTCTACCTTTCTCATAACTCGATAAATACCTCCATAGACTATAGTATTTATCATAATACATACTTGGGACATTTTCCCGTATTAACACTTAAGACATTATCACGTATTAACCACATATTAAATATGTTAAATCCTAAACAATTTGATATATAAGGAAAAAAGAACTATAATATATCAAGCAAAGTGAGATTTTATTTAAATAGATTGGTATTAATTTAAAATAAGAAACGAAGATTTTGATAGAATGTAAAAGGAAAGAATATTTTAGGAGAAATTTGAAAATGTTATATAACGAAATAGAAGAGGCTTATTATGCAGGGATTAATGCTCAAAATGCTTTAAATGAAGCGCTTTATTATCTTGAACAAGCTAAAGATCTTGGAATCTTAGATATAACTGGTGGCAAATTAATTATTTCTCTTTCAAAATATAAGTCAATTGAAAAAGCTAATAAGTATATTGATGACTTTATTTACAGTATGAAATCCTTTTCTAAAGAATTATTAGATGTAAAACTGCAAGGTAATTTTAAAATTGAAATTAGCAATTTTTTAAGAATTACTGATATTTATTTCGATCAATTAGCTTCAGATACAATCGTTCAAAAAAAGATATTTGATTCTTTAAGAATTGCTCAGGAATTAAAACCAAAAGTTGATAGAATTGTAATGAAGTTAAAAGAACTTTCAGGAATCTAAAACAGCTAATTTATAGTTGTTAAATAAAATTGTAATAAGCAAAGAGGTGATAATAATGAAACAATACTTAGACATGTGTAAATTTGTACTAGAAAATGGAGAAGAAAGAAGTGATAGGACAGGTACAGGTACTATTTCAATTTTTGGATATCAAACAAGATATAATTTAGAAGAAGGTTTTCCTTTATTGACTACTAAAAAAGTTTTTTTTAAAGGAATTTTATATGAGCTTTTATGGTTTATAACTGGTTCAACAAATATTCAACCTTTAGTAAAAAATAATGTAAAAATTTGGAATGATTGGCCATATGATAAGTTTAAAAAGAGTAAAGAGTTTAATGGCGAAACAATGGAAGAATTTATTGAAAAAATAAAAAATGATGATGAATTTGCTTCAGTATGGGGAGAGTTAGGACCAGTATATGGTAAACAATGGAGAGATTTTTTTGGGGTTGATCAATTAAAAAATTTAATTGACCAAATCAAAAATAACCCTTTCTCTAGAAGACATTTGCTAGTTGCTTTTAATCCCGCACAAGTTGAAGATATGGCTTTACCACCTTGTCATGCTTTCTTCCAATTTTATGTAAGTGCAGACAATAAAAAATTGTCTTTACAGTTGTATCAAAGAAGTGCAGATGTCTTTTTAGGTGTTCCATTTAATATCGCATCATATTCAACATTGTTGATGATGGTCGCTCAAGTTTGCAACTTGAAGCCTTATGAGTTTATTCATACTAGGTGATGTATATATTTATAAAGATCATATTGAACAGATAAAACTTCAATTAACAAGAGAACCACGACCACTTCCAACTTTAAAGATTAATCCAGAGATTAAAAATATTGACGAT
>JAAZKG010000122.1 GCA_012799935.1 Erysipelotrichia bacterium | reverse complement strand
GTGTTTTATTAATGATACTTGTAGGCACTCCTATTTTTCTTGATAAAATATATACTTCTGATTTAGTTAGATGCTTAATTGGGTTATAATCATAACCCCCATCACCCCATTTGGTAAAATAACCCATAACTATCTCACTTAAATTGCCCGTACCAATAACTAACCTATTGGTTAATTGAGCTAACAGATATAAATTTGTCATTCTCAGTCTTGGTAAAACATTTGCTCTGGCAAGTCTTTCATTGACAAAGTCAAGTTCATTTTTTTCTTCTACCTGTCGATAGATACTATTGGCTGCTTCTGTTATATCAATAGTATAAAGAGGAATATTAAAAGCTTGACATAACTCTTTAGCATGTTCTATACCCTTTAATCGTTGACTTGATTTATCTGCTTCAAAAGGCATAGTAATAGCTATAATAGGCACATTAGCTTTAGAAACTAAAGCACCTACTAAGGCACAGTCAAGTCCCCCACTCATCCCAATAACAAAGCCACTGCTACCAGTACTCTGATAAAAATTATAGATATTGTCACAAATATCTTTAATATGTTTATCACTATCTTGTTCAAATTTAATTAAATAATCTTTCATTAAAATTTGATCTCCTTTTTCAAAATATAGTCATCTACTTCATCTTTAACCAGATATTTATTACTAATATTATTTTTATAATTTTCCCTTACCAAAGAAGAGGAAATATTACTAGTTAAAGTAGTATCCAAAAAGATGAAAGAATCTGGATATTTCTGATATAAATCTAATGATTCAATATCGTAACTTTCTCCAATACGAGGATAAACAATAATTTTATAATTCTTTACTAGTTCTTCAGCTTTATACCAACTATTTAAAGTATGATAATTGTCCATTCCTATTAAAAGAGCTAAATTATCATAATCTTTTTTTAATAAATTCAAAGTTTCAATGGTTTTTAATTGTTTCTTATTTCTTACAGCATACTTTGATTCAATATCACTGCAAACAAACTTAGCATTATCTTCTATTGCCAGATTAATTATTTTTATCCTTTCTTCATCTTCAATTAATCCAGCTTTAAAGTATAAAGATGAAGTTGGAATGAAAATTACCTTTTTAGCCTTTAATAAATTAAGAGCTGTTTGGGCAATTAAAAGATGAGCCATTGTAATTGGATTAAATGAACCACAATAAACAATATTCATTAATGTTCCTCGCTGTATAATAGTTCACATTTCTTTGCATATAAAGCCAAGGTTAAATCAACATAATGATGATGTGGATTTTTAAAACGTTTTTCTTCTTCTGAAACAGTTTTCAGATTTTCAATTACTTTATTTCTGATTTCTTTTAAAGTTGGTAAATCGTAGATAAGCTTTCCATTTTCAATTATTTTTACCTGCAACTCTTTTACTGTCCACTGAGGATTTGTTTCAATTTTTTTCCAAGGCATTTTTTCATCAATAAACTTGGTAGTGCTAATATCAATTTTTTCATCATGTAAAGCTAGAAAATCAAATAAACCTATCCCTTTTTCATTGTATACTCGATAAGCCTTTTTAAAACAAGGATTTGTGATTTTTTCTATATTCTCACTGATTTTAATTTTAGGTATATATTTATCATTTTCTTTAATCGCAACTATCTTATAAACTCCACCAAATACTGGTTCTGATTTTGAGGTAATCATTCTTTCACCAACACCAAAACTATCAATTTTTGCTCCCTGCTCTAAAAGTGACTGAATAGTATATTCATCAAGACTGTTAGAAACAACAATCTTGGTATCTATTAAGCCAGCTTCATCTAACATTTTTCTTCCCTTTTTTGAAAGATAAGCTAAGTCTCCTGAATCAAGACGTATACCTAATAGTTTTTCTCCTTTTGGTTTTAAATATTCATTATGTACTTTTATGGCATTTGGAATACCACTAGTTAAAACATCATAGGTATCTACTAATAAAGTACAACTTGTTGGATATTGTCTGGCATAAGTTAAAAAAGCCTGGTATTCATTGTCAAAATACTGCACCCAAGAATGAGCCATAGTACCAACTGCTTTAACACCAAATAACTGATCAGCAATTAACGTCGCTGTTGAATCCACTCCACCAATGTAGCAAGCTCTAGAACCTAAAATGGCTCCATCATAACTTTGAGCTCTTCTAGCACCAAACTCCATAACACTTCTTCCTTTAGCAGCTCTAACGATTCTATTAGCCTTTGTTGCTATTAAAGATTGATGATTGATGGTTAAAAGCAACATCGTTTCGATAATTTGAGCTTCTACCAGTGGTGCTTCAATTGTCATTAATGGAATATCTGGATAGACTATTGTTCCTTCTTCAACGGCATAGACATTTCCACTAAATTTAAAATTAGCTAAATAGTTTAAAAACTCTTCTGAAAATATTCTTTTTTCTCTTAAAAAAGCAATATCTTCATCGTTAAATTTAATATTTAATAGATATTCAATCGCCTGCTGCAATCCAGCAGCAATAACAAAACCGCCATTATCAGGATTTTTGCGATAAAACAAATCAAAGACTACCCAGTTATCCTTTAATCCTTCATTAAAATAACCATTGGCCATAGTCAGTTCATAATAGTCCATTAGCATTGAAAGATTTCTTTTCATATTAGACCTCTTGAGATGTGATAATTTTAATGCCCATTGATTTCATCAAGTCAATTGCCAGCTGATTCATTTCATTTTTATCATGATTCTTTCCATCAAAAGTATCAATAGCATCACTTACTACAATTACATCAATATCAGTGTTCATTTCATTTGAAAGAGTTTTTAAAGACATCGCAAATTGTAAAACACAAATATCAGAACAGACACCCATGATATAATATCTGCCTGGTTTTGCTAGTTCTCTGCCAATGAACTGAAAAATACCATTAGTACTGTTCTTTTTAATAGTACATAAGTAGTTTGGATGAGAGAATAGATATTGCAATTCATCAATTGTTTCTGATTGACTATCCCCTTCTAAACAATGTTCTGGAAAAACTTCAAACTCTTTACAACCAGGTTTATGACAATCTTCAAAAATGATAATGTCACCATCAATTTTTTCAACAACTGTATTTATGTTGTCAACAATATCCAAAATAGATTTGTCATGTAATGGCCCTTCCTTTACAAAACCATTAACCATATCAATAATGATTATTTTATTTTTCATACACCTACACCTCAAATTTTATTATATCACAATTCAAGTAAGCAAAATCTCACTTAAAATTTAATTAATCAAAAATAAAAAAAAGGAAGTAATAATCTCAAATTAATAATTGACTATTATTTCCTTAATTTTTAAAAATTAATTAATTTTTCTAATCCTTTAAAATACTGTTTATTTTTTAAAATATTTTCTGTTCCTTGATGTAACCAATGATAAATATGTTCATCATATATTCTGTAACAAGCTTCTAAATCACCATTAAAAATACTATCCTCTATTTGAAAATGTTCATTATATAAACGTTGCAAGGTTTCTGTAGAATTATCATCTGTAAACATTCTTAATCGATCATAATGAGTTTTAATATCTTCTAAAAATGTCCAAATACTTTCTTTGTTATTTAATTTAAATAACGACTTGTGAAAATCATTATCATATTCCATAAATATTTTAGCCTTCTCTTTAATGTCGATATCAGATTCAACTATTTTTCTTTGGGCTTCAATATTCATTTTTAATGATAGTTGAGTAAATTTATTAGGTGTATCAATTAAGTCCTTAATTATTGCCTTTTCCAATTTTTCTCTTATATAAATAAGATCACCAATCAAATCTAAGTCAATAAGGGTAACAAAAGTTCCAATATGTGGCCTTACTTCAATTAACCCTTCTTTTTCTAAGCGAATTAAAGCATCTCGAACTGGAGTTCTGCTTACATTAAACCTGTTTGACAATTCAATTTCTGATAACATTTCTCCTGGTTTAATGTCCAAAAGCAAAATATCAGTTCTTAATTGTTCATAAACCTTGTTTGGAATTTTTTCTTTCTTCATAATATCACTGCTCTAATTATAACAAATAACAAAAGTTGTCTACAACAAAATCAATATTCTAAATCAAAAGGCCAAAAATTAATGCCACCAATTTCTACAATATTAGTATAACCAATATCAGCCATTTTTTGACTAGCTTGTTTTGAACGGTTTCCACTTCGACAATATACAAAAATCAATTGATCTTTATCTGATAGGATATCTAACATCTCCTCTTTGATATTTTCATTTGGATAATTGATAGCTCCTTTGATATGGCCTGACTGATATTCAACTTCAGTTCTAACATCTAAAATAACATAATCTGTCTCAGTTTCCATCATTTCAATGGCCTTGGAAGTTGAAATAGAAACATAAGTAGCTCTATCTTTATCACATCCAACCAAAACAAACAACAATATAAACAATATTAATACTTTCTTCATGGGTATATCATATCATTTTTTTTCGTAGTTACAAGTAGATGAAAGTATTTTCATATATTTTCTATTTATTTGTAAACAAAGCAAAAATCGTATCTTTTATTATTTATACTCTGATGATTAAGTGTTATAATATAAAAAAGATCATTAATGGTGTAAAAATACTTAATAGGGAAATAGGTGTGAATTCCTATACTGTCCCAGCAACCGTGATGTGGATGAAATTCAAAGATGTCATTGCACTAAATGTGTGAGAAGACTGAAAAGTAAAATGAAGCTAAGTCGGTAGACCTGCCATAATGATTCTAGTCGTTTCTTCTGGGGATAAGAAAACAAGTTTTTTAATTTTCTGCCATCCCCAAGTATGGCTTTTATTTTGGAAAGGATGGGTATTATGAAAGTAAGAAAAAGAAATGGTAAGTTACAACAATTCAACTGTGAAAAGATTTATGATGCTATTTGTGCTGCTTTAAACAGTGCTAATG
>JAAZKG010000121.1 GCA_012799935.1 Erysipelotrichia bacterium | reverse complement strand
CAACTTAAAAGCAAAGATGATTTAATAGATTACTATAAAGATTTGAAAGTTAAACTTTCAACTAAGTTAATAGGCGAAACATTAGAGCAACACTGTGAAAATGAATTTAATCAAATTAGATCAACTGCTTTTAAAAATGCTTATTTTGAAAAAGACAATGATATTAAATCAGGTTCAAAAGGTGATTACATTTTTAGAGATTATGATGATGATAATAACGAAATTGTATCAATCATGTTTGAGATGAAAAATGAAGAAGATAAAACAGCTACTAAACAGAAAAATGAAGATTTTTTTGCCAAATTAGATAAAGATCGAAAAGCTAAAAATTGTGAATATGCCATACTGGTATCGCTACTGGAAAAAGATAGTGAATTATATAACACAGGCATCGTGGATGTTTCTTATAAATATGAAAAGATGTATGTTATTAGACCACAGTTTTTTATCCCAATGATTACTTTACTTAGAAATGCAGCGCTAAATTCAATGAAATACAAAAGAGAGTTAGCAGTAATTAGAAACCAAAACATTGATATTTCTAATTTTGAAAATGAAATGAACGAGTTCAAAGACAAATTTTCTAAAAACTACGAATTAGCAGCAAGAAGATTTAAGACAGCGATAGAGGAGATAGATAAGACTATTGTTCATTTGCAGAAAACTAAAGATGCTTTATTATCTTCGGAAAACAACTTACGATTAGCTAATAATAAGGCTCAAGATTTGTCAATTAAAAAATTAACTAGAAATAATCCGACCATGCAAAAAATGTTTGATGAACAAAAATAAAACTAATGTCAAGGATAGAATTTCAGGTTTCTATCCTTTATTTATAAAGTAATATTAGAATTACCGTGTTGATTTATATCGTTATGTTTTTACATTAAGAAAAAGCAAAAACTTTTCTAGGTTGATTTTTCATATATAAGGGAAAAAAGTTAAAACTTTTTATAAAAGAGTTTTAATAAGAAGAAAAAATAGAAATTTACCATCAGCCATAGATAAAATATTAAACTTTTTTATTATTTGAAAATAAAAAATAGTCAATTTAATTGAATGACAATAAAAACAGCAATAGTATATTACAATTTGTAATAGGTGTATTATAAAAAGTTGTTTCACAGAATCAATAAGTTTTGATAGCATATAGTTGTATATTGCTATAAAAAGGTTTTTTTTAGGTAAAAAAACAAAAAAATAGGGTGTTTCTGATGTTATCACTCCCCTATAATTTCTGGCTGACCCGGGGTTATTGCGCCTCGGGTCATTACAAAATCTAATACTTGTTGACATGTCAACAAGTGGAAAAAGTTAGAAGACTATAAGAATTTGTGAAATTTCAATTAGAAATTAACCATTAATAAACATTAATTGAGGATTTCAATTCGTTAAAGATAAAAGTTTATAGCAAAACATAAGATATAGGTAGGAAATGTATAAATAAGTAGATAAGTAGACTTGTTGTTTCTAATTAAGTGGCTCTAAATAACAACTCTAAACTGCTATTTATTAAAATGGAGGATTAATGAAAAATGATTAAACAAATATATGGAAAAGGAAAAGGAATACGGCAACGTATAATATTACTTACCTTAGTAGCTATAATGTTAATAACCAACTGTTTGTCAATTTCAGCATCATATGGGGATGATTTACAAAAAGCTGCAGCAAATGATTGGCAAATTTCAGAAGGTAAATATAAGGGCAATGAACCAGAAAACAAAACGACTGTATCTAATGATGGAATGGTTCGCATTCAGAAGAATGTTATTCCTACAGATACTGAAAATAATTTTCTAGTATATATGTCTTTAGATGTAGTAAAAAGAAAAGTAATAACTTATGAAAAAACCACTAGAATTTTACAGGATGATAAATGTTATGTGGGTGATCCATCTAATGTTCTTCCTAAAGAAAGCATTGATGTGGGTAAAGGTAGCGGCTATTTATATAGCGGTGTTCATGCTACAGAAAAAGAAATTCAATTTGAAGAAGGAAAGCCAACATTTATTTTTCAAATATTGTATCAAGGTCAGTTAATTGCAGAGCCAAAATTACAGAACGTTGTACCAAACTCATGTCTTTATATAAAAGCAGGAACAGGACAATATATTTTGTTGGCAAACATTAAAGAGCGTGGCAAAAGAATTTTAGTTAATGATGAAGAAGTAAGTCCACTTTATGACAAGACTTATTTAGTAACTATTAATTTATCAGATAAGTCATATGAGGCTTTATTTAATTTTGTTTCTAGTAAGGTGTCTGTAGAAGAATCTGTTGTTGCATTTGGAAGTGAAACAACTGCAACTATAACAGATCCAATGGGAGATTACATAATCTATGATGGTGTAGTTAATGCTGATATTTTTGGTGAAACTCCAGTAGCAGCATCAGAAGCTGGCACAACTGTAAATTGGAATTTAAAAACAAAGGCAGAGAAAGATATAGAAAAGACTGACCCAGTTGTTACAAGCATAACGGAATCAAATTTTACGAGTGCTGATGGAACTATACGTATTATAAGAACAATTACTACTGAACAATGGTGTTTGAATGTGGCAGAAATTGTTTATAAAGTTCATTTGGATGTAGAAAAACAAGATTTTAAAAGTGGAGACGTTTATGCTGTTAATGGGACAACAGTTTTAAATTATCAATATAATGAAGAAGATCGTTCAGTAGAATTCCCTGTTCCTAAAGTTATAGGTACACTTTATGATTTCTCTTTCAACAAAGTAGATGAGGATGATACAAGTAAAGTTATCAAAGGTGCTAAGTTTGTTTTGAGTGATGGTAAAAAACAGTGGTCTGCAACAGAAGGTAGTGAAAACGGAAATTGGAAGTTTGAAAACCTTCCATGGGGAACATATACATTAACAGAAACAGAAGCTCCAGCAGGATATACACTTGGTGATAACAACCCTGAATGGACTCTTAAAATTGGATATACCGAAGATTTAAAAGACGGTAATGTCAGCGATCATGTACATAATGAAACTGAAAATGATGTATTTACTGGTAAAAACGATGAAACAGGTAAGTGGAATATTACCAATACACCAAAAGTTTATAAGGTGACTTATGAAGTATTAGTAGATTCTGTTTATGGTCAGCCAAAAGACAGTAAAGCGCCAGTGGATTCAAAAGATTATAAGTATAATGATCAAGTTATAGTAAAAGGAAAACTTACAACAACTCAAAACTATGCTGAAAAAGATAATAAGAAAATACCTGGTGTATGGACATTTGATAGTTGGAATGAGGATAGTTTCCAAATAACAGAGAATACGACTTTAAAAGGAAGCTGGAAGTTTACTCCTTCAACGTATACATTAAGTTATGAAATTGTAGGAACAGGTCCTACAGATGCAACATTACCTGATAAGATGGAAAATATTGCCTTTGGTGCGAATGTAGAATTAGCAGAAGACTTAAAAACTGAATGGAACACACTAACAGGTAAAAATGATGGTGGTACGCAAGGCAAATGGAACTTTATTGGTTGGTCAACAGATGAAACTTGTTCAGATAATTTAGGCAGTATTACTATAGAAAAAGATGAAATAGTATATGGCAAGTGGCAATTTACAGCAAATACTTATACATTAAGTTATGAAGTTGTTGGAACAGGTCCTACAGATGCAACATTACCTGATAAGATGGAAAATATTGCTTATGGAACTGTAGTAACTTTAGCAGCTGATTTATTGACTGAATGGAATACTTTAACAGGTAAAAATGATGGTGGTACTCCAGGTCAATGGAACTTTATTGGTTGGTCAACAGATGAAACTTGTTCAGATAATTTAGACAAGAAAACAATAGAAAAAAATGAAACAGTATATGGTAAATGGGAATTTACTTCAACTGCTACAACTGTTACAGTAAATAAAGTGTGGGTATTAGAGGTTGCGGAAGGACGTCCTAGTTATGTAGAAGTTCAATTATATTGTGACAATGTTGCTTATGGAGATGTCGTAATATTAAATGATGAAAATAGCTGGATGTATACTTGGAGTAACCTAGATAACAGATATGCATGGACAGTAGATGAAATTAATGTACCGACTGGTTTCAAAAAGACTGTTGTTCAAAATGAAAATGTTTGGACTATTACTAATACAATGTTATTAGAACCAATACCTCATACAGGAGATTTATTAAATCCTACTTTAATAATTGCTTTGATGGTATTAAGCTGTCTTGGCATAATAGGAGTTGCGATTCACGCTAAAAGAAAAGATTAATATAAATTAATGTCACTTAGCAAAGCAACTTAAAATTAGAGTTTATTGTATCCTGATAGAGCCACTAGAAGTAAATTGGATAAGGAACAGAATAAAATGAGTTTCTAATGCTTTGTGAATAAAGAGGCAATTTTGAATTGTCTCTTTTTTATTTTTTATACAATGTGATAAAATCTATCTAACAATTTAAAATTAATTTAATTATTAATAAATTATTGTTTTGAATTATAATGCAAATAAAATTGATGAAATATCAACAATAGATTGACATTCATAGATTTTAAGGTAAAATAAGACAGGTTGGGCAAAAATTATAGGAGGTTATTATGGAGTATAAAGATTTAGCGGAATTTTTTAAGGCATTAGCAGATGACAGTAGAATTAAGATAATTGCGATATTATTAAACAATAAGGAAATGAATCAGAAGGATTTATTAGAGCATTTTAATATTTCTCAGCCAACTTTTTCATATCACATGAAAGAGTTAGCAAAAGCAAAAATGGTAAACATTAGAAAAGTTGGAACTGCTCACTACTATTCAATAAATGTTGGCATTTTTACCGAATTAAATGATGCTTTCCTTAAATTAAAAAATGAGGAATAAAAATTAAGACACTTATCAAGTGTCTGAGCCTGTTGACAAACGACAATTTGAAAAAGAATTGTCGTTTTTTAATATATAAAAGTAAAACAAAGTGTGATAGAATAAATATGCAGACAAAAAAATCCTCATTTCTAACTAATTTAAGGGTTGTCT
>JAAZKG010000120.1 GCA_012799935.1 Erysipelotrichia bacterium | reverse complement strand
TAATCTTCGACTGCTTGTATCTTTTCTTCATAAGATATCTTTGGTTTTCTTCCCATAATAAAATCCCTCCTTTGTAAACTCACTTTTGTATATTTCGTGTGTCTACTTTGGAGGAATCATATCAATCGTCTCTTTCTTTGTAAGGATAAAAAGCAAGAAAAAAGGCTGTAAGCCCTTGTCATATTTACAAGTGGTTTACAACCTTTTATTTTTAAATAGAAGAGCCAGCATAGTAACCTTCGCGAATTGCATCGCCAATCTTACCGATTTTGTATAGGTCTCCAACTTTTCTTGTTTTAGTATGATATTTTGCACTGATTTTATCAGCAACATCTGTTAAAGCTTTCATACCAAATGCTGAAATAATAGTATCTGCTGGTATTAATTTTTTATCTTCTGCAGTTTCAACTTCAACACCTTCATCAGTGATACCAACAACTTTGGTATTGGCTAATAAAGTAACATTGTTTGCAGCTAATTTATTGAATAAGGTAATTTTGTTAATAAACATTGCATCTTTGGCAAATTCATTTAACATTTCAACAACTGTAACATTTTTCCCTTTTTCTTCAGCTAATTCTAGTGCAAATTCACATCCAGATAAACCACCACCACAGATGACAATGTTATTTCCTTTAACTAGTTTTTCATCAGCATGAGCACTAACAATATCAATTACTTTGTCACAATTTACACCTTCAATATTTGGTTTAAATGGTATTGCACCAGTTCCTACAATAATTCTGTCAGCTTTTTCTAAAAAGTCTTCATCACCTTTTACTTCAGTATTTAAGTGAATTTCAACACCTAGTTTATTAAGTTTGGTTTCATAATATTTAGCTAGTTCAGCAATTTTTACTTTAAAGCTTGAAGTTGCGATAGTACGCATAGTACCACCAAGTACAGCACCTTTATCATAGATAGCTACTTTATGTCCAGCAGTAGCTGCAACTCTTGCAGCTTCTAGACCACTAGGACCAGCCCCTATAACAACAACATTTAATGGTTTTTCTGTTTTTTCAATTTTAAAACGAACTTCTTCCATTGCTTCAACATTGACAGCACAACCTAATTTGGTATGATTGTTCCAAATACGACCGATACAGAATTCATTACAGCGAATACATGGACGAACTTCATCTCTTAAACCATTCATTAGTTTATTTGGTAAATCTGGATCAGCAATTAATGGACGACCCATCATTACAAAGTCTGCTTCATTTGATTCAATTAGACGAAGAGCTGATTCAGGATCATGGTTACCAGCATTTAATAGTGGTTTATCAGTATGCTTTCTTGCTTCCTTACAAACATAGTCCATACAAGCAGTTCCTAAGTATGAAGGAGGGAAGATATAGTCTAAAGAGTCATAACAGCCAGCATCGATATCAAATGCATCAATATTGCCGTCATCTAATGCTTCAAGCAGTAGCATAGATTCTTCTAAGGTTCTGCCACCTTCAGAGCGATGGTCTAAAGCAATACGGAATAAAATTGGCATATCTGGTCCGACAGCTTTACGACAGGCAGCCACCATTTCTCTAGCAAAACGAGCTCTATTTTCTGGACTGCCACCATATTCATCTTCACGCAAGTTCCAGCAAGCACTCATAAACTGATCAATCAGGTAACCAGCATGAGCGTGGATTTCAATTGCATCATAGCCAGCATCTCTGGCTAAACCAGCAGCAAATTCAGTTCCTTTCATAATTTCTTGTATTTCTTCTTTTGTCAGTGCATGACAAATAACATTAGGATCAAAGGCACTTGGAATTGCTGAAGCGCTAATTGGTGGGCGACCTAAAGTATCTGGATAAGCATTTCTGCCAGTACCTGGTGAAATTTGACAAACAATTTTTGTTCCATAACGATGAACAGCATCTACCATTGAAGTTAAAGCAGGTAAAACGCTATAACTGTCTAAATATCCTTCCATTGAACCTTGGGCAATGGCTTCATTAAGCATTTGACATCCATTGATGATCATGCCAACTCCACCTTTAGCACGGCGAACGAAGTAATCAATTTCTTGTGCATCCTTACGACCACTGGTAAAGGCTGAGTTTGTTCCCATAGGAGACATAACAAACCTATTTTTTACTTCCATTTTTCCTATTTTCATAGGAGTAAACAATTTTTCATATTTCATAATTATTCCTCCAACCTCTATGATAATTGTACAATGATTAATATCTTTTTCACAACTTTAATTTTGAAATAATTTCACAAGTAGTTTTAAAAGCTAAAAAATTCACAAGCGAGCATAAAACGCTTGAGAATGATTGAAATTAAGCCTAAAAAAAGGTACAATATCTACGAACGTATGATAAAAGTAGTTTTATACTAAAAGGAGGTTATTGTATATGTTTGATTTTAAAGGCAAAGTAGTTGCAATTACTGGCGCATCATCTGGTTTAGGAAAACAGATGGCTGAAGGTTTTGCAAAATGCGGAGCAGATCTTGTTATTATGGCAAGAAGATTAGAACGTTTAGAAGCAAGTGCTAAAGAATGGTCAGAAAAATATGGCGTTAAAGTTCTTCCAGTAGCATGTGATATCACTAATGCCGAATCAATTGCTAATGCAGTTGCTAAAACTAAAGAAGTTTTCGGTCATTGTGAAGTTATCATTAACAATGCTGGTGGAGAAAGAGGAACTGGAACACCACTTGTTGATTTCAAAAAAGATGACTGGGATTTCACAATTGGTTTAGACTTAACCTCAGTATTTGAAGTTACTAAAGCCTTTGCTGGATACATGAAAGAAAATATTGAAGCAGATAAACAAAAATTCGGTCGTGTTATTAATATTTCTTCAATTTATGGTTTAGTTGGTAACTTAGCCATCCCTACAATTGCTTATCATGCAACAAAGGGTGCAGTTGTTAACTTTACAAAAGGCGCTGCAGCTGAATTAGCCAAAGCTGGAATTACCGTTAATGCAATCTGTCCAGGTTATTTCTATACTGAATTAACTACCGAAACATTAAATAGTGATTACTTCCAAGAGTTTGCTGGTAGAACAGTACCAATGGCACGTTATGGTAATGAAGGTGAATTGAACTCTGCAGCTATCTTCTTAGCAGCTGAAGAATCAAGTTATGTGACAGGACAAATCATCGCAGTTGATGGTGGTTATACTTGTATTTAATTTGCTAGATAAGAAATTAACAACAAAAACTTTGGCTTAATAACCAAAGTTTTATTTTTCAAATACTTTATTAAATGAGTTATGATTATTATAGTGATAAAAAATTTAAATAATGAAAGGAGTTGGTACAATGTTGGAAATAAAAGGAAAAGTTAGCACAGCTATCTGTTATGCTTCAGTAGTTGAAGATGAAGCGATACAACAAATTAGAAGAATGTGCGACCAAGAGTTTACAAAAGATTCAAAAATACGAATAATGCCTGATGTCCATGCTGGTAAAGGATGTACGATTGGTACAACAATGACAATTGTCGATAAAGTTGTACCAAATATTGTCGGGGTGGATATTGGCTGTGGTATGTATACAGTTAAATTAGGTAATATTGATATTGACTTTGAAAAAGTAGATAAAGTTGCTAATTATATTCCTAGTGGTAGAAATGTCTGGCAAAGTAAAACAGAATATTTTGATTTAGCTGCACTTCGTTGTTATCGAAGTTTAAAAGATACAAAGCGTTTAGAAAGAAGTTTAGGAACATTAGGTGGAGGAAATCATTTTATTGAAATAGGAGTTGCCAGCGATGGAAATAAGTATTTAGTGGTCCATTCAGGCAGTAGAAATTTAGGTAAACAGGTTGCAGAATTATATCAGAAACTGGCCATTGATTTACATTCTGGCAAAGAAGATTTTTTTACTCAAAAAGATAAACTGATTGAATCTTATAAAAAACAAGGTCGTCGTAAAGAAATTCAAAAAGCTCTGAAAAAATTAGAAAAAAACTGGCAGAGTAAAGAGAGTAGCATTCCAAAAGACTTATGTTATCTTTATGGATCTTATTTAGATGACTATTTACATGATGTGGAAATTTGCCAACAATTTGCCAAAAGAAATCGAGAAAAAATGGCAGAGATAATATTAGAAAGAACAAATATGAAAGCATTATCTGCTTTTCATACCGTTCATAACTATATCAATTCAAAAGAGATGATTTTGCGCAAAGGCGCTATTTCAGCCCATAAAGATGAATTATTACTAATACCAATTAATATGAGAGATGGCAGTATCTTAGCTAAAGGAAAAGGAAACCCAGAATGGAATTATTCTGCTCCTCATGGTGCTGGTAGGATTATGTCACGTACCCAAGCTAAACGAACATTTGATTTAAATGCTTATAAAAAGACAATGGAAGGAATCTATTCAACTTCGATTAATAAAGCAACATTAGATGAAGCTCCAATGGCTTATAAAGCAATAGAAAATATTATTGAAGATATTCAAGGTTGTGTTGATATAATCGATATCATAAAACCAGTTTATAACTTTAAGGCAGCCGATTAATTAGAATTATATAAAGTATTGATAAAAGAAAAAAGCAGGTTACTGCTTTTTTCATTGGAAGATTAATAATGATTTTACAAATTTAATTCTGCAATTTCATTATTATTAAGTGACTTGTTTACATCAATTATTTTTTGATTAACTGATCCTCTAAAAGCTAGGGTTATGTCTCTTTCTTCATTGATAAACTTACCATCTATTAAGACATCAATATATTTCATTAACTGTAAATTTTTAATTTCATTAAAACTGTAGCCAGTATATAACCAGATATCCTTGTTTGGATAAACTTCTTTTATTTCTTTTATCAGTTTTAAGATATCGTTTCTATTTGTTTCAAATAGTGGATCTCCACCTGATAGAGTTAAGCCTTTAATGTAATCAGGTTTTAACAGTTTTATAATTAACTCTTTTTCTTTGTCAGTAAATTTTTTTCCAGCTGTACTGTCCCAAGTTTCTGGGTTTTGACAGAAAGGACATTTATGGCTGCAACCACTAACCCATAAAACAACACGCCAACCTAAGCCGTTAGATAATGATGAACTTTCAATTTTCAAATAATTCATACTTTACCTCTAATAAATCTTATTATGCTTTACACGCATTTCAGTTTCCTCAATTTTTCCTTTGTTGAAGGCTGTTTTATAGTTTCCTGTTAGATATCCAGTAACTCTTCTTAATTGTTGAATTTCCTGACTACCACACATTGGACAGCTATCATTGAATTCATCAGTAAAACCACATTTTAGGCAGGTATCATTAGGAATATTAATCGCAAAATAAGGAATATCTTTATCCATGGCATAGTTTACTAAAGTTTCTAAAGCTTCAATGTTATGTTTACTGGTGCTTTCCAGTTCGACATAAGTAATACAACCAGCATTAGAATAACCAGTTAATTGTGCTTCAATATCAATTTTTTCAAATGGAGTCATTTCCTTATAAACAGGAACATGCATTGAATTAGTAAAGAATTCTCTATCACTGACATTTTTAATCACACCATATTTTTCTACAAATTTATTTAAAGCTGTGTAACATAAGTTTTCTGCAGGAGTATAATAAACACCAAAGTTAAGTTTATATTGTTGCTTGAACTGGTCACATCTATCTTTAAATAATTGTTCAATACGTTTTGCCAGCTGCATACCTTCTGGTTCGGTGTGATCTTTTCCAATTAAAAGTTGAAGTGTTTCAGCCAAACCTAATTGTCCAATAACTATTGTTCCATGTCTTAAGGCACTTCTGATACCTTCTTCTGGTATATAGCCTTCCATAGTGTTGTTTTCATACATGAAGTTAGCACTAGATGCTGGTTGAGAAGCGATCCATTCAAATCTTTCTAGTAACATGTCTCTAGCTTCATGTATTTTTTTATCCAATAATTCCATAAATTTTTCAACATCTCCTTTAGCTTGCATAGCCAAAGTAGGCATAATTATTGTGACAGGACAGATATTTCCTCTTCCATCTTTTGTTTGTTCTAAACCATTGATGTCATATCCATTACTTGTTCGACAACCCATTGTGCTTAAATAGGTTTTTGGATCATTGATATCATAACCAGCATTATTTGACCAATCAACATTGACATAGTTAGGATAAAGTCTTAAAGAGGTTGATTTTAAGGCTAACTTAAATAAATCATAATTAGGTTCTCCTGGCTTTCTATTTACTCCTTTCATGCATTGAAAGATCCCACAAGGGAAAATAGGAGTTTTACGTAAAGCACCTAAACCTTCAATTGAAACTTCTAAAAGGGCTTTTGTTACCATTCTACCTTCTTCTAAAGTACAAGTTCCATAGTTGATAGAAGAGAAAGGTAACTGCTGACCGCTTCTTGATTGCAGAGTATTTAAGTTATGATACATTGCTTCCACTGCTTGATAAGTTTCCTTTTCAGTCATATCATAAGCGTATTTATATGCTTTAGAATATTTTTTATATCTTTCATCATTGATAGAAACATCTTTAGCTTCTTCTTTTCCAAAATCTAAAGAACCCTCTTCAACATATTTAAGACCGTTTTTAAAATGTTTATAGAAAGAATATCTAACAAAGGGAACCATTGTCCAATCTAGATGAGTAGCACTAACACCACCAAATTGTTGTAAAGATTGCAACTGCATAATCACAGCTACCAGTTGCATGGCGGTATTGATTGATTTTGGTGGTCTAACATCACATTGTCTGGTGGTAAAGCCATTTGCCAGAAGTTTATCAAAAGGAATTGATAAGCAGTTATGCATGCCAACTGCATAAGAATCCAAGTCATGAATATAGACTTCATTATTTAAATGATTATTTCTAGCCATTTCACTCATACAGTTATAAAGAGCATAATCCTTCATTACAACTCTATTGGCTTCGTTCATTCTTCCTGAAAAAGACTTTTCATCCAGGTTAGCATTTTGATTTTCCACATTGGTCGCATTTAATTTCTCTGAAATATCAATCATCAGTTTAGATTTACTCTGTCTGATTCTTTCTCTATCATAACGATAACGAATATATTTTCTGGCAACATCAGTTAATCCTGAAATCATCAGTTTAGCTTCTACCAAATCTTGTAGCGTTTCAATTTCAATAATTTTTGTATTGTTTAAAATTAATTCTTGTTTTATTTCACTAGCAATTTCCCAGGCTACGTGATTTTTATCAGTTACATTAGCACTGTTTAAAGCAGCACAAATAGCATCATAAATCTTTTCACAGTTGAATTGTTGTAACTTACCATTT
>JAAZKG010000119.1 GCA_012799935.1 Erysipelotrichia bacterium | reverse complement strand
GGATACTTTTTTATAATTTTTATTATCTACTGCATCCACTGTTTCGGTAAATATAGATTTTTTTTGAATTGTATCCTTCATTAATTCTCTCTTTAGATCACTGATTTTAGACCAATTTAATCTGTCAAGATCTGAAGCAACTTCTTCAAAATGTAGTTTCTTCATATCTCTGATTAATTCTCTATAGTTCTCTATAATTCTACCCTTTAGCTCCATGGCCCAGTAGTGGATAGTTGAACAACAATATGAGTCAATAATTTCATCAGTAAAAACATTATTATCATTTAAGATTTGAATTTTTTTATTATTATTTCTTATAAAAATTTCCATATTTTCGTAGACTGTTGCAGGTGGTCTAGAAAATAATACATCTCTTTCTTCTTCGGTAAAGTCTTCAAATATATTGTTTTCTGAGCGATACTGCCTATTATCTTCGAAATAAGCGGATTTTTCCGTATTTGTTTTTGAGACATCATTCAATATATAATCCAAAGAATATTTATTGAGATAAAATTTCATCCCATCTATCATCACTTGATAAACACTTGCAAATGCCAAATAAATATTCGTCGATGGGTTAGGTGATCTGAGTTCGAATCTAGTCTTCGTTTTGCAGTCAAAGTCTTTTATTAAACATAATAGCACTGTTCTATTTCTTGAAGGGATATTTGTCGATTTTCCAAGAGAGCACACTACACAAACAGGGGCTTCATATCCCGGTTTTAATCTATTAAAAGCATCTGTAGTTGAAGTGATAAAAGGATTTACGACTTCATAATTGTTGAGTATCCCTGCTAAAGCTGAAATCCCTATACTGCTGAGATAATTTTCTTTGAAATTTTTATGATTGAAAAGATTAATTTTCTCATCATTTTCTAATATGCCGCATATACCTATATGCATGTGCTCGCCGCTACCTGAAACATTCTCTATAGGTTTAGCGCTAAAGGTAACTTCAAGCCCGTAGTAATTAAAAATATCGGTTATTATATTTTTTATAAATTGCAATTTATCGGAGTTAGTCAATGGGTCAGAAAACTTCCAAACAACCTCAAGTTGCTCCATTACATGACTATGCTCGCCGGTATCTTTAAGTTTTGAAGGTACTCCACCTGCCTCTTTATGTGCCATTTCTGGATTAAAGCCATATTTTCCCATAAGCAATAAGATATATTCCATAGCTGTTCTTATATCTCCTTCAGCTCTTTTCCAGTATTGTTCTTTAAGTTGTTGTGAAGTATTAAGTGCTTCTTCGTTTGCTCTTTCTTGCGGAGTCTTTACCCAAAATTCCAGTTCTGTAGCAGCAGTTAATTCTATATCTTTCAGATTACTACCTTTTATGCCCATTTCTTCTTTGAGTTCTTCGCTACTATTTACTGTATTTATCAAATATTTTTTCATATTTGATACAGCTCTTTTCAATATGCTTCTAGAGCATATTTTATTTCCAGAATGAATTAAAAAAGAAGGTATCACTAATGTACCGACAAGTTTACCGCTATTTTCATCTCTGAATAAAAGATTGTAGTCTACAAGCCATTCGCTATCCATATCGGGCAATATAGTAACTTTGGCATCATTCAATGTCGCTATATTTTTAAGTTCTACACTTGAGCCATCAGTCTGCACACCATTTTTTAAAAAATTTTCTATATCATTATAAAATATGCTTACAGGAATCCTTTCATCGGTAGAGTTCCCTCTTAGGTCTACTGCTGCAAGCGATACGAACTTTATCTCGTCATGCTGATCGAGGATATCTTTTATATCTTTTTTGTTATGTTTATCAGGACCTATTTTGTATAAAAGATTGTCCTCTTTAAGTAATCCTATCATTTTATTTCCCCCTTTTTATATTTTTTATACATTTTTATCATTTTTCAAATGTAATTAAATATTAACACAATGAAAACAATTTTTATTAAGAATATCATATAAAATATATTAAATTTCACTCATCTTCTATTATTTCAAATAATTTGGCGGGGAAAAGATAATCTTCTGGTTCACCAGTAACATCATTTGGTATATTAGTATTAATTCTATACCAACCCTTTTCTATACTTTTGACCTCAAATACTTGTCCATGATTTAATGCTATATTAGTTACCCCGAGATATTTTACTTTCATAATTTAATTAAACTACTTATAAAAAAATCGAGTTTAAACTCGATAATTTTCCTTTGGTGGAGCGTAGGGGGGTCGAACCCCTGACCTCCTGCGTGCAAGGCAGGCGCTCTCCCAACTAAGCTAACGCCCCAAATTTGAATGGTGGGCCTGAATGGAATTGAACCAGCGACCTCACCCTTATCAGGGGTGCGCTCTAACCAACTGAGCTACAGGCCCATTTCTCGACGCTTATATATCTTATCATAGCATTTTGCCTATTGCAAGTCTTTTTTATTAAAAATTAGTTGATTTTTTTAAGGAAAACATTAATATAAAGTCATGGTAAGATATTATGTAATTTTTAAAGGAAGAGTGCAAAATGTTGGTTTTAGGTATACTCTTTATCGTGAAGCAACTAAGTTAAATATCACTGGTTGGGTCAATAATAGACTTGATGGTACTGTTGAAGCACAGCTTCAAGGTAAAAAAAGTGATATTCTTTTCCTAATTACTAGTTTACAAAAGAAATCACGATTTATTCTAATTGAAGACTACTTTATGAAAGAAATCAATATAATTCCTCAAGAATCTTCATTCAATATCAAATAAAAATGACTTATTGATTTAAGCCATTTTTTACTTCTTTACTAAAGACATCTCCATAATTTGGAGCACATACATCTAATTGAGAATCAAATAATAATGTCCCATCAATTTGAATTATAAATCTAACTAAGTTTTCTTCATCAATAACACTGAAACGATAATCATTGCTAACTAGATATAATGTATCTTGATATTGTTGATAACTGCCAGTAACCAAATTAACTACTGAGCAGCTATTTAAATACAATTCAAATGTTCCATCTTCATTCAAGGTCAGCGTAGGAGCTTGCCCCGTTAAATAAGATATGTCTTTATATGTTCCACAAATTGTCTTTTTATATGATGCTTTCTCATCATTTTTTACATTAACTACCACTTCTTTGGTAGTTACATTATCAAACTGATCCGTTGCACTAACAACAATTTTATAACTTCCAATTGTGTAAGCATCAATACTGCCTTGATAATGTAAAGAAGCACTAACATCACCATCAGTTTCATCATAAGCAGTTGCCACATCTTTTAAAATAAACAAACCACCATATAAGATATCAATTGAATCTTCAATAGTAATTACTGGTCCATCATAATCTCTAACCTTTATGGTATAAGATCTCTCAACATTTTTACGTCCTTGAGAAATTCTATAAACAATTGTATATACTCCTGCTTTAGTTACATCTAAATCTGAAGAAACAATAGTGAATTCAAGACCAATTTCTTCGACATCCTTTAAAAAAGTTAATGGGTCTTCAGTGCTGTTTAACTCAATCACCTCAACAACTTGAGAAACAAGTGGTTCAAAATTTTTAGAAGAACATCCTACAAGTAATAATAATATTGATAATGCTACAAATATTTTTTTACGCATTTAATCAACCTCCATATATATGTGCAAAATAGTCACATTTATATTATAATACTTTTATACCAATAATTAAAGTGAGGATAATATTATGAAGAAAATAATACCTGCTGTTGTTGTCACTGCTGCTGTAGCTGTCGCTGCTATAACTTATGTAAAAAAGAAATTAGATAAACAAAATAAAGTTAATTTTATTGAGGTCGAAGTTAAACCTAAAAACCCTTACAAGAAAACGATGGAAAAAGTTAGCAGTACTGCTGAAAATATCGTTTCTGTCAGTAAAGAAATATTGATTGAAACTGTTGACACTGTTGGAGATATAGTGGAGACCTTTATTGAAAACCCTACTGACCTTGGTGGAATTGTAGAAGAAGTTAAAGAAGGCATTGAAGAAATTCAAGAAATCCTTTCTGATGCTAAAAATAAGGATGATGCTGAAGAAATGGTAGTTGAAGAAGGTGCTGAAGAAATAATTGTGGAAAATGAGGAAGAAAGTGAAGGGATTGGAGAAAAAGCTCTTCTTATCAATGATATTGTTGCTGATATTATCAGTGAAGAAGAAAAATTCATTACCGAATCAATTTCCCAGGAAATAGAAAAATTAATTGATGAGGTTGTAGTAGATGAAGAACCAGTTTTAGAAGAAACAACTGACGAAATAGTGGTTGAAGAAGATGCTGACGAAGCTGTTTCAGTTGAAAAAATAATGGAAGAAGTTGCTTTACAAGCACAACAAGAACATATTGAAGAAGTTCTATCTGCAACAATGGAAGAAATAACTCCATTAACACCAATTGACTTGCAACAAGATGATAGTGAAACTATTTTAAAGGTGGTTGATGAGCAGGTGGGCGAAATAAATTTAATCAATGATATCATCGAAAGTTTAGAAGAAGATGATTCTGTTGAAAAAGCAATTGAAGATCTAGAAGATATTGTTGAAACAGCAATTCATGAAGAACCAATAGAAATTGATGATTCATTACTAACTGAAGATCAGTTTTTAGATAAATGTATCGTTTTGTATCCTGGTGTTAAAGATAATAAAATTAAATTAATTATTAAACAAGTTGGAGTTATGTTAGATACAGTTGAAACTTCTGAAGCTTTGAACTTACAACACTTTGCTACATTTGCTTCAATTGAAGATAAAGATAGATATGCCAACATTGCTGCTATTGAAGGACACCATGTTGCCCACAGCGATAAAGATAATGAATTAATTATTTTGAATACTCTGGATTCTGATAAAATATCTTTATGCAAATCTATCTTACAATTGGCTCAGGATCTAACCGAGTATAATGGCTCATATAAAGGTTGGACAGTAGTATAATAAAAATTTTAAGCTCTGAAAAATCAGGGCTTTTTAATAGAAAAATAAAAAAGTCCTATCTTCAGGACTTCTTTATTTAATGGTGCATCGGATGGGACTTGAACCCATACAGCTATTGCTATACGCCCCTCAAACGTACGCGTCTTCCATTCCGCCACCGATGCTTAATACCATTATTATAATATCACCTCATTGTTTAATTTTCTATATTTACATAGATAGATAAAGACATGGTTTAGTCCATGTTTTCTTTATATTCTTGATAACCAACCTCAATCAAATATAACCCTTGGGCTTCTGCATTATAACTGCATGATGCTTTATCTTTTTTATCTAGCATTTGTTGTACTTCATCAATTGAAACATTACCTAATCCTACTTCAATTAATGTTTGAGTTATCATTCTAACCATATACCTTAAAAAACCATTACCATAATAAGAAATAGTAATAAAATCATCTTTTTTTGTTATCTCAATTTTATAAATTGTTCTTATTTGATTCTCGTTCTCACCTAATTTTGTAGCATTAAAAGAGGTAAAATCTAAAGTTCCAATAAATACTTCACTTGCTTGCTTCATTAAAGTTAAATCTAACTTGTCTTTAATGTAACAGCTATAATTTGCCATACAAGGATTATATTCACCATTATTAATTAAATAGTCATAATGCTTATATTTAGCATCAAAACGACTATGAAAATCTTCTGTAACCTCTTCAATACTTTTAATATAAATATCAGGTGGTAATTGAGAGTTAATAGCCTTTTGAAAACTGCTAATTTTTCTTTCAGTTTCAAAATGAAAGACTTGCCCCAGTGCATGCACTTTGGCATCAGTTCTACCACTACCAACAATAACTACTTCATGATTAACAATTCTAGAAATAGCTTTTTCGATAGTTTCTTGAACGGTTAAATCAGCTGCTTGTTTTTGCCAGCCAGCAAATCTGCTACCATCATAGGAAACTACACATTTGTATCTCATCTTATAATACCTTTAATAATATTAATCCAACTAATAATCCTGAAACACTAACTAATGTAATGAAATCAAAAAAAGTAAATTTCAGTTTTTTATATCTTACTCTTTTTGCTCCAACAACATATCCTCTAGCTTCCATCGCATCAGCTAAATCATCTGCTTTTTGAAAAGAAGAAACAAACAAAGGAACAATTAAAGAAAGTATCGCTTGTATTTTTTCTTTGAAAGATCCACTTTCCATATCTACTCCTCGGGAAGCTTGAGCTTTTAAAATTCTTTGTGCCTCTTCCAATAAGGTTGGGATAAACCTCAAAGCTAATGAAATCATCATCGCGATATCATGAGTTGGTACATTAAGTTTGGCTAGCGGTGAAAGTAAATCTTCTAATCCCATCGTTAAATCCAGAGGTTTAGTTGTCGCTGTTAACATTGTTGTAATAACAATCATTAATAATAACCTTAAAACAATATAAACAGTTTGAATAACTGCTCCACTATATAAGTTAAATGAACCGATAGTTAACCAAACATCACCAGTTTTGATTATAAACATATTTATGATAAGCAAAAATACCAACATAAATAATGATGGTTTAAAACTTTTCCAAACAAACGAAAATGATAATTTACTTGAAATTAGAGAGATAAGCAAGAAAATGCCTATGATACCATATCCGACAAATCCCGCTGGAATAAATATCGCAATTAACAAAATCATCATCGCAATAATTTTGGTTCTTGGGTCTAATTTATGAACAAAAGAGTTCAAAGGAATATATTTGCCTAATGTTATATTATTCATCTTTTACCTCTTTTCTTAACAATTTCACTGACAAGGTTATCGATAGTTAAGATATCACTATCAAAAGTTATACCATACTCTTCACATTTCTTTTTAAAGGCAATTATTATCGGAGGATCAATTGAAGCTTTTTCCATATATTTATCATTTTTGAAAAATTGTTTTTTATCAGTATGCATAATTACTTGACCCTTTTCTAAAACAACAACTTCATCACAATACTCCAATACGTGTTCCATATTATGAGTAACAATCAATATGGTAATGCCTTTTTCTTTATTTAGCATCTTGAAAAGCTCCATCATCGATTTAGCTCCTTGTGGGTCTAAACCAGCAGTTGGTTCATCTAAAACCAATATTGAAGGAGACATGGCTAAAATACCAGCAATAGCAACTCTTCTTTTTTGACCACCTGATAATTCTAATGGCGATTTGACAAAATCTTTAGGATCAATTCCTACAGTTACTAAAGCTCTTGCAGCAATCATTTCCGCTTCTTTTTCTTTAACACCAAAATTTTTAGGACCAAAAGAAACATCTTTAATTAGTGTTTCCTCAAACAACTGATATTCTGCAAATTGGAAGACTAGTCCAACCTGTTTTCTTAATTCTTTAATGTTTTTAGGTTTTTCATCAGCTTTAATTGTAAAATCATTTACTGTTAAAAATCCTTTTGAAGGAAGTAATAAACCATTTAGATGCTGAACAAGTGTAGTTTTACCAGAACCAGTAGCTCCAATAATAGCAGTTATTTTACCCATATTAATATCTAAAGAAACATCTTCTAAAGCTTGAAATTCAAAAACAGAATTAGGGCTGTAAATATAATCTACTTTTTCAAAATGTATCGACATACTTCTTCAGCCATCCTTTCTAAATCTAAGGTATTAGAGACTTTTACACCTTTAGTTCTTAAACTATTTCTTAATTTATAGACAAAAGGAATATCTAATTTCATATTAACCATAACTTTTTCATTACTAAACACTTTTTCAGGCGTTCCAGCCATAGCTAGTTTTCCATTATCTAACACCAAAACATTGTCGCTTTGAGCAACTTCTTCAATATCGTGAGTAATTGAAATCACTGTAATTTGATTTTCATCATGGATTTCTTTTATTAAGC
>JAAZKG010000014.1 GCA_012799935.1 Erysipelotrichia bacterium | reverse complement strand
TATCTAATAGAGATAAAAAACGTCGGGTCTAAGTAACACCCGACGAGAGTCTCATGAGTGAGACAATGTATAAATAAATACACATAAGTGAGGGTATATTTTATGTATGATACAGTTGTTTTAAAATCACCTGAAATAAATACAGAAACAGTAACAAAATTATTACAATTTTGCAGGCTTAGTGAAGGAATAGATATATTTACGGGTGAATTATTATATGCTTTTACTTCTGGAGAATTAGAAGGTTCTTATGATTATAGAATACGTTTCAAGGTCGATAATACAGAATGGGAGAAAGAAGAAACATTAGTACCAGTAAGGGTAAAGTCTTATTGGCATATAGTGGTTGAATGTAGTTTGCATAAGTTATTGATTAATCATAATTGCTATGGTGGACCACGTGAAATTAAAAAATCAGTTAAGTATTTAGTTAATTTTTTGGAATCAGTAACATCAGTTTCATTGCCAGATTATAAGCAATGGGAAGTTAAGCGAATAGATGTATCTAAGATATTTATTTTTAGGAATAAGGAAATTTGTAAAAAGATAGTTGATAATTTAAAAAATGCTTATTATACAAGACGTAAACCTAGAATATATGATACTTCTGTTATGTTTTCGGGTAGTACAACAACCGTAAAATTGTACTGGAAAGGACCAGAATTTAAAAAGCATGATTATAAAAGGCTTGTTAAGTACATAAACAGAGAGATAGATTTAAACTGGAATAAGGAGAATCATGACTTAATTATGCATAAGTTAGCATTATTAAAAATGGAGTATGATAATATATTAGAAAAGGCATATCGTATTATAAGGTTTGAATGTGAAATAAAAGCTAAAAAGTTAAAAGATCTTTTTAAAAAAGAAGTGGTATTTGTATCAGATTTAGACGATAAAATACTACATAAAATATCTGATGACGAACTTTTTAGGCTTATGAAGGAAAGGTGTGAAGAAATGGATATAGTAAGACGGTCCGATTTGGTGCTTGAAAGGTTGCATAATTTGTATGGTTTTAATTTGGGTAATAGTTTATATTCAACTTGGGCTCAATTGGTACAGTTTGGTGAGGAAAGAACTAAAAACACTATGTCAAAGCCGACTTTTTATAGACACAAAAAACAGCTTATAGAAGCAGGCTGTTCTTGGTTCTGTTCAACTTTGAAGCTACAACAATTTTCTATTGTTCCTGAAGATTTTTCATTCTGCGATAATAAATATGTTGATGATACAGTAGATAAGGAAGTAATAAAGAAGCTTGAAAAGGTTGCATAATAAAGAGGGGATATCCCCTCTTTTATATTTTATCAGCAAATGCTTGAAGTGCTTTTTTATATGCTTCTTTTTGTGTTGTTTCTGTGAATTGGTCATAAGAAAAATAATTTCCTAAATATAAACCGTTTGTATCTTTTGACCATGTAGCATAAATTTTATTAAGTCGGTTGTGAGCAAAAACAGCGTGGTCGGTTTCTAATAATAACTTGTAGTTATCGGGTAATTTTACCTGTTTATTCTTATTCATAATTCAATACTCCCTTTCTCAATATGTTTGTTAAGTTGTTATATTGCCAGTCGATAGCAAATCGGTCGTTGTAAACAAATACTGTACAGTTTTCAAAAAAATCTGATATTGATTTAATGTCGCATTTAAGTACTTTGTCAGATAGTAGGTAAACGTTGTTTACAATCATATTTTGTTCTTTGGCTCTGGTGATGAACTCATTAATAATATTGTTATTGTTCATAATCCTAGCTCCTCTCAACTTTGCATTTATTTTTTTTTGACAGCCATTAAAAAGCACATAAGGTCAAGAAAATTG
>JAAZKG010000158.1 GCA_012799935.1 Erysipelotrichia bacterium | reverse complement strand
TGGCTCGGATATCGTTTGTACTTGTGGGCGGATCGCCCTCGCATAACAACCGGCAATCAGCGCAATAGCGATGGCTATAACCGTGAGTATTGCTATGAGTATTGTTTTCATCTTATCAATCGAACGTCGAGCGTGAACCTCGTTTCACACGGCGTCCGCGCCGGGTGAAACGTAGTGTTCCACGCTCTTGTTGGACGCCTCTTTCAGATGTTTCCGTATCTGTACCGTCCGATGATTTCCGAATTGAGAAATCGCCCCTTTGACGGTGCATTGAGCAAGGCTGTGTAAATCGCCTCGGGAACTGCTTGATAAAAGTACCGCGATCCATTCTTGAACGCGACGTAAAGAGTCTGTGACTTGTTGTCGTAGGACACACCGGCAACATTCGATGACTCCACCGGCACAAACGCGATGCCCCCTACGAGGACTGGTGGTTGGGGAAGAGCGGCGGGTGGTGCACTGCGGGACATTGCGCTCGTCTCCGCAGATGCCTTGACGCCCGTTATGGCAGTGGTCGAGACGCGACCAAGATAATCGGTCAGGACACTCTCAAAGTATCGTGTACAGTCGGATGCGCCGGATACGGCGTGTGCGCACTCGTGCAGAAGAGTTCCGGCAAATGGCGCGAGAGAGCGAAGTTGTGCCCGCTTTATGATTACTGCCTTCAGATTGCTGTCCCACACGCCATTGGTGTCGTCTTCAGAAGCGCGCATGATTTGAGACACTCGAATATCTGGAATGTCCCTCTGGCGAAGGCCAACCAATGCAAGCACGTCATATCGCCTGCGCCAGACGTGGCGTTCAGCCTCTGTGAACTGGGCCTCATCCACAAACTGGTACTGGAAACTGTCATTGACAGAATCAATCCACGTTTTCAGCGTTTGAAAGGGGGCCGTGCCCTGTTCTGCCTGCTGGTCTGCCCTTTGTTTCTCTTTGTCGGTTATCAAAACGATCTGCCGACCGTCGCGCTTGATGTCCTCAACAAGTTCCGGACGGGCTTTAAACTCCGTCTGCGAAATGACGACCACGTTTTGTGACTTGGCGAGCTCATTCAACGCTTTGTGTGCAATATCGATCCATGCAAGTTCCTCCGGAAGTAATCCCTCGTCCCTGCGCCCGTAGGCCGCCGCAAGAGGTTGCAACACGGGGGACGCGTTGGATGCCTTGAGAATTTGGCGTATGCGCTCCGCGTAGACCGACCTGCCGACATTGACTCGTTCCCGATTGAGGGCTTTCCGCATAGCCTCGGTTAGACTGGTAACGTTGTAGGAGAACAGGAAGGTTGGTTCGGCATTGACCCATACACCGTTGATGAACACCTCTGCCCCTTCGGATGGGGCGGCAATCACTTGTCCGTAGGGGGTGCTATCAAGAACACGGTGTTCCCGAAATCGGAGAAACATCCCCTTTGCCTTCTCGATGGCCGTATCGGGGACTCCTGTAAGAACGACATCCGTGCCGCGCATGGATGGTTCTGCGGGTTCGTGCGCAATATGGAGTGTGGTGATCCCGCCGAAGTTGTGCTTTGCGGCCTTGGTCAGGGTAAAGGTGCCGTGCGGAGACCGGAGAGTTACTTTCGCGCGACGCCGATCAAGCGCAGCAAGGGCGTCTTTGAGTCCGACGCCGAACTTGCCGATGACACCGTCTTTCCCGATCTTCTCTTGGTTCTCGTTAAGTGTGAAGTGTTCGATTCTTATGCCGCGGCCGTAGTCGCGGATATGCCAGCGTCCATTGTCGTCCTTGACGATGCTGATTGGTGCAGTGCCGCTGAGTGTGCTTTCGTCGAGGGCATTGGCGATGATCTCACGGAGGCCGTGCTCGACTTCCCAGTGCTCCAGCACTGTCTCGATATTGAGATCAAATAGGGGCATACCTGCAACCTTGTCCATTATTCTTGTCGTCCAACGT
>JAAZKG010000118.1 GCA_012799935.1 Erysipelotrichia bacterium | reverse complement strand
CGTGTCGACCTTGGCAAGGTCGCGTTCTACCATTGAACTACACCTGCAAGATGGCGGTCCAGACGAGGATCGAACTCGCGATCTCCTCCGTGACAGGGAGGCATGTTAACCACTACACCACTGGACCGTATATAAGTTTTTAGAAATAAGAGAATGGCGGAGTAGGAGAGATTTGAACTCTCGCGCCAGTTTCCCGACCTACACCCTTAGCAGGGGCGCCTCTTCAGCCGCTTGAGTACTACTCCTTGTCTGAATTTCCGTGCCCATAAATAATACCACAAGTTCTGCTGATTTGACAAGATATAATTTTTAAATTCACTAAATAAGATTTTTAATTGCTGTCTATGAAATAATAGCACAATTATTAAGTAAAATCCAGTACAATTAAATATATAGGAGAACACATGATTAAGAAAAATAAAGTAATTAATTTTAAAGAATTAGAAGATGATTTCATTATATTGAAAATGGATTATTTTTATAATAAACAAATTAGTTACTTTATTTATTTAAAAAAGACAAATGAATATATTGGTTATTGCGATTTACGACTAGAACATACTTTGGAACTCTATTACTATGGTAACATTGGTTATCGAATAGAGTCGCCATTTAGAGGAAATCGCTATGCTAGAAGAGCAGCCATCTTATTGATTGACTTGGCCAGAAAATTTGGAATGCAAAAGTTAATTATTACTTGTAATCCCGATAATGAGGCCTCTAAAAAAACAATCGAAGCACTTAATGCTAGATATATCAAAACAGTACGTGTGCCATTTTGGCATCCATTATTTCCAGAGGAACGTATTAAGATGATTTATCAAATTGATTTATAAAAAGGAGTTGGATTTATGAAAATTGGAGTAGTGGGAACAAATTTTGTTTCCGATATGTTTATGACTGGCGCCAGTTTTGTTAGTGAAATAGAAGTTACTTCTGTTTGTAGTGGTAAATATGAAAATGCAGTTAAGTTTGCAGAAAAGTATGGAATAAATAATGTATATCATAACTATATTGAAATGCTGGAGTCTGATACCATTGATGCTGTTTATCTTGCTACTCCAAATTCAACCCATTATCAAATGACTGTCGAATGCTTAAAAAGAAAGTTTCCAGTTTTTTGCGAAAAGCCTTTAGCTTCTAACTATCAGCAAGTTAAAGAAATGATTGAAGTAGCTAAAGAAAATAATGTTCATTTGCATGATGGAACTGTTCCACTATATAGTCCTAATTTGAAAGTGATAAAAGAATATTTAAATAAAATAGGAAGAATTAGAAAAGCGATTTTTATCTTTGGCAAGTATTCAAGCAGATATGATGCATATCTAAATGGCGAAAATCCCACGACCTTTAGAAGAGACTTATGTAATGGTTCGATAATGGATTTAGGAGTCTATGCGATTGCTGATGCTGTGGCTTTATTTGGTAAGCCAGAAAAGATTTATGCTACTGCTCAACTATTAGATACAGGGGTAGACTGTGCAGGAACTATCATTTTTTCTTATCCTAATTTTGAAGTTGTAATATTACATTCAAAAGTTACAGATACTAAATTAATTAGTGAAATACAAGGAGAAAAAGGAAATCTTTATATTCCAATGCTTTCAAAATTAGAAAAAATATATTACCAACCTAGGGAAGGAAGTGGTAAAGTAATATATAATGATAATGAAGGAATGATTTCGGTTGGACAAGATTATGATCATCAGTTTGCCAATCAATTGAGAGATTTCGTTTATTGTTGTAAAAATGGCTTGGTTGAATCAGAAGTTAATCCGTTTAGTCAGATATTGGATATTCATGAAGTTTTAACGGAGTGTAGATTACAATCAAAAGTCGTTTTCGATTGTGATAAAGGGGTTAAATATGAAAAGTAACATTGGATTAGTATTAGAGGGTGGAGGATTTAGAGGTTGTTATACCGCAGGTGCTTTAAAGTGGCTAAGCGATAATAATATTTATATAAAATACTCAGCATCCATATCAGCAACAACAGCATATGCTTTTTGTTATGCAACTGAAAAAATAGAAGAAATGAAATATGTTTCTACTGTCGGAATTAAAGATAAAGGAGTAATTGGCATTAGACCATTATTAAAAGAAGGTGGTTTAATGGGTATGGGATATTTACAAGAGAAATACTTTAAACCATTTTATAAAGAGGCTTTAAATTATTTGAAAAAGACAGATAGAGAAGTCGAAATAGGCGTGTTTAATATGGATAAAGAAGTATTGGAATATTATGGTAAAAATAGTTTTGATGAGCGTGGAGATTATATCAAAGCTGGTTGTGTCTTGCCGCTGGCTGGAAAAATGACAAAAATAAAGGGCCAAAGATTTTTAGATGGTGGTATCAGAACAATGATTTCTATTGAAAGAAGTCTTGCCACAGGTCACGACAAGAATTTAGTAATCATTACCAAAGATGAAGGTTATGTTAGAAAACCAAATGGTTTTATTTTAGATAAAATTTTAAAGTTAGTGTACAGAAAGTTTCCTACAATGTTAGCTAATATCGATAAACGAGTGGACTCATTTTATTATGAGTTGTCAATGGTTCAAGATTTAGAAAAGCAGGGTAAAGCTATATTGATTAGACCATCTAGAGATTGCGGTGTTACTAGATTAAGTGGAAGTTATGAACAACTGGAAGAATTATTTAATTTAGGTTATCAAGATATGGAGGACAGAAAAGATGATCTTCTAAAGTTTTTAGAAGTTGAGCAAAAGGATTAAAAAATGTTTTATTTTGTTTATTATCAATCTTTAAGGCCATAATTCAAATTTAAATTACATAATAAAGACATTAAATGAAACCTTAGCATTATTTATTATTTTTTTCAGATGATGGGGAAATTTAGAAGTAAATAAAAATTTAATAGGGAGTTTTATGACAACTAATTTTAAAGAAATAAGTAAAATTGTAAAAAATATCTTTGATAAATACAATAAAAGCAAATTTTTATTGGAAAACTTTAATCAACAAGACAAAAATTATGATTTATATCTTTTGGTGAAGTTTGCATTAAATGATCTTGATGAAGACTCAAAAAGAATACTGACCCAAGAGTACATAAGGAAAAGGGAATCATATTGGTGGAATGATTATTATTCGCAAACAACCTATTATTCTCTTAAGCGAAAGGCGATGGAACAGTTTTTGGCTTGCTTGAAAAGGTAGTGTAATAATGATAAAATTAATTTAATAAAATACGGGGAGAAAAAGAAAAAATGTTAAAAGGAATTGCAGCAAGTAGCGGTATTACTATCGCTAAAGCGTATAAATTAGAAACGCCAGAAATTATTATTGAATGTAGGCAATGTAATCCACAACAAGAGATTGAAAAATTCAATAAAGCGGTCGAAAAAAGTAAAAAAGATATTGCGGTAATTAAAGAAAAAGCAACAGGAAAACTATCAGATGAAGATTTACAGATTTTTGATGCTCATTTGATGGTTTGTGAAGATCCAGCATTGTGTGATGGTGTAATCCAAATGATTGAAAGCGATCAGGTAAATGCTGAATATGCTTTAGATTCGGTTGCTGGTAATTTTATCAGTATATTTGAATCTTTAGAAGATGCTTATATGAGAGAAAGAGCAGCTGACATTAAAGATGTTACCAGAAGGATAAAATATCATATTTTAGGTGTGAATATTGCTGATTTATCTTTAATTGATGAAGAAGTAATTATTGTTGCTCATGATTTGACTCCTTCTGATACAGCGCAATTAAATAAACAATACACTAAAGGTTTTGCGACTGAAATTGGTGGAAGAACATCACATTCAGCAATTATGGCCAGAAGTTTAGAAATTCCAGCAGTAGTTGGTGTTGCTAATATTATGTCAACTATCAATCATGGAGATATGTTAATTTTAGATGCTTTAAAAGGAAAAGTTTTCATTAATCCAGATGAAGAAACAATTGCTAGATACAGAGTTGAAGCTAAAAAATACGAAGAAGAAGTTGCGGCATTAAAAGAATACAAAGATAAAGAAACTGTAACTATTGATGGACACCATGTTGAACTAGCAGCTAATATTGGAACACCAGAAGATGTCGCTGCTGTTTTAGAAAATGGTGGTGAAGGTGTTGGTTTATATCGCACTGAGTTTTTGTATATGGGTGCAAAAGATTGGCCAAATGAAGAAGAACAGTATGAAGCTTATAAAAAGGTTTTAGAAGCGATGGGTGGTAGACCGGTAGTAGTTAGAACACTAGATATTGGTGGAGATAAACACTTAGATTATTATGAGTTTCCTGAAGAAATGAATCCATTTTTAGGTTATAGAGCAGTTAGATTATGTTTAGATCAAAAAGACATCTTCAGGACGCAATTAAGAGCACTGCTAAGAGCTTCTGCTTATGGAAAGTTAAGAATCATGTTTCCGATGATTGCGACCATTAATGAGTTTAAAGAAGCTAAACAGGTATATGAAGAGGAAAGAGCTAAATTGGTTGCTGAAGGTGTTGCTATTGGTGATGATATTCAAGTCGGTATGATGGTTGAAATTCCAGCAGCAGCAATATTAGCTGATAAGTTTGCCGAGATTGCTGATTTCTTCTCAATTGGTACCAATGATATGATTCAGTACTCAATGGCAGCCGACAGAATGAGTGAGAAAGTTTCTTATTTATATCAGCCATTTAATCCTTCCCTTTTACGTTTGATTAAAATGACTATTGATGGAGCTCATGCTCATGGTAAGTGGTGCGGCATGTGTGGAGAGATGGCTGGTGAACCAGACGCTATTCCGGTATTACTGGGTCTGGGATTAGATGAGTTTTCAATGAGTGCTACATCAATTTTAAGAGCCAGAAAAATTGTGAATAGTCTATCACATAAAGAGATGAAAGATTTAGCTACTAAAGCTTTAGAATTTGAAACAGAAGAAGAAGTATTAGAACTGATTCGTTCAACAGTAGGATAAAAAAAGATTAAGACTCTTGTATGCAAGGGTCTTTTTTGTGAAAAGCAAAACAAATTGTAAGCGATTACAAAAAAAGGTTGACAGTGCAAAAAAGAGTTGTTAAGATAAAAATGGCAAAGCGATTATATCAAATAATCAAATGCTAATATTGTTTTTTTGAGAAAGGAAATTTGAGATGAAAAAACTTTTAACATTCGTACTTGCTCTAATGATGATTTTTTCAATGACAGCATGTACAAAACCAAATGGTGATGATGAAGTAAAAACTTATAAAGTTGGTGTTGCTATTTATCGTTATAACGATAACTTCATGACTTTATATCGTGAAGAAATTAAAAACTACTTCAAATCACTTGAAACTGACAAAGTTAAGTATGAATTATCATTTGTCGATGGAAAAGACTCAATGGATGAACAATCTAACCAAATTGATACTTTCATCGCTCAACAAATGGATGTTATTATTCTTAACTTAGTTCAAACTTCTTCTGCAGAAGTATTAATTAACAAGATTGTTGATGCAGATATCCCTCTAGTATTAATCAACCGTGAACCTTTAGGTGATGATGGTGATGAATCTTATGAAGGAATTTTAAACAACCCTAAGGTTTGTTATGTTGGTGCTGACGCTCGTCAATCTGGTACATACCAAGGTGAAATCGTTTTAGCATTAGAAGACAAAGGCGATATCAATGGTGATGGTGTAGTTAATTACATCATGATTATGGGTGACGTAGAAAACGTTGATGCTCAATACAGAACGGAATATTCAATTAAGGCTTTAGTTGATGCTGGTGTAAAAGTAAATTGTTTATACCAAGATACAGCAATTTGGGACCAAACAAAAGGTCAAGAATTAGTTGCTAACGCTTTAGCACAATTTGGAGATCAAATTGAAGTTGTATTCTGTAATAATGATGGTATGGCTTTAGGTGCTGCTCAAGCGCTTAGAGATGCTGGTAGAACTGTTGGTGTAGATGTTTACTTATTAGGTGTAGATGCTCTTGATGAATGCCAAGAAATGGTTAAAGAAGGAACTATGACTGGTACAGTATTAAACGACCACATTGGCCAATCTCATACAGCAGTTGATGTAGCTATCAAATTATTAAATGGTGAAGCTATCGAAAACTACTATTGGGTAGACTATGTTAAAGTTGACAAAGCTTACTTTAACTAATTGATTTACAAAATAGAATAAGTTACTGAATAGTACCAAAGTAATAGGTGAGCTTTTGGCTCACCTATTTTTAAAAAAAATAAAGTACATAGTACTTTTTAATGACTATATAACTTATAATAGTCTTATAGATGTGGAGGTTCAATATGCAAGAATATTGTCTAGAAATGCGCGAAATTAATAAATCGTTTCCAGGTGTTCAAGCATTAGATAACGCTCAAATTTCATTAAAACCAGGAACTGTTCATGCTTTGATGGGTGAAAATGGTGCTGGCAAATCTACTTTAATGAAGTGTATGTTTGGTATCTATCATATGGATTCAGGTGAGATTTTTTTTGAAGGTGAAAAAATTGAAATAAAAAATCCAGCTGAAGCTTTGGAAAAGGGAATTGCGATGGTTCATCAAGAACTTCAACCAATTCCAGCTCGCACAATAGGAGAAAACATTTTTCTTGGACGTTATCCAATTAAAAAGCTTTTTGGAATAATTCCAGTTGTTGATCATGACAAAATGTATGCTGACACAGAGG
>JAAZKG010000117.1 GCA_012799935.1 Erysipelotrichia bacterium | reverse complement strand
TTTAAATATTGTTTACATTCACTATCTTATTGCAGTTTTCTTATTTCCACAATTCAAAGTTTTTGCCAACATGTTCAGGGATATGAGCATCACTTGCGAGCATTATTTTAACACCTTTTTCTAAGAGAATTTGTTTGAATTCTTTACTTAAACCAGGATCTTTATGATGGTATCTATAATAACAACCGAAGTTATTTTCTAAGTATAAGTCTTTTTCTAGTGCTAAATCAGCTATTTTATTATATGTTTCTGTTAAGTCATATGAAGGGTAAATATCAAATAATTTTATAGTATCTGGGTGAGCTACTTGGGTAAACAAATTACTTTCCATAAGCTTAATAATTTCACGATAGTATTCTTTATAGATTTCATCTATATCATAAACGTTCCACAGTAATTCTTTTGAAAAATTTTCCATATCATATAATAATCCATAAACTGAATGTACAGCTCCCACTAGAAAATCAAATTCATAGTTTCTAAGAATCTTTCTAATTTCTTCTTCTTTTTTACTTGTATAACAAACCTCTAGTCCAAATTTGATTTCTATTGGATATTTTTTTGATTTTGCCAGTTTGATTAATTTTAAATAATCATTGATACTATCCTTGGATTTTTTCAAAAACCATTCTTTTTGTATTTTTGCAGCATTAATAACATTTTCATAGATGGCTCTAAATTCAATAAATCGATGAGTGTGATCTAATATTTGAATTTTTTTTATCTTGTTTTTTATAGCTGCATGAACAAACTGTTCTAAATATTCAATAGTTAGGGGTCCGTTTTCTAAATGTATATGTCCATCAGTCATTTTTATCAAAGTTATATGTACTAACTCTTATCATTCCTGGAATTTGTTTAATTTTATTTAGAATATCACCATTAACCACTTCAGCTATATCAACCATTGTATAAGCTAATTCATTTTTTGATTTATTCATTAGATTTTCTATATTAACATTTGATGTTGATAAGGCATCAGAAATCTGAGTTATCATTTTTGGAATATTTTTATGAATACAACAAATCCTTACATGATCATAAATTTCCATGCTGCAATCAGGTAAATTAACAGAGTTAGTAATATTTCCCCTTTCTAGATAATCCATTGTTTGTTTTACTGCTAAAATAGCACAGTTGTCTTCGCTTTCTTCTGTAGAAGCTCCAAGATGTGGAAGAATTAAAACATTTTCCTGGCCAATGAGTTTCTGAACTGGAAAGTCTGTAATATATTTGTTGATAATTCCAGAATCAATACCATTTAGTAAGGCTTCAGTATCAACTAAACCATCTCTTGAAAAGTTTAGAAGTTTTACTCCTGGTTTCATCTTAGATATGACATCTGCATTGATAATATTTTTGGTTTTATCATTTAAAGGAATATGAATTGATATAAAGTCACAATTTTTAAGAATTTCATCAATGGTGTCAGAATGATGAACATTTCTTGATAAGTTCCAAGCATTTGATAAGGAAATGTATGGGTCATAACCATAGACATTCATTCCAAAATCGATAGCCAGATTTGCAACCTGAACACCAATTGCACCTAGTCCAATAATTCCTAGGTTTTTATGTAATAATTCATTTCCAGAATATAATTTCTTTTGTTTTTCGGTGTCTTTGGCAATATTTTCATTATCTTTTTGAGTCTGAATCCATTGCATTCCTTCATAGATTTTTCTACTTCCTAATAATAATCCCGCAAAGACTAATTCTTTTACTGCATTGGCATTAGCACCAGGAGTATTGAAAACTACAATTCCTTTTTCACTGCATTTATCAATAGGAATATTGTTAATGCCAGCTCCAGCTCTAGCAATAGATTTTAAATTTTCATTAAATTCATATTCATGAATATTTTCGCTTCTTAGAAGTATTGCATCTTCATCAGTGAAATTTTTGGCAATTTGATATTTATCAGTAAATCTGTTTAAGCCAACTTCTGAAATATTATTTAATATTTTGATTTTATACATGATGTTTCACCTCAAACTCTTTCATAAATGTTACAAGTTTTTTAACACCTTCAATAGGCATTGCATTATAGATGCTTGCACGCATTCCACCAACACTTCTATGACCTTTTAAATTTACAAAGCCATTTTTTGTTGCTTCCAAGACAAATAAATCATCCAGTTCCTTATTTCCTGTGACAAAAGTAATGTTCATGATTGATCTATCTTCTTTATTAACTGGATTTTTGAATAATTTAGAATTATCTAGATAATCATAAAGAATTCTAGCCTTTTCTTCATTGATTTTTTGCATGTTTTCTAAACCGCCAATATTTTCTTCTAGATATTCTAAAATCAAACCACACATATAGATTGAATATGTTGGAGGAGTATTATACATGGAATCATTGTCTGCGTGAACTTTGTAGCTCAACATACTTGGAAGTTCAGGTTTTTCTTTTATTAAGTCTTCTTTGATGATGATTACAGTTAATCCAGCAGGTCCCATGTTTTTTTGTGCCCCTGCAAAAATCAAATCATAATCACTTACATTGTAAGGCTTGCTCAAAATACAGCTTGAAAAATCTGCGATTAACGGTTTCCCATTTGTTTCAGGTACATAGTTATAAGCAGTACCATAAATGGTGTTATTTTGGCAAATGTAAACATAATCACAATCATCACTAATCATTTCTTTAGTAACTTTGGGAATATAGGAAAAAGTGTCTTCTTGACTACTTGCTATAACATTTACTTCACCTAGTTTTTTGTGTTCTTCAATTGCTTTTTTAGTCCATTGTCCAGTATTAATAATATCAAACTTTTTATTTTTCATTAAGTTCATGGGAATCATTGAAAACTGAAGTGAAGCTCCTCCTTGAAGAAACAGGACTTTATAGTTTTCAGGTATGTTCATTAATCTACGCAATCTAACTTCGCATTCATTGATTATAGATTCGTAGTCTTTAGAACGATGTGACATTTCCATTACTGACATCTTTGAATTTTGATAATTTAACATTTGATCTGCTGCTTTTTGCAACACAGCTTCAAAAATACAAGAAGGACCAGCACTGAAGTTGTAAACCCTATTCATATCAAACTCTCCTTTTTACCTTAAGTTGATTATATACATATTTTAAAAATAAACAATCTAATGATTGATTATTTCTAAAATTTCTTTTTTTAATTCATCAACAATTTTCTCTTGTGGTATTTTTCTAATTACCTCTCCTTTTTTAAATAATAAGCCTTCATTTATACCGCCAGCTATGCCAATATCAGCATCTCTGGCTTCACCGGGTCCATTTACTACACAACCCATAACAGCTACTTTAATATTTGCTTGAATAGTTTCTAAAAACTCTTCAACTTCCTCAATAATAGGTAGCATATCATACATTGTTCTGCCACAAGTAGGGCAACCTATCAAATCAGGAACATTATCAATTAAATCATAAGCTTTCAATAATTTCTTACATGCCTTGATTTCTTCAACAGGATCATCGGAAATAGATATTCTAATGGTATCACCAATTCCTTTTCTTAGTAATTCTCCTAAAGCAGCACTTGATTTAATCAAACTATAGTCTTTAGTTCCAGCTTCGGTAACTCCTAAATGCATTGGATAATCCCAAATTGTGCTGGCAAGTAAGAATGTTTCAACTGTTAATCTGACATCACTTGATTTGAAAGATAAAACGATATTGTGGAAATCCATTTCCTCTAAAATATCAACATGTCTTTGGGCTGATTCAATCATTGCTTCAGGACAGTTTTTGCCATATTTATCTAAAACAAATTTTTCAATTGAACCGCTATTGACACCTATTCTAATAGGGATGTTTTTTTCCTTACATTTTTCTACTACTTTTCTAACATTTTCTTTGCCACCAATATTGCCTGGATTTAATCTTATTTTATCAACCCCTGCTTCAAGAGCAGCCAAAGCTAGTTTATAGTCAAAATGAATATCAGCAACTAAAGGTATAGAAATATTGTCTTTAATAGTTTTTAAAGCATAAGCATCCTCTAGATCTAAAACACTGCATCTGATTATTTGACAGCCAACATTTTCTAATTGTTTTATTTGTTTGATGGTCGCTGCTATGTCTTTAGTTAATGTATTACACATAGATTGAATTACAACTTTATTTTCTTTACCAATAGTAATGTTTCCAATTTTGACTCTTCTAGTATTTTCTCTATTAAACATTTCTTTACCTCTATAACAACATATTTCATGTAGTTAATTATAATATAAATATTAAAATATTGACTAATATAATTATATTACTAAATTAAAGATTAAATGTAAAAGTATTGCCAAAAATAATCAATATATGATATTATACATAAGCAAAGTTTGAAAACGGAGGGATTTAAACATGAGAGAAAACATTCAATTCAAGTGCAGCGAATGTGGTGAAGAAAACTACTTAGGTTCTCGTAATAAGAGAAAGCATCCTCAAAGAATGGAAATCAAAAAATATTGCCCACGTTGCAATAAAATGACTATTCACAAGGAGAAAAGGTAGAAGCCTATTGATAAGGGCTTTTTCTTTAGGTGGTTATTATGAAAGTGGAAGTAATTAGGGTAGGAATGTTTCAAACCAATTGTTATCTTGTGTATAATGAAGCTGAAATGGTAATTATTGATCCAGGAGCATCTTTTAAGAAAATTGATGAGGCTATTCAAAAACATGAAAATGTTGAAGTTGTAGCTATTTTATTAACTCATGGTCATTTTGATCATATTGGTGCTGCTGACAAATTAAAGGAAAAATACGACTGTCCAATTATTGCTAGTAGAGAAGATGAAAAAATTCTTCGTAATCAAAAAAACAATTACTTAGCTGGTTTTTCAGCAAGTGTTGAAAGTGAAATCAAGTGGATTGAAGATGATGAGATTAATTTAGGGTCTATTCAGGTAAAAGTACTATTTACTCCAGGTCATTCTGCTGGTTCAGTAATGTACATTATTGATGGGAAATTATTCAGCGGTGATACATTATTTAAACTATCAGTTGGTAGAACTGATTTGTATTCTGGAAATGTACATAAATTAAAGGAGTCTTTACAACTATTACATAACTTGGACAGGAATATGATTGTCTATCCAGGACATGAGGATAGTACAACAGTTGGTTTTGAATTAGATTATAATCCTTATATTTAGGAAGCAGCTAAAAGTTGCTTCTTTTTTTAGGGAAATATAATGTGTCATAATAAAATATAATATATGGAAAATAGATTTGAGCATATTTTACAGCAAGCAGTAAAACAGAAAAGTACAGATATCCATTTTCTGATTAATGATGATGGTATTTCGCTTAGCATCAGAACAATAAATGGTTTAGTTAAAATTGAGAGTTTTCCAGATGATATAAAGCTGTTTAACTTTCTTCAATATCAGGCACATTTAGATATTACTTCTACTAAACCACAGTCAGGTTCATTTAGTTATTTTTTTCAGGGAATATATTATGATTTTCGTTTTGCTGTATTAGTTACACCAAAGAATAAAAGCGGTGTTTTAAGGATTTTAAATTGTCATGAGGGACTTCCTTTAGAACAATTGACTTTTGAAAAAGAAATACAGGAAATTTTTCTTAAATGCATCAATCAAAGAAGTGGATTAATACTTTTTTCTGGATTAACTGGTAGTGGTAAAACTACCACAATGTATTCCTTATTAAAACTGCTGGAAAATAAAACTATCTATTCTTTGGAAGATCCTATTGAGGTAATTCAAACAGGAATAACACAATTAGAAATAAATGAAAGAATCGGTTTTGATTTTTCTGAAGGGATAAGACAGATATTAAGACATAATCCTGATGTGCTGATGATAGGAGAAATCAGAGATGAAAAAACAGCTAAAAGTGCTGTAAGAGCAGCTCTGACTGGTTGTTTGGTAATTAGCTCAATTCACTCTAAAAGTACGGTTAGTGGTTTACATAGAATATTGGAACTAGGAGTTAAAAAGGAAGACTTGATTGATTGTTTATCATATATATTTAATCAGCGATTATTTAAACGCTATAAAGAAAATAATTATATCTGTATTTATGATTATTTAAACAATGAAATGATTGCTCACTATTTAAAGGGTGAAAATATAGAGATGAAAATGGTTAAAAAAATTAAAACAGCTGAGCATCAACGAATCATAGAGGGCAATAACCAATATGAATAAAATGGATGACTATAAATGGTTAATGTTAGCTAAACTTATTGAAAGATATGGCAGTATTAAAGATAGTTTACTGATGTTAGAAAAAATGTATCCTAAAACAAAAAGAATAAAAGAGATTAATCAAAAACTAGCAAAAGGAGATTTGCTAAAAGATATTCTCAAAAATGATAGGTTTGAAAAACAATTATCTTTCTATATTCAATATATTGATATTATGCAAGCTATTAGAATCAACTATCAAAAAAACAGACAAAACGAAAAATTGATGAAGAATCTAGTTGAGAAGCTGGCTTATCAAATAATACTTTTAATTAGTTCAATTGCCTTATTAGTTCTATTTACTGAAATTGTTTTGCCAAATATGATGATTAGTTTGGATTTAACCAATCAGAAAACAGATTCAATAATTGTGACTTTTAAAATTATCAATCTTACTAAAGATATGGTGTTGCTAGTTTTATTAGCGTTATCAGTTTTATCTATATATATTAAAGTGTTTAGAAAAGAAGCTCATATATGGTTGTTGTTTCATAAAATTGGAAAAGACAGAATAATTAAGATGATAGCTACCTATTACTTGGTTAATGATTTAACAGTTTTTTTAGAAAATGGTTTATCCTTGCATCAAAGTTTAGATATTTTACGTTTTAATAGGAACAATAGATTGACAGCATTGCTGGCTCACCACTTTAATGAAGCTTTATTAAAGGGAAGTGATTTTGAAGCTAGTTTAGATATTGAATATTTTGATGATGAATTTCATTCAATCTGTTTATATGGTTTAAAAGATAATGATTTTATCTCAGCGATTAAAGACTATAAACAGATTAGTGATTTTAAATTTGAACAATTCATAAAGAAAATGAGTGTAATATTTCAAGCTGTTTGTTATATCTTTGTAGCAGTTATTATAGTTTTAGCTTACCAGGTTTTATTAATGCCTTTAGAAATGCTACAAGAATTTTAAAGGAGGATGAATATATGAGAAAAGGTTTTACAGTTTTAGAGATGATTTTGGTTTTACTGGTAATAACGATTATCGTTTTAATCACTATTCCTAATATTGCTGAAAAGAAAAAGATAATTGACAATGTCGGATGTAAAGCGTTGATAGAGGTGGTAAACTCACAAATACTAACTTATGAATTAGATGGTAAGAAAGTAAATAATATTCAGCAACTAGTTGATGCAGGATTAATTACTCAGGCCCAAACCACTTGTCCTAATGGAGCTAAGATAGTGATAGAAAATGGTCAGGCAACAGTTAAATAATGGCTATTCACTTGTAGAAACGATATTTGTTTTATTCGTTTTAAGCATTTTTTTCTTATTAGTCATACCTTTATATAAAATCAGTATTAAGCGAAATGTTTCTTTAATAATTAATGAAATAGTAATGATTCAATATGAAGCAATACTTGAGAGTTATTATGAAGAATATGACTATGAAGAAGTTTATATCCGATTTAATCGTATTGGAAATGTAAATATGGCAAACACATATGATATTGAAGGAAATGAAATAATAGTATCACTAGGTACAGGGAGAGTATATGAAAAAAACAAAGAAAGGTAGTATTTTATTAGAAGCCATTATTTCGCTAATGGCTATTACCATGACAGTGGCGATTTTAATAAATGTTGTGACAGTTCAAAACAGAATTGTAAATTTAAAACAACCAAAGGATATGAATAAATATTGGAGAAACATCGAAAGATTCAAACTATACAGTCCGATAGAGTTACCGGTGGATATAGTCTTATCGAATTGATGCTAGCTTTATTAATTGTTTCTTTTCTAATTACTTTAACTGTTCCCATCTTAAAAACAACTTCCAAAATAATGCAACAAGACATTTATACCTATCAAGATGAAATTGGATTGTATCAAATGCAAATAGTTTTAGCCACAAATAATATTATTTCAGTTGATAATTATGAAATAAATTATACTACTGAGAAAAATGAATGTCATATTTCATTGGTAAATTATAATGTGATTTCCCAACCAGGATTTGTCTGTTTTTTGATAAATGTCGATAATGTCTATTTTTACCAGCATTTTGGAATTATTTATATAGATTATGAAAGGGATGGTAAGTTTTATACTTATCCAATAGCTTATGTTCAATAATAAAGGTTTTATATCAATATATTTTCTTTTAATATTAACGATAGTTTCCATTTGTTGCAGTTATGTTTTAAAAAGTATAAATCAACACTTATACTTTAGAAAAAGGTTAGATACTTTTAGAAGATTGAATAATGCTGAAGTACTTACAAT
>JAAZKG010000116.1 GCA_012799935.1 Erysipelotrichia bacterium | reverse complement strand
TGTAATGCTACAATACGTTAAGACAAAATGTCTTTAAGGGCGGTACAGAGAGACCGACAAGATGTTTAGAAATAGTTAAGCAAAGTTGATTACTGCTTGATAGTATCTGCTTGGCGTTTTAATGAGAAACAATCTTGTCGTATGCCCGACAAGATTTTTATGTCATTATTGTTGAAGGGAGAATTTATATCATGAACAATAATCAGCAAGTAATCGGTTATCTACCTGATGAAAAACCAGTAATTTGGAAGCTATTGCTTTATGCAATCCAACAGGTAATAGTTATGTTCCCTGCTACAGTTGCAGTGGCAATTATTACAGGTTTCCACATTTCCACTACCATTTTCGCAAGTGGTCTAGCAACTCTCTGCTTTATCTTAGTAACAGGTAAAAAAATACCTCTATATTACGGTTCAAGTTTCTCATATGTAACAGCTATCGGAAGTCTTATGAGTTCAGAAGCATTAATGGGTCACTCCTTAAATGAAAAAATAGCTGTTGCTCAATTTGGTATTGTAATGTCAGGTTTTGTCTCAATTGCTGCAGGATTAATTATTAAGCGTTTTGGAAGAGATTCTATTGAGAAAATTTTACCTGCTAGTATTACTGGACCAATCGCTATGGTTATCGGTCTAACTTTGGCAGCAACAGCCTTAACTGATGCCCAATCATTTAGTGGGGCAATAAGTGTACTAGAAAATCAAACTGCTCTAGCAACAAATATGGCTTGGATAGTTTCACTAGTTACAATGTTATCAACTATCCTATTTTCAGTACATTTAAAAGGATTTTTAGGACAACTTCCTTTACTATTAGGACCTATCTTAGGATGTTTAACTGCACTGGGCATTTATTGGATAACAGGTATCAACCTGTTTAAAGTTTTACCTGAAACAGCAAATAGTGGAATATTTGCCCTACCAGTATTTACCTTACCAAAACCTTCATGGATGGCAGTAGCTGCCATCATGCCAATAGCTATCGCTACTATTCCTGAATCTACAGCCCATGTTTATCAACTTGATATCTATGTCAATGACTTAGCGAAGAAAAAGAATTCTGACAAAAAATATGATATTGCTGATAGATTAGGTGATAACTTGGTTGGTGATGGTATTGGTGATATTGTTGCTGGCTTTGTCGGTGGTCCTGCTGGAACAAACTATGGCGAAAATATCAGTGCAATGGCAATTACTAGAGTATTCTCAATTCCAGTATTAATTGCAGCAGCAATCATTGCTATGGTTATCTCTTGTTTTACACCACTTATTAATGCTATCTACTCAATTCCAACAGCTGTAATCGGTGGACTTGAAGTATATCTATTCGGAGCCATTGCTGCTCAAGGCATTGCTATTATGGTGGAGAAAAAAGTTGACTTGTTCAGTGCTAAAAATATCGCAATTATCGCTACTATCATGATTATTGGTATTGGTGGACAATTTGGCTTTGGAGGAAATATTCCTTTCTTCGGAATGAATGTTCCTTGTGTGGCAGGAGCTTCAATCTTTGGAATTATCTTACATTTATTCTTAAGTATTGGCGAAAAGAAAACTGCTAATCAACCTCAACAAAAAGAATAAATTTCTAAATTAAAATAATATAAAATGGACTATCTCTATTTTGAGTTAGTCCATTTTTGCATCTATTAATTTTTAATTATTTCAAATTAAACCAAGCATCTAATCCAGGATATTTAGCAACCTCTGCTAGTTCTTCTTCAATTCTTAATAACTGATTGTATTTAGCAACACGGTCAGTTCTTGAAGGAGCACCCGTTTTAATTTGTCCAGCATTTACTGCTACAGCGATATCAGCAATAGTTGTATCTTCTGTTTCACCTGAACGATGAGAAACAACTGAAGTAAATCCAGCGCGTGAGGCCATCTCGATTGCTTCAAGAGTTTCAGTAAGTGTACCGATTTGGTTAACTTTAATTAAAATTGAGTTAGAAATATGTTCTTTGATTCCTCTTTTTAATCTTTCAGTATTAGTAACAAATAAGTCATCACCAACCAACTGAACTTTTTTACCAAGTCTATCGGTTAGCTTCTTCCATGCATCCCAGTCATCTTCTGACAAAGCATCTTCAAGTGAGATTATTGGATATTTATCAACCATATCTTCCCAGAAATCAATCATTTCATCGACTGTCATATATTTATCAATCTTCCACCAATAGTATTGACCTTCTTTGCCATTAGCTTTAGCTTTTTCATACATTTCAGTAGCTGCAGCATCAATAGCAATACGGAATTGTTCACCAGGTTTATAGCCTGCTTTTTCAATAGCTTCAACAATTACTTGAATTGCTTCTTCATCAGATTTCAAGTTTGGAGCAAATCCACCTTCATCACCAACAGCTGTAGCATAACCCTTAGCACCTAAAACTTTCTTTAAGGTGTGGAATACTTCTGCACACCACTGCATAGCCTGCTTGAAAGAATCAGCTCCTACAGGCATAACCATAAACTCCTGAATTGTTACTGAATTATCAGCATGTTCTCCACCATTGATAATATTCATCATTGGTACAGGAAGAACCTTAGCATTAGCACCACCAATATAACGATATAAAGGAAGACCTAAAGCATTAGCTGCTGCTTTAGCTACTGCTAAAGAAACACCTAAAATAGCATTGGCACCTAATTTTCCTTTGTTTGCAGTACCATCTAGGTCAATCATAACTTTATCAATAAGATTTTGATCAAAGACATTCATTCCAACTACTTTTGGAGCAATCTTCTCATTAACGTTTTTAACCGCTTTAGAAACACCTTTTCCTAAATAGCGATTTTTATCTCCATCACGTAATTCCACCGCTTCAAAAGCGCCTGTTGAAGCTCCAGAAGGAACTGCTGCTCGACCAAAAGAACCATCTTCAACTGTTACATCAACTTCAATTGTAGGATTTCCACGAGAATCAATTACTTCTCGAGCAAACACATCAATAACTTCTAAATATTGTTTCATCTAATAACCTCCTTATAGATTAGTCTTTATAACTACCTTTATTTTACCTCATTATTTCATTATTACAAAATATATTATGATAAAAATTAAAATTCAATTACCATTCCTACCCCAACTTCTCTAATATCACAAACTTTACTTAATTCTATCTTGGCTTTTAAATCAGTACAATGACAAGGATAAATAACATTTATATTTTCAAAAGATAAATAATCACACACCTCATTATTTAATTTTGGATCATTTAACATATGAAAACCACCGATGATTACATCTATTTTATCAATTTTACTAATCTTTTTAGCTTGCTCAATAATGTTACATATTCCACTATGTGAACAACCAGTAATAATACTTATCTTATTATCTTTTATATACATCAAAGCACTATCATCATATAAATAATCATTTTCTAATGGCTTAATTTTTTGAACAGTTCTTTTAATTTCTCCTAAAAACCAAATGTTTTCACTTATTTTTAATGGTTGTTCAGTAGTAGTTATTTTAAAATTACTTGGAAAATCTTTAAGTTTAATAGGCATTGAAATATCTAAACCTTGATAAAACTTTTCCTTATCAACATTAGGATGAGCAATTACTTCAATTTCCTGTTTTAAATTTAATAAATTTTCCACTCCCTTGGTATGATCATTGTGTCCATGAGAAAAGACAATTTTAGTTAATTTATTTAAATCAATCCCCATCTTTTCAGCATTTCTTACAAATACATCAGAATAGCCAGTATCGAAAAGAATTACTTCTTTTCCATCTTCAACCAAAAAAGATAAAGCTGGTTCAGCTAAATAGTAATTATCAATGATACTATTGTTATCACACAAAACTGTTAGTTTCATCATTAAGCACCTCAACAAAAGTATAAAATTATCATTGAATAAAATCAATCTCTACTATATAATATGAATGTTGTTAAGAAAAGAAGAGTAAACTATTTTGTAGGCATCTTAGAGAGTTTTTGGTCGGTGAAAAAGAACATGCAGCAATAGTTGAATAAAAACTTGGAGCAAAACGGTTGTTACGATATAACTTAATGAAGGTGCATGCTATTAATAATAGTATGAACTAAGGTGGTACCGCGTATTAACGTCCTTAGATATGGGCGTTTTATTTTGTTTGGGGGAGGAAAGTTATGGAAAGACAGTTAAACGATCAACAACTAGCGAGAAGAGATAAAATGAATAAGTTAATTGAAATGGGAATTAATCCTTTTGGTAATGCTTATAAAAGAACTCATTTGACTAAGCAAATTATAGATAGTTATCAACATTTAGATAAAGAACAACTAGAAAAAGAAAACATTACCGTTAAAGTAGCCGGAAGAATTATGTTTAAACGTCGCATGGGCAAATTAGGTTTCATGCAGATTCAAGATAAATCAGGTATGATTCAAATTGTGGTCAACAAAGTTGTTGTTGGCGATGATGTCTATGAAATCTTTAAACTTAATGATGTCGGTGATTTTGTCGGTATTGAAGGCACCATAATGAAAACCGATACTGGTGAGTTATCAGTAAGAACTGTAGTCTATACTCATATAACTAAGTCTCTAACTCCACTGCCTGAAAAATTCCATGGTCTTACCAATGTTGAGGAAAGATATAGAAGAAGATATGTTGACTTATTTATGAATGAAGATTCAAAAAGAATTGCCTTTTTACGCCCTACCATTATTAAGACTATTAGAAACTATATGGATTCATTAGGCTTTACGGAAGTAGAAACTCCAGTATTAACTACTCTATTAACTGGTGCCTCAGCTAGACCATTTGTAACTCACCATAATACTCAAGACTTAGATATGTATTTAAGAATTGCTTTAGAGTTACCATTAAAAAGACTATTAGTTGGTGGTATGGAAGCGGTTTATGAAATTGGTAGAACTTTTAGAAATGAGGGAATGGGTCCAATGCATAATCCTGAATTTACTTTGATGGAGGCTTATCTGGCTTATTCGGATTTGGAAGGAATGATGGATTTAACTGAAGGTATGTTTACTAAAATAACTGCAGTTATTGGTAAAGAAAACTTTAATTTCAATGGTCATGAAATTACCATTAAAGCTCCTTTCAAAAAAGTTTCCATGGTAGAAGCCATTAAAGAAAAAACAGGTATTAACTTTAAAGAAGAAATCACTTTCCAACAAGCTGTAGCTTATGCTAAAGAAGCCAATATTGAAGTAGAACCACACTTTACTGTTGGTCATATCATTAATGCTTTCTTTGAAAAATATGTGGAAGAAGATTTGATTCAACCAACTTTCTTATATGGGCATCCAGTAGAAATTTCTCCATTAACTAGAGCTAAACAACAAGATCCTAGATTCGTTGAGCGTTTTGAACTATTTATCGGTGGTAAAGAATTGGCCAATGCTTATACCGAATTAAATAATCCTATTG
>JAAZKG010000013.1 GCA_012799935.1 Erysipelotrichia bacterium | reverse complement strand
GATTATTTAGATTTGTATATTCCATTATTCATTGGTGAAATAACAGATGGTTTAACTTCTCATACAATTGAAATGCAAACAATTGATAAAACAATACTTTTAATGCTTGTTTTATCTATAGCTATTGCTGTTTTCCGTTTCTTTTGGCACTACTTTATTTTTGGAACAAGTCAAAAGATAATTAATAGTTTAAGAAAAGATATTTTTGAGAAATTAGAAACATTGTCACAAGCTTATTTCAATAAAAATAAAACTGGTGATATCATGACTAGATTTACAAATGATTTAGATGCGATAGAAGGAGCAACAGGCTTTGTGGTTATGATGTCATTTGATGCAGTTGTTTTAACTATTATGGTTGTCTATAAGATGATTACCCATGTAAGTTTAACTTTGACAATACTAACATTAATACCAATGGCACTAGTTGCGGTATTCAGTATAATTTTAGGTAAGAAGTTTGACGAAAAATATTTTGCTAAGCAGAAAGCTTTTGGTCATTTAAATGATGCGGTACAAGAATCAGTGACAGCAGTAAGAGTAATTAAAGCTTTTGTTCAAGAAGAAAAACAACTAGAGCATTTTAAGAAAGTAAATGACTACAATCGTAAAGCTAATGCTGATATTTCAGTATTACGAGCAATATTTTGGCCGGTTTTAGAAACATTTATTGGTCTTTCATATGTTGTGGCAATTATTCTAGGTGGCTATTATTGTTTAATTGGTGAAATTACTTTAGGAAAGTTTATTACTTTTTCTTCATATATTGGAACGTTATTTTGGCCAATGATTATTGTTGGAGATATTGTTAGTGTTATTTCTGAAGCCAGTGCTTCATTAAAAAGAATAAATGAAATATTTGATGCTAAAGTAGATATCGTAAATAGTGAAAATATGATTGATATACAAGAACTTAAAGGAGAAATCGTCTTTGATAAGGTAGATTTTAGATATGAAGAGAACTTACCTTTAGCTTTAGAAGATATAAATGTGAAAATTAGAAAAGGTGAAATGTTTGCGATACTAGGTAGAACTGGTTGTGGCAAAACAACAATGGTTAATCTAATAGCTAGAGTTTATGATGTCACAAGTGGAAATATTTATATAGATGGAAACAATATCAAAGATATTCCACTAAATGTGTTGCGTTCAAATATTGGTTATGTCCCTCAAGATAACTTCTTGTTTTCTGAAACTTTAAAAGAGAATATTTCTTTTGGGAAATTAGATGCGACTGATCAAGAAATATATGAAGCATGCAAAATAGCTGATATCCATGATAACATTATGAGTTTTCCTAATAAATATGAAACAATGTTAGGCGAAAGAGGGGTTACTTTATCAGGTGGCCAGAAACAAAGAACTTCGATTGCTAGGGCAATTATTAAAGATAGTCCGATATTAATAATGGATGATTCTTTAAGTGCTGTTGATACGGATACCGAAGATACAATCATTAACAATCTTAAAAGAATTAGAAAAGATAAAACCACTATTATGATTGCTCATCGTGTTTCTACAGTACAATCAGCTGATCATATTCTGGTTTTAGAAGATGGGAAGATAGCTGAATATGGCACTTATCAGCAATTATTAGATAAAAATGGTTTGTTTACTCAGATGGTGGAAAAACAACAACTTGAAAAACAATTGATTACTGTAGAACAAGGAGGTAATTAAGATGGCAAAAATAGAAAAAGAAACTGTCATTACCTCTTATTCCGGTAGTGTCTTTAAAAGGCTTTTCGGATATATGAAGCCCTATTTAGGCAAGTTTATTTTGGCGATTGTAATGATTTTAGCAGTCACCGCTTTTGCAATGATTAAACCAATGTTGATTGCCAGGGCTATTGATACCTATATTGAAGGCTATAATCGAACTTATGGGATAGTAGATGAAGCAGATGCTGATTTATCTTACAATGGGTTGTTTTTAACCAAGAATTTTGAAAAACAACAAGTTTCTGGTTATTGTCAGATAGTTTTATACGATGACAACTATTATTATTTTGAAAACCTAGATGCTGGACAAGCTCAAATGTTAGTGGAAAAAAACGATGATGGTATAGAAAAAGTAGTTGCAAAAACAAATCATTCTATTGAGATTGATGATGAAAATGGTAATATTTTGCAAGGAAAACTATTATTAAAAGAAGATTTAAAAGTATTAAGAAGTTCGGATTATAAAGGAATTTTTATCATAGGCATGATTTATTTGATTGTCTTAGCTCTTAATGCTATTATTGATTCCGCCCAAAGCTATATTTTATTAATTACTGGACAAAATATAATTTATGATATGCGCAATGAACTTTTTGAACATGTTCACTCATTATCGCTGAGATTTTTTGATACACATGCTGTTGGTCAGATTGATACAAGAATAACTAATGATGTTGAGGCTTTAAACAGAATGTTTTCTCACATATTGGTAAATTTGATAAGAAATTTCATTATGATTATAGGATTTGCTTTTGTAATGCTTGGTTTAAATAGTAAACTAGCAATTATTGTCTTTATTTATCTGCCTGTAATTTTTGTTTTGACTTATTATTTTAGAAAAATTTCCAGAAATGTTTATAGAATAGTAAGGACTAAAATATCACATTTAAATATCTTTTTAAGTGAACATATTTCTGGCATGAAACTTATTCAGATTTTTGCTAGAGAAAAAGAAAAGTTTGCTCAATTTGAAGAAAAAAGTGATGACTTATATAAAACTAGAATTAAAGAATTGTTTGTTTATGCATTCTTTAGACCTGTTACAAGTTTAATTGCTAATTTTGCTTTGGTAGCTATTATTTATAAAGGATCTCATTATGTTATGTCAGATACTTTGACAGTAGGAGTACTTTATATCTTTGTTAGCTATATTCGATCATTTTTCTGGCCAATTCAAGAGATGGCTGAGCAGTTTTCAACTTTACAAAATGCTTTTGCCTCAGCTGAGAAGATTTTTACTTTGTTAGATGAAAAGAGTGTAATTCAAGAAAACGAAAATCCAGTTAAACCTGAAAAGATTAAAGGGAAAATTGAATTTAAAAATGTCTGGTTTGCTTATGAAAATGAAAACTATGTTTTAAAAGATGTTTCATTTGTAATAGAGCCAGGTCAAAAAGTGGCTTTTGTGGGAGCTACAGGAGCTGGAAAATCATCGATATTAAATTTAATTGGTCGTTATTATGACATTCAACAAGGTGAAATTCTTATTGATGATATCAATGTTAAAGAAATGTCTTTAAAACAGATTAGAAAAGCAATTGGTCAAGTTCAACAAGATGTCTTTATTTTTACTGGAGATGTAAAATCTAACATAAGATTATTAAATGAAGAAATTAATATTGATCAAATCCAACAAGCAGCTAAAGCGGTTAATGCTCATCACTTCATTGAAAGTTTGCCAAACAAATATGATGAAATGTTAACTGAAAGAGGAACAAATCTATCTTTTGGTCAAAGACAATTATTATCATTTGCTAGAACTTTAGTTATTAATCCTACAATCTTGGTAATGGATGAAGCTACCGCTAACATTGACACTGAAACTGAAATATTAATCCAAGAAGCTTTAAAGACACTTATGGAAGGCAGAACGACCATAATGGTTGCTCATCGTTTATCAACAATACAACATGCTGATAATATAATTGTTTTAGATAATGGAAATATTGTTGAAAGTGGAACACATCAGAAACTGTTAACTCAAGATGGCATTTACAAAAAGTTATACGAACTGCAGAAATACGATGATGATAAAACTAAACCTTCAAATTAAAATTTGAAGGTTTTTAAATTGTTAAACTTTAAATTAATTTATTAAAGGCTAACTTCTTGGAATTACGATATAATAAAAATAAGATTAATAAAAGAAAGGAGAATAATTATGAATAAATGTATTTCTATTTTTCCAGAAACTAATATTGATGATTTTAAACTAAAGTGGCAACAGTACATAGAGTTAGCTAGTAAGTATAATTTTACAGAGGTATTTACAACGATACATTTGCCAGAGTTACTTTTAGAAAAACAGATAGAATCACTACTAGTTATTTCTAAATTGACTAAACAATATCAAATGGATTTAATTGTTGATGTAGGTGGTTTGTATCTTAAAAAGTTTTTAGATAGCCAAGAATTATTTGAGCAAATAAAAGAGGCTAAAATAGATTTTGTTAGGTTAGATTATGGTTATAATCAAAGTGATGTTATTAAACTTAATAAAGAATTAAATCCAAAAGGTTTTATGATTAATGCTTCAATGTACAGCGAAAAAGAAGTTGATGAAAAAGTGGAGTTTTTTAGAAGTTTAGATAATGTTGAAATCAGAGCATGTCATAATTTTTATCCTCGAGAAGAAAGTGGTTTAAATAAAAAGTTTGCCTTAAAACAAGATGCAATGTTTAAAAAGTATAATATTCCAGTTTACTATTTTATCCCTTCTTTAAAAAAATCAAGAGGTCCAGTTTTTAAAGGCTTACCAACAATTGAAAAACACAGATATAACGATGTAATTTTAACAACATTAGAACTTTTATACATTTATAAAACAGATTCATTTATGTTTTCTGATCAATTTTACGATGAAGAGAGTTTTAAACAATTTAATGATGTTATTAACCATAAACCATTAGAAATAAAGGTAGATTTATTAAATGATAAATACGATGATATTGTTTTACAAACGCATGAATTTAGATATGATTCAAACAAAGAATTTTTAAGATCACGAAGCAGTAGGCAAATGTCTCAATATGCCAGTGTTGTTGCAGTTGATAATAATGTAAAAAGACTAAAAGGAAGTATAACTATTGATAATAAATTATATGGTCGATATTCTGGAGAGTTACAAGTAGTTTTAAAGGATAATAAAAAAGATAAAAGAGTAAATGTAGTAGGAAAAGTCGATAAAAAAGATTTAGAAAAACTTTTATATTATAATTATGGATATACATATAAGTTTGTAAAAAAATAAATTGTGTTTAATATAAATATAATTATGAGTTTATTAAGTAAGTAGATAAGATGGAATTTTAGTTGGTAGGGGGATAGTATGATTGAAAAATATAAACAAGATTATGAGCAACAAGTAGTTAATCTTTGGAATGAAACGTGTATGTTTGATTTAATTGATATTAAAAAATTTAGAAGACAAATTTTATTTGATGAAAATTTTGATGAAGATTTGTGCTATGTAGCTATCAAAGACGAAAAAGTTGTGGGTTTTATTTTAGGTGTAAAAAGAAAGTTTCCTTATTTAGAAAGGGGATTAGAACCAACTAAAGGTTGGATTAGTGTAATATTTGTCGCTAAAGAATATCGAAATCAAGGAATTGGACAAAGATTATATGATACTGTAGAAAATAAATTAAAAAAAATGGGTGTTATAGAAATTGTTTTAGGCGCTTATTCTCCAAATTACTTTTTTGCTGGGTTAGATCCAGAAAATTATCATGAATCAATCGATTTTTTTGAAAAGAACGGTTATAAAGCAGGTGCGAAACATTATTCAATGGGAATGAATTTACATGGTTATCAAGTAAGCGAAAAAACATTAGTAAAGAAAAAGAAGGTAGAAGAAAAAGGTTATAAGTTTATTAACTTTGATTATAAGTATTCTTTAGAGTTGTTAGAATTTTTAAAAAATGAGTTTGGTGGTGGCTGGAAAAGAAATGCTTTAATAGCCATGCAAAAAAATAAAGCTCAAGAAAGAATTTTAATAGTTTTAAATCCCGAAGGAAAGATTTGTGGTTGCAGTAATAGAGCTATTGATGACAATGAAATGCGTTTTGGCCCAATTGGCATTTCTGATAGTGAAAGAAATAATGGTCTTGGGACAATCTTGTTAGAACTTGGAATGTATGAAATGGCTAAAAAAGGAATATATAGAATGTATTTTGTTACCACTGATGAAGATGGTAGAAGATATTATGAACGTATAGGGTTGAAGGTAATTAGAACTTTTATAGATTATAGTAAGGAATTATAAAATGATTTGCATTTGAAATAATCATTAAATTCATTAAGTGTAATTTGTTTTAATACAAAACAACAGGATATAAAAGCAGCAATAAAATAATTATGGAAATTATAAAGTTAAAAGGCATTACAAAAAACTATCCCTGGGGTGGATATCGCTTGAAACAGTATGGTAAAACAAGTGATGATATTATGGCTGAATCTTGGGAGTTATCAATTCATCAAGATGGTTTTTCTGTTGTTGATAGTGGAAAGTATAAAGGACAAAGCTTAAAAGAATATTTAGAAAATAATAATGTTTTAG
>JAAZKG010000012.1 GCA_012799935.1 Erysipelotrichia bacterium | reverse complement strand
TCCCAACGAGATGCTGGAAAAATACAACCTTCAGAAAGCCTCATGAAGTTCTGGACAGCTGTTTACATATTTTAGAAGATTGTATCTGAGTACGGAAGTGTAACATATGTCCTGTCAGACAAGAATTTAGTTTTTTTATTTTAAAATTTTCTATTGATTTATAAAAAACTCTATGTTAGAATAACTTGTTGATAAATCAACAAGCGAAAGGAGAAAAACATGAAAGACTCTATGACAGATCGATTTGCTTTGTACACAACCTTAACAAACCGTATCAATCGTAATGTATATAGAATTAAAAATAAAGGAATTAAAGAGTTTGGCATAAAGACTGCTCATGTTCCCTGTTTATACCACCTTTTAAAGAGCGGTAGCCTTACAGCATCAGAATTGTGCCAACTATGTGAAGAAGATAAAGCTATTATGTCTCGCACTCTTGATTATTTAGAAAAAAACGAATTTGTAACAGGAGAGAAAAAAGATTCAAAACGCTATAACACCCCTTTTCATTTAACAGCTAAAGGAAAAGATCTTGCAGAAAATCTTCTTAAAAGAATTAACTTAGTTTTAAATGAAGTTAGCACCTTTGTTGGTAACGAAGAACTTGCTGTTTTTTACAAACACCTAACTACTCTCGATGAAAGTCTAGAATATATCGCTGGTCGTTTAGAGCATATTGCTAGTAAACTATAGCAAATATCAAATTTTAAAGAATGGAGAAAAAATGAATATTAGATTAATTGTAGATTCAACCGCAGATATCACAGCGGAATATAAAGAAAGAGTAATTTTTGTTCCTCTTACCGTTCACTTTGGTGAAGAGGAATATACTGATGGAATTAATATTGACCATACTACTTTTTATCAAAAACTAGTAGAAACAGATGTACTTCCATCTACTAGTCAACCAAACCCTGAAGCTTTTGCCAAAGAATTCGAAGAAGCAAAGAAGTTAAATGAGGCTTGCATTGTCCTAACACTATCTTCAAAACTATCAGGAACTTATCAAAGCGCTATTATTGCTGCTAAGGAATATAAAAATGTCTATGTCATTGACACCGAAACAGCAGCAATTGGGGCAGGAATTTTAGCAGAACTTGCTTTCAGGTATATTGATCAGGGTTTGGATGTTAAGGAAGTCGTAGAAAAAATTGAAGAAGAAAAAAAGAAAATTGTTATTGTTGCTTTAGTTGACACCCTTGAATTCTTACATAAAGGTGGTCGTTTATCAAAATCAGTTACTGTTGCAGGAGCAGTATTAAACATCAAACCTGTTCTTTCAGTAATTAGTGGAGATATTAAAGCGGTAGGAAAAGCTATGGGTTCTAAACGTGGAAATAACATGCTAATGCAAGAGATTGAAAAAGCAGGCGGTGTTGATTTTAGCAAACCAGTTCTGTTGGGCTACACTGGTCTATCTGATGCTTTATTAGTAAAATATATCGAAGATAGTAGAGCTATTTGGGAAAATGATTTAGCAGAAGTGCGCTATGTTACTATCGGTTCTGTAATCGGAACACATGCAGGACCAGGTGCAATTGCAGTTGCTTTCTTTAAGAAATAACAGTATCGAGGTTAATTATTATGAAAAAAGTCTTAATTTATACCATGGAAGGTAAAAAAATGTGCTTCTTGCACGCGCTTATGAATGCAAAACAATTAAAAGATGCAGGTCATGAAGTTAAAATTGTTTTAGAAGGTATGTCTTGCGTACTTCCTAAAGAATTAGAAGAAGAAAAGAACGCTTTATATTTAGCACTTAAAAAAGATGGAACAATTCAAGGAGTATGTCTTGCCTGTTCTAAGGCACTAGGTGTCTATGAAGATAATGAAAAAACTGGTTTGCGCTTTTTAGTTGATATGTATAATCATGCAGGTATTCTAGACTATATAAAAGATGGTTATGAAGTTTTAATTTTTTAGTAGATTATTTAAAATAAATTCATAGCATTATCAAATTTATCCTTTTCAAAAATAAAAAACGTAGCACTACTGCTGCGTTTTTTATTTTCACCCATTACTTGTTGTCGTTTTAATAATGAATATTTAAGATTTGCTTTTACAATAATTTTTTATATTTCTTTACATATATATTTTTTACTATCGTAGTAAGTAGCAAGTATAATACCACTACCATCAATAAATAAAGCCAGAATTCTATAGGCATAGGTCTAAAATCTAAAGCTAAACCAAGTTTAGTATAAGGGATAATAGTTCCAATTGTGACAGTTATTGTTGTTACTAAAAACATTACTAAAGAAGACCTACTTTGTAAGAAAGGCATTTTTTTGGTTCTTAAAGCATGTAAAACCAGTGTCTGAGTCCATAAAGATACCAAATACCAACCCGTATGAAAAATAGCAATAAAATTTCGTTGCTGATTTGATAATAAGTTAAAGTATTCTCCACCTAATGCTTTAGGAATAATTACAAAATAAAGAACTATGAAAGTCAAAATATCAAAAATTGAGCTAATCGGACCAAACCAGAACATAAAGTTTTTAACTTCTTTTGAATCTAACTTTTGTGGTTGTCTTAAATATTCTTGGTCCATTTTATCAAAAGGAATTGCTAAACATGAAATATCATATATTAAATTTAAAAATAAAAGCTGCATCGGTTGCATTGGTAAAAATGGTAAGAAAATACTAGCTAATAATACTGAGAAAATATTACCAAAATTAGAAGATATTGTAATCTTGATATATTTCATTATATTGCCAAATATTTCTCTGCCATTTAAAACTGCCTTCTCTAAAATCCTTAAATCTTTTTTCAATAAAACTAAGTCTGCTGCCTCTTTAGCAATATCAACAGCGTTGTCAACCGAGATGCCGACATCCGCTTCTCGCATAGCTGGAGAATCATTAATGCCATCTCCTAAAAAACCTACGGCATGACCAGCATTACGCATAAGTTTAACCAATCTTGCTTTTTGAGTTGGATTTAATTTTACAAAAACATCATATTCTTCGCTGGCCTTCAAAAGTTCTTCATCATTCATTAAAGCTACTTGATCTCCTGTTAAAAACTTTTCAGCTTCAATTTTAACTTCTCGACACACAGCTTGAGTAACATACTGATTATCTCCTGTTAAAACCTTAACTTTAACTTTTTCTTTAGCCAAAGCAGCTATAGCTTCTTTTGCTCCTTCTTTTGGTGGATCTAAAAAAGCTAAATAACCAATTAAGACCATTTCACTTTCATCTTTCACATTTATTTCTTGATGATTTAAAGTTATTTCTTTAATAGAAAGACCCAAAACTCTTAAACCTTGCTTATTTAAAGTTTGAACATCATCCAAAACTTTTGATTCCTGCTGTTTTGTTAATTCATATATTTGGTTATTAACTAGTATCTTTGAAGACACACTTAACATCTCTTCAATTGCTCCTTTTGTAATTAGAACCTGACTATCTTCCTTATCTACTAAAACACTTAATCTTCTTCTTTCAAAATCAAAAGGCAATTCATCTATTTTTCTGGCTCTCAACTCACTTGTTGTTAACTCTTTTCTTCCTCGTTGAATAATAGCGCGGTCTATTACATTTTTAAGCCCTGTTTGAAGCGAACTGTTATAATAAGCATATTTAAGAATTTCACGATCTTCTTTGCCAATGGTATTTAAATAATATTCTAAAGAAATGCTATCTTGAGTAAGAGTACCTGTTTTGTCTGTACAAAGAATATCTATTGCCCCTAAATTTTGAATAGCATTAGTATCTTTAACTATTGAACCATTAGCTGATAACTGTTTTGCTCCTTTTATCAAGTTAGAGTTTACTATTACAGGCAACATCTCTGGCGTTAGTCCTACAGCTACTGAAATGCCAAAAAGCAAGGCCTGAACCCAGCTACCTGTAGAAAAACCATTAATCAATACCACAAGTGGAGCAATTACTATCATCAACTTAATTAAAAGTTGCGTGGTTGATTCTATTCCTCTTTCAAAATTGGTTTTAATTGGACTTTCTTGTAATTTTTTGGCAATGTCACCAAACAATGTATCATCAGCTAATCTAACCACAACTCCAATACCAGTACCACTTACAACTTCTGTCCCCATGTAAGCCATTGTCTGAAACTCCGTGTCAGCTTGCCCTTTTTTGATTCTTGCTGTTGCTCGTTTTTCTATTAACTCACTTTCTCCTGTCAGAGGGGTTTGAGAAATAAATAAATCTCTACTTTCCAGTATTCTAACATCAGCAGGCAACATATCACCAGCTGATAAATGGATTATATCACCTATAACTATCTCTTCTGTGGGAATTTCCTTTGCTAAACCTTCCCTAATAATATTCGAGGTTACTTCTACCATTTCATCAAGATCATCTATTGAACGTTTAGCTTGTAAATTTTGAGTAATTTCCAATAAAGCACTGATTAAAACCAAACTAATAATAATGATAAAACTGGTTAAATCTTTCTTGCCAGAGGTGACAAAAAGATATTCTGTTGCTAAAGAAATAAATGCTAGAATTATCAAAATTAAAGTAAAAGGCGACAAAAAACCTTCCAGAATAATCTGTAGTACGCTTTTTTCTTTTTTATATTCTATTTCATTTCTGCCATAAGTTTCCTGGCGTGCTTCAATTTCGCTATACTGTAAACCTTTTTTACTCGTGTCTAAAATCTTTAGTAACTCTCTTTGATTGATGGTTGCTAAATTATAGTTGTTTAATTTCATTTTACGTTACCTCTCTTTCTTTTTTCTTCTGAGGCAACTGAATTTAGTGGTTAACAAAGACACAAATCGCCATTGGATCCACTATCATCATTCAGTTTACGCCTGCAACCCGTTTGGGATTTCATCTTTACTAACCTCCTTTACAAATATATTGAAATTAAATAAAAATCTCACCCAAGGTGAGACCCACAAAAACAACACATTCCCTAGATTTTTTGTGCAGTTTTAGCACTATGCAACGTAAACATTTCGTTAGCCACTTTATGGAAAGCCTTAAGTCGACAATCCCTGCTCTATCCATTGGCGTCTCTAGACGTTTTTGAACAGCGGCCTTTGTTTGCATAGGAGCCTCGCCTAACAATCTTATTTAATTCCAACATTAGTTTA
>JAAZKG010000115.1 GCA_012799935.1 Erysipelotrichia bacterium | reverse complement strand
TATATATATTGTGGGAAAATGGAGAAAAATATCCAATAGATAAAATAACTCAGATAATTCCTGCTGCCTCTTTAAAAAGTGGAGGAATGGGATTGAGATTTACTTGTAAAATAGGAAATAGTTATCGATACTTGTTTTTGGAAGAAGGTAAATGGTTTATCGAAAAAGTGCAGTTGAATTAGTATAATAGTCGATACAAGGAGATATTTATGGAGAAAATAACAATCTTTACAATTGACCATTTAAAATTAAGACCAAGATTATATGTTTCAAGGAAGATTATTAGATATAATGAATATTACATTTATCGAAAAGAAGCGAAAAATAAAAATCGTTTCTCTTTTGTTATAGTAGCATTATTTTTAAACAAATAATTTGAGTGTGTATAATTTAAAAACTTTAATTGTTTTTAGAAATTACAATTCCATATATCATAATAAAAATGTAAAATGTGTAAAAAATGATAAAATTTTTTGATATTTTTTCTATTTCCTGATTTTTTACTAGGTTCAATAAAAACATTATATTGTAATGCAATTATAAAAATGTGTGAAATATACATAAAATATACAATAAAAAAAGAAAAAACACCTTTACAAAAAGGGTTTATATGTACTATATTATAATAAAAGATATAAAAAAAATACAAATATATGGAAATCTACTATGAAAAATCAATAGAAAATTAAATAAGCTTGAAAATCACAATAAAAAGAACCTTAAATAAAGATTTGTAAAAATATAAATTATATTTGTAAAACAAAAAAGATCTTTGAAAAATTATTACTTGAACTAGTTAATGAACTCTACATCAGGATTATTAAGAATAAAGAAAATATATCTACAGAGTTTAGCTGCACAGTGTCCCAGAGCATTGTAATGAGATTTGGTTTCCAGGCGCTTCTTATTGTAGTAATCTTTCATTTTAGAAGGATGTTTGCGCATATTGTTGGCAGTCCAAATCAAAGTATAGCGAAGCAATCTATTGCCACGTTTAGACATGCGGGTGGATTTAGCTTCCCATGTGCCAGACTGTCTTACCTTGGGATCAAGCCCTGCAAACGCAATTAATTTCTTTTCTGAGCTAAAACGGTTTATACTAATAATGGCAGACATGATTTAGGCAATTTCAATTGAGTTGATACCTTTTATCTTATGTAAAGGCGAATTGATAACAGTGTGGTGGCTGTTAATAAAAGACTCAACCTCATCAATCTGCCTTTCAATTGATTCCAGGGATTCTATGGATTGCCTTATTTTAAGAGCTAAACCAGATGAATAAAAACCAATAGATGATTTAGCGGCTTCTTTGATTTTGATAACCATAGATTCTTTATATCTTCCTTTAGAAGCTTTCTTAGCTATATTGACAAGATGATCAACTCTAACATTACTAATCTGTTTGGCTGTAGGATATTTCTTTAATATAGCTCTAAGTCCCATTGTGTGAAGAGTTCCTTTAGGAATAGTTGATTCTAGTTCTGGAAACACCCTATCTAGATAACTGACTAATTTAATTTTCAGTTTAGAAGAGTGTTGTATCAAGAAAAACCTTTGTGAGCACAATTCTTTAAGTTCATTATTATAGAATTCTTCTTCTAAAATATTTTGATGTTCAAGTAATAAAAAACAAGCGATGGTACGAGAATCGACATTATCGTTTTTCGTATCACGAAGAGAAATTTTTCTAAAACGAGATATTTGAAGTGGGTTAACTAAGACACACCTATAATCATTCTCGTTTAAGAAGTTAAATAAAGCCAGATGATAGTGAGCAGTAGATTCAAAGCTAATAACAACATCTTCTTTATTTGACATAGATAAATTCGATAATAATAGATTAAAACCTTTGAGATTATTATCGAAATGAAGAGAGTTGACTATCAGTTCACCAGTAGATGAATCTAAGATAGAAGCAACGTGTTTAAATTTGGCAATATTAATGCCAACAAAATAAGTCATAAAAAGACCGCCTTTCTAGAAACCTTGTCTAACTGCTATGGCGATCTTATCTGTAACCTTGCGTGACATAAAGACACTAAGCCTATCCAACCATAAACAGATTCATAAGAACTCATAGTCTCAACCTCTTTCGAGTAGATAAACCACAGTTAAAATTTCAGAGTAAACATGGTTCCTACTTAATTCTATCAAAGGTTAGAAAGGAATATGAATTTACGTATGACAAGGTACGTATTTATCATACAAGGGAGAAAATGATTAAACTTTTGAGAGTGGATAACAGATTGTTGCATGGACAAGTAGCAGTCTCGTGGGTTAATGCAGTAGGAACTAATTGTGTAGGTGTTGCAGGAGACCATATTAGTGACATTGTTATTACAGCAATGAAATTATGCAAGCCTGCTGGAGTTAAACTTGTGATTAAGACAGTAGATAATATGATTGCAGATATTAAAGCTGGCAGAACAGAAAAATATAATTTGTTTTTACTTGTTGGCAACATAACAGATGCATATAGAATTGCTAAAGAAGTTCCTGAGATTACAGAAATAAATATTGGAAGGACCGATAAAAATAAAAATTATGAGTATTTAAACAACGAAACTTGCATATCTGAAGAACAAAAAGTTCAAATGAGAGAATTAATCGATAGGGGTGTCATTATTAATTTGCAAATGATTCCGACAACTAAAGCCACACCATTAAAAAATTTAATATAATAAAAGAGACTAAAATATTAAATTTATATATTTTTTAACCCTCTTTAAACTTTAATGGGGACTTGAAAAAGTGATCTTTAATTTTTGGTGGGGACCTGAAAATCAAAAAAAGCAGTAATTCTAAACAGAAATGCTGCTTTTTGCTTCTAATTGTCTAATCTTTTTATATGTATTTAAGTAAATGAAATTATATATAAAAGGAAAGATAAATCTTACTTTAAAGATATTTGATCCTTGATTTTAAAATAACCAGAATTAATTAATACACTAGAAGTGTCAATAGATTCTCTTATTTTTATCAGTATATCCTGTATATACAAGACATTTTCATATTAATTTGTGCCTCATTTCCTAAAAATAACTGTTTTTCCAATTTTTAATAATATAAACAAAGTTTTAGTAACAGAAGATATAGTTTAAATAAACAGCTCAACATGTTTAAATTTTGCTTTAGCAAAACAATAGTTGTGAAGGTTTTTAGTGTCCCCATTAAAGTTTAAAGGGTATCCCCACGAAAACTTAAAGGTTGTCCCCACCATGATAAAAAAAGAGGACTTTTTAGTCCCCACTAAAAATTAAAGGGTGTCCCCAGCCCCACCAAAAATTAAAGAGCCTTTTTTTATCCTTAATAACCTTTTATTGGCTAATTATTTAATGTTTTTATTATAAAGGGAAGATTGAGATTTATTTTTATTGCAACCTTTTTAATATATGTCTGACTTTTATTATAACATCTGATTTGCTATAATATTGCTCAAATTATTTTAAGTCCATAGTTTAAAAATAGTTTTATTATTTATCAGGTTTTAGTAATCTGGTTCTCTCAATCCATTTACCACTTCATACTGGGTTTTAATAACCCTTGATATATTGATATATTTCTCTAATAGACTTTGGGTCAAGAAATCATCTGATCTAACAAGAAGTACTGCTGTGGTATAATCAATGACATCAGGGGTTGTTATTTTTGCAATGCCTAAATTCATATCAATTGTTTTGGCATCATCAATAGACCACATTCCTGCATCAACAAGATTATCTCTTAACGCTTTTAAAATTCGTTGTGTTTTTGTTTCAACGAGATTATATTTTTTATTGTTGTCTAACAGAAAATTCATCAACCCAACATAATCGTCATTTTCCGAATCATAAGCTATTCTCATGGTTGTGTCAAAATCTGTTTTGGAAGAATCTCTAAAAATTTTTATACGTTCAGATGTATATGTGTATGGGCCAAAGTTAAATAGAATCTTAATATCATTTTGATTTTTTGAATAAAGTAACGCTGAGTGTAATGAACAAACAGTAAAATCACATTTCCCTTTTTTTAACATCTTAATTCTTATTTCAGCATTTCTTGCATAAACTATGTTACAATCTAAGATATTTAGATTATTGTACAGTGCGGTTATTAAGCCTTTTGTTGTTATTGAAGCAGGCATTGTTAAACAACCAATGATTGTTCCAATACCATAATATTCTTGAACCATAGCATAATCTATTTCTTGAATAAAAGAACCATTTCGTCCTCGTGTTTCAATTTTTACTGCACCGCTTTCACCTAAAGCTTTAATAGCTTTTTGAACTGTGCCACGCGAGACATTAAATCTTTCTTCGTAATAAGAAATTGATTGCAAACTATCTCCTGGTGTTAATAACAAGAATTCTTTGGCTAATTCCGTTTCTACATATGACTTTTTATTGTTAATATTACTCATATAGGTATTATACATTGTTTTTACAAAAAAAGTAAAATATAAAAAAAGAGACCTAATTAGAAAATAAAGGTTAAATTATATATTTTTAATTATGTCAGTAAGAATTTGCTTTAACTTTTTATGATTGATTAATTTGTATAAATATAATAATAATAGAACTAACAATAGAATTTAAATGATATTTTTTTCTGTATAAGAGTTTAATTGACAGAAAACTTATAGAAGAACAATAGAAAAAGCCTAGACATACATATTGAATACAATTTTTTTTAAAAAAAATTAAAGTGATATATTTATAATATATCTTTAATATACAATATAAATATATAAAAAATGCCTTTACAAAAGGAAATTTATGAATTATACTAAAACTAGAATAACAGAGAATATATATAAAAAATATATAAAAAATATTGTAAATATGTTCTTTGTATTTAATATTAATTGTTGAGTCTTCGCAATTGATATGTAGTTTTAACATAATGAAGACTAGAAAGGAGAGATATGATAAGAATCATATCAATTAGCTTAATATGTCACATTTGACTCAGGCAATTTTATTGGGATTACTTGGTGGCTATTGTCACTTTGACTGGTGGATTGGTTGCCCTTATCTCAATAGGCCAATTATTCTTGCACCATTAGCTGGTGCAATTATGGGTGATTTCCAAACAGGCTTATATTTAGGAGCTATTTTGGAATCATACTTTTTAGGAAACGTTGTTATTGGTGGTTATCAGGCTCCAGATGCAGGAGTAAGCAGTATTTTAGCGACTGCATTTACAATATCTGCAGGACTGGATACTAATGCTGCATTGCTTTTGGCTGTACCAATTGCGGTCATAACTACATCGCTACAAGATATATTATGGGCATTATACTCGTTCAGTTCTAAGATTGCAGATAAATATGCTGAAGAAGGAAATGATAAAGGCGTATATTTAGTTATGTTCCTAGAAGGTATTGGGAATATCCTGCTGAAATTCTTAATTGTATTTTTGGCTTGGATGTATGGTAGTGAAACGGTAGTTGCATTAGTCAATAAGATTCCAGAGCCAATCATGAATGGTATGGCAAATGCAGGTGGAGTATTACCTGCAATTGGTATGGCTATTTTGATTTCAATGATTATGAACAAGAATAATGCTCCATATTTTTTCTTGGGATTTATTTTGGTTGCGTTTTTCAATATGCCAACAATTGGTATAGCAGTTCTTGGAATGATTATTATATATCTGAGGTTTGACCTTGGTTCAATTGCACAATCGTTAAGGACAGGAGATGTTGCTACAGCTGTTGCTGGAGCGGAGGAGGATGAAGATGACTTCTAATGTACAAACTAGAGAAAAATTATTAACCAAAAAAGAAATTTCAGCTCTTAATTGGCGCTCATTATTGGGTGCATGTTCTTGTAACTATGAAAGACTAACGCATAAACCATTCTGTTTTATGGTCGGACCTTGCTTAAAGAAAATATATGGTGACGACAAAGAAGCCTTTTCAGAAGCATTGCAACGTCATTTAGTATGGTATAACACTACACCACAAGTTTATAGTTGGTTTGGTGGACTGATGGTAGCTCTTGAAGAACAGAATAAAACGGATCCAGATTTTGATGTGCAGACAATTAACTCTGTAAAGGCAGCATTAATGGGACCTATGTCTGGAATCTTTGACTCAATTTTCTTGAGCTGTTTCCGTATTATCGGTGCTTCAATTGGCATATCAATGATGTTAGAAGGACAGGCTATTGGCATGCTAATTTATGCTTTAGTCTACAATATCCCTGCTCTGGTCTGTCGTTTTTATGGTGGCCATATAGGCTATGAAATGGGAACAGACCTTCTTACTAGATTACAAAAATCAGGATTAATGAATATAATTCTAGAGGGAGCATCAATACTAGGTTTGATGGTCGTAGGTGGAATGTGTTATAACACAGTACGTGTTAATTTGGCTTACACTTATGGGGTTGAAGGTGCAATGACATCACTACAGTCTGTAATTGATGGTATTTTTCCTGGTTTGCTGAAATTGGCAGTAATTTTCTTATTCTTAAATTTACGTAAGAAAAGAGTTAATACTACAGTTCTAGTTTTTGGAACGTTGATAGTTGTAGTTGTTTTAACATTATTAGGGATTATGTAGTAAAAATAAGCGTAGTTCCTAATATAAGAACTACGCTTATTAAGTAAGATACTAGTTGTAAAAAATATTATATTGATTACACTAAAAACATATATAATTATAAATATGTATATTTTTGTAATAAGTTAGAAAGGAGAACATCAAACCTAAAAACTAATTTGATGATGTGTGATAAATATGAAGATGATATGTTGGTTTCTTAGTGGTTTTCCATCAATAGAAGAAAGTGAAAAAATTTTAGATATCTATGTTGAAGCTGGCTGTGAAGCTATTGAATGGTCAATTCCTGTATCTAATCCATATCGTGAACAAGATCATTTAAAACCATGGGCAATTGAAGCTTATCAAAAATGCTCTGATTACAAAAAACATTTAGAAGAAATTTCTAAATTCAAAAAAAAATACCCAAATATTGAAGTTTATCCTGGTATATATATGGAAATGACAAATGCGTTGGGAGTTGATAATATAATCAAGTTTTTTAAGAATAACAACATTGCCACGATTTTCATGGTGGGTACTTATACTCAGGATTTAATTGATTCTTACAAATCTGCTGGTTTGATGCTAACACAATCTTCAGTTTCGTATTATATGAAAGAAGAGGAATTGGCAAAAGCAAAAGATGGAAATGGATTTATTTATATGCAAGCGCTGCCTTATGAAAGTGAATTAAAAGCTGGTTATACTACCAATAGATTAAAAGAGTGTGTGACTATTTTACGTAGAGAATGTCCAAACCGCCCTATCTATTGTGCAAAAGGTATTAGAAAACCAGAGGATTTAAAGATTATTTATGAATCTGGTGCGGATGGCTATATTTTAGGAAGTCTACTGATTAATGAATACGGCGATTTAGAAAAACTAAAGAAAACAATAAAGGAGTATAAAAAATATGCTGACGGACTGGTAAGATAATAAACAATCTTTTTAGGTCATTGTTAACATATTAAAAAAAATTAATTTATTCAAAGAAAATTTTCATAGAAATAAATTTAACTTTTGGTGTTGTTATGGAAATGAAAATAGCTACAAGTATAATTGTATGCATTTGGCAATTTGAATAGAACCAAAATAGTTAAACTTACTGACTCACTCCTTTTGAAGAAGATGAAGCACAAAAAAGATTTTTCATTATATTATATAAATTTTAGAAAGGAAAATGATATTCATATATAGATAAAGTACATGTTTATCATAAAGGATGAAATTATGGCAATTGTTAATAGTGTATTAGGTCCAATTAATACAGAAGAAATGGGCATCACTTTGATGCATGAACATATTGCAAGTTTGGATATGTCTATGATGCATGCTTATAAAGATTGGTGTGATATGGATGAAACTTTGGACTTGTTTGTTAAAAATGTTGAAGCAGTAAAAAAATATGGGGTTAAAACAATGGTTGATCCTACACCTGTAAATTTAGGAAGAGACCTTCAAACAATGCAAGAAGGGGCGAGACGTGCAGGAATAAATATTATTTGTGCTACGGGATTGTATTTTATGGAAGAACCATGGATAATGCGTGGAACAGATGTGGATTGTTTGGCTAGTTACTTTATAAGAGATTTAACAGAGGGCATTGAAGGAACAGATTATAAAGCTGGTTTTATTAAAGTGGCAACTGATAAATATAGAGGAGAAAGTGAAGTAAATCAAATTATGATGCTTGCTGCTGCGAAAGCATCTTTAGTTACAGGCTGCCCAATTATGACTCATACACAAAGTAAGTTAAAACAAGGTATTTATCAGCAAAACATTTTTTTAAAAGCTGGTGTAGCTCCACATAAAATTTATATTGGGCACACATTTGATTGTATGGATGAAGAATATATTATGTTCATTATGGATAAGGGTTCATATGTTGGTGCTGATCAAATAGGAATTACCCATAGAAACACGACTGAACAATTAGCGAACATTATATCAAATTTAATAAAAAAAGGGAAAGGCTATGAAAAGCATATTTTTTTATCTCATGATGCTGGAGCGGCAAGCGATTATGCCTATTCTTTTTCACCATTCAAACGTGATGCAAGTAGAAATACATCTATTAGGGATTATTGCGAATTATTTGTTAATCTACTTCCAATGTTAAGACAAAGAGGAATAACAGAAGAACAAATAAATATGATGATTATTGAAAATCCACGACGTTTTTTTGCTGGTGAACCAATTAAATAAAATAAATAATTAATTATAAAAAAGGTTTAAATTGAATTGAAAAATTAATTGTAGAAAACAAAGAATTTAAGTTGTGGGTTGAATAATAATTAAATTGTTTTTGGGCGAAAAGTAATAATATGAAGTTATTACGTTCTTAATTATAGAATAAATGATATCTTTTATTTTTGAAGGCATACTTGATAATATCAAAAAACTATATGAATAATAATTAGTATAAATAATGAACAAACATGTTTGTGGTCTATAAAATATGTTTGGTTAAGTAATAGGCTAGAAAGGAAAACATCAAATATAAAACATTTGGTGATATGTGATAAATGTGAAATTATTTGATATGTATTTGCCAACACGAATAGTAAGTGGGGAAAAATGTGTTATTAGTCAATCTGGTTATTTTTCAAATTTGGGAAAAAGATGCATGATTTTAACGAGTGGAAATTCAGCAGAATTATGTGGCGCTTTAACTGATATTAAAAAAGCGTTTAAAAAAGAAAATATAGAATATATTTTGTTTGATGAATTAGTAGAGAATCCCACTTTGTTAACATCGTATAAAGCAGGTGAGATAGCTAGAAATTATAAAGCAGATTACTTGTTAGCGGTAGGCGGTGGCTCAGTTATAGATGGAACAAAAGCTGCTGCAGTGTTTGCCTCTATGAATTTTGAAAAACCAGAAGAAATCTATTCTAAAACAATTACAAAATGTTTAAACATTGCTGTAATAAGCACTACTGCTGGTACTGGAAGTGAAATTGGAAATGTAATTGTTTTAACAGAAGACAGCAATGGCATAAAGAGGGTTGTTGTTTCTAATGAAATGTTTCCGAAAGTGGCATTTTATGATTATAGATACACAATGACAATGCCTATAAGATTGACTGTAGCAACTGGATTGGATGCATTGTGTCATTGTGTCGAAAGTTGGTTTAGTACAAATGCTACAGAATTATCAAATCTTTTAGCTATGAGAGGAACGGAGTTAACATATTCATGTTTGAAAAAAATAGCTGATGGAGAATTTAATCCAAATGATGAAGAATTAAGACGCAATCAGCATTATGGATCATTGTATGGTGGTATGGCAATAGCTTTAAGTGGAACAGGATTTCCACATCCTGCAGGTTATATTTTGACCGAAAATGCTTCTATACCACATGGCGTTGCTTGTGCATTTTTTGAAACCGTTTTTTTAGAACATTCAATCAAATATGTAAATAATTATGAAAAGCAAAAGTTTTTAGAAATTGTTGAATCATTAGAGGATTTTAAAACTACAATGAAAATCTTATTGAAAAACAATATAACAATGTCATTAAAAGCTTGCGAAGATATGGAAAATAGAGTTTCTGATGCAAATAATACCAAAAGAACATTGGGTGGATATATTCCAAATACAGTTAAAAAAGAAGCTAAGAAAATGTTTTTAAAAGAAAATCAGAAAGAAAAAGTCTTAGGAAATTGGACATTTGGAGATGGAGAATGATTTTATGAAAAAAACGCAGATAATAATTACATTAATAATTGCTATAGCAATAATAGTTATTTTATATGGTTATATTACAAAAAGAGAAGTGATAATTTTGATTGGTGTTATTTTTGCATTTATTCCTTTAGTGTTTGCCACAATATTAAATACAATAGGTTCATTAAATCAAATTAGAATTGAAAAACAGAATCCAGTAGTTTATTTTGATGAAGGAAAGGGTTATTATCATGTTGATAAGAACTGTGCATTGAATGACATTAACAACCCAGAAGTTCAAAGATTAAAAATGAACAGAAAGGAAATCCCAGTTTGCCCAGTTTGTGGTTTGAAAGAAATAGAAGATTATTTTTATAAAGAAGGAAACAAATAATAAATTTAAATGAAAAACCGATAATAGGTGTAATACATGTATTGCACTTTAAGAGTTGGCTTACTATGGCTGAAAAACAAATATTCAAATTATGTGAGTAGTAGAAAAGGAGATTTATCATGATTGAGTGGGGAAAACTTAAATGGCCAGAATGTCAGGAAATTGTAAAAACAAAAAAAGCGTGTTTACTACCATTGGGAGCAATAGAGGCTCATGGCCCACACTTGAATATAGATATAGATAATAGTATTGTAGAAGAGAAATCCAAAAGAATTTGTGAAGCCACTGGTATTATAAAAATGCCTCTAGTTCCTTATGGAATGGTATATTCACTATACGGATATCCAGGTTCATTGACAATAAGCTATAATACAATGAAATCATTATTAGCGGATTTGATAATGTCATTATATGATAATGGTTTTAGAATTATTTTTCTTATTTCCCATCATGGTGGAAATTGGGCAGTTATGAAACAAACTATTAGGGAAGAATCTGGGAAATATAATGGTTTAAAACTTGTTATATTAAGTGAATTGAGTGTTGTTAGAAAAATCCAAGAACAAATATGTGATTCTCCATATAAAGATCCGTTTTTGGCGCATGCTGATGAACTTGAAACATCACAGGCATTAGAATGTGATGAAGCTGGTGTTGATATGGAAAAAGCTATTACACATTATCCAATATTACCTTCTGATTTAAAGGAATCTACATATAGATGGATTGAATTTTCAGAGCATGGAATAATGGGTGATGCTACTTCAGCTTCTAAGGAAAAAGGAAAGCAATTTATTGATGCTGAAGTAAATGCTATGATTGATAAGGTAAATTATGTTTTAAATAAATAACAAATTAAAAATAAGGGAGTCTTAAATAATGAAAAACAATATATTTTTTATAGTTTTTATTTTTAAATATATTTTTTTATTTTTCAACAAAATTTGTAAATAAAGGACTGATATCCTTTATTTTTTATGTTTTGTTTTTTTGTAAATCTAGGTATAGGTTACTTCTGCTTTTGCTAACTACAGCATTAGAGTTTTTAAATTCTTTGATATTTGGATGTGGTACATACTTATTGGTATTTTCGGTCATCAAATAAGCCAGCACCTGTAAACCAGCAAGCTTGTAAAGAGGACAAATCAGTGGATCAGTTTGCTTGCTTGTTCTGATAGCTTTAAAATCATCTATTTTATTACTATTAGAAATGGTATAAGTTTTTTTACTGACAATATTGTTGGCAATTGCTACCTCAATAATTCTTTCTGAAGAAAAGGAATCATTATTATCAATAAATAGACATAAGGCATCAGGTCCTAAAGGGTATATTGGACCATGTAAGTATTCTTCTACTTCAAATGTTAAAGCACTGATACAACTTGTTTCAGAAATCTTTAATCCTGCTTCGACAGCAGTACCAAGATTTGGTCCACTGCTAACCAAGTATACTCGAGGACTAGTAGTAAAATCAGAAATATTTTCTTCAAATAATTTAATACTGTTATTAACTATTTCTGGATGAATTTCCATTGCTAAGTTTATTTGATTTTTGTAATATTCGTATTTATCTTTTTTGATTATCTCCTTTTTTAATGCAGTTTCTAAGGCAAATGACATTAGAAAAGCAGCTAAAGAGATAACACCTTTGGTTACAAAACCAATTTTTTCTTCTCCTACTTGCCAGTTAACCAAAATGTCGCTATATAGCTTAGCATCACAATCATCTCGACCTGTTAGACATATAGTTTGCTGATTGTCAATTTTTAGTTTCTTTAAACAGTCTAAGATGTTTGTTGAGCATCCTGATTGGGAAACATTGATTTTCATCATCCTGTCATGAAGTTTATATTCGTGATGATAAAATGTAAACGGAGTAATTAATTTACATTCACAGTTTAAAACGTCTCTAATAAAATATCTGGCAAGTAAACAACCATTATAACTAGAACCACAAGCAATTAATAAAATTCCATCATAATCATTATTTATATAGTTTTCAGTCAAAACTTTAGTAAATTCATAGCTATTATTAATAATTCTTTTTACAGTTTCAGGTGTCTGATTAATATAATCTAACATTGTAATTTCTCTCATAAATACCTCCTAAATATGGTGAAGGAATAGCAAAAATCTACTCCCCTTTATTTAAATAATTTAAATATTGCTGATAAGTCATTTTTGGTTTAAAACGATTAACAATATCATCAACTAATGATTTATCAGTTAATAAATCTATAACACTGCTTGCTACAATTTTAGCTTGAACAATATAAACTTCATCAGGATCAGCAACTTTAAAATTATTGCCATGCACTCTTCCTTCAAAGCCAGTGTAACCATATTGAGTAACTGGTTTAAATAAACTTACATCACCAATATCACCAGCAGCAATACTTTTTTCATGGCACTTTATTTTACTGGCATCAGTGTAGTCAAGCATATTTTTATAAATAACCTTACTTAATTGTTCACTTGGAATTAGCGGTAAGTAACCAGGAATATCTTCAATAATACAATTGCCACCTAAGGCTTTGCTGCAACATCTGGCAGCATTTGATATTTTTTCATTAAGTTCTAATAAGTAGTTTGGGTTGGCACTTCTAATATAACATTCATAAATAACTTCTTCAGGAATTGAATTAACAGTATCTCCGCCTTTAGCAATTATTCCGTGAACTCTGACCATATCCTCTTCTTTAAAGGTTTCTCTTAACATATTTACAGCATTTAAAAATAAATTATGCATATTTAGGGCGTTAATTCCTTCATCAGGACTAACAGCTGCATGTGCTGCTTTACCTAAAAAAGTTATTTTTTTATAAAGAAAACCAGCTAAGGTTGAATTAACTGAAAAGCGATAACCAGAATTACCCGATGAACTATGCAAATGAATAAATAAATCACATTCTTCAAAAAGATGATTGACTAGCATATTTTGTTTGCCAGATAAATATTTGATTTTTCCTTTATTAACCAGCTTTTTACGATATTCAATATCAGTGAATTCTTCAGCAGGGGTAAAAAATAAAGTAACTTGCCCTTTTAGCTTATCTATCTGTTGATTAAGACTATTTAAAGCAGCTAGCATTATAGTTATTTGAGTACTATGACCACAAGAGTGAGCAGCGTTATCTATTTTATTAGCATTAGGATGACCAACAGTAGGGATAGCATCTAATTCAGCAATTAGACCTATATGTGGTTTACCATTACCTATTGAAACGGAAAAACCAGTTTCAAAAAACTCTTTATTTACTTTAAGATTATGTTTAGTAAGATAATCGATAATAAGTTCTTTGGTCTTAAACTCTTTAAATCCTAATTCAGGACAACTAAAAAGTTTTTCTCCCAATAAAATGGTTTCTTCTTTGTTTTGTTGAATGTAGTTTTTAACTGCTTGTTTCATTTTTCCTCCCTATAGTAGATTAAAGATAGCTTTAACAATATTTAATCCACTTACAAAAGTTCCAATGGTACTTCCCAAATTAGCTAAAGTTACAACTAGCAATATTCTAGTTACTTTATTTGTCACAAAACCTTTAAAGGTGTTTAAATCATCAGATAAACTGTCGAAATCAGCAACTGTTGGTTTTAAAATTTTTGCTTCAACTAAACCTGCAAACCAACCTGCAGCTAAAAGTGGGTTTAATGAAGTAATTGGTGCAGCAACAAAAGCTGTTAACATTGATAAAATATTGCCTCGGCAAATTAAAACTCCTAAAGCACTTAATGAACCATTGATTATAATCCAACTTTTGATTTGTTGCAACCCAATAGAAGAATCAAGTCTAAAACTTGTCAATATCAAAACAACAATGATTATTGGTACAATCCAACCTAGTAATTTACTTGATTTCTTTTTTTCAGGGATTACATCGTATTGTTCTATTTCATATTCCATATTTATATATTTGGGAATATTTATTGTATGAGCTGCTCCCAATATAGCAATGATATTTGTTCCTGGAGCATTTTTGATTTTATAAGCTAAGTATTTATCTCTTTCATCAACTAATACTTCGGTAATATTGGGAAATTCCTTACTTACTTCATCTAGGGCAGCAGTAAGCATGTCTTTTTGTTGAAGAGACTTTAAATCTTCTTCCGTAATTTCTCCTTCCTCAATAAGAGAAGACATTAAAAGTGAAACAAGTTTTAATTTATCTTTAAAATTTAAATTAGCCCAAATTCTTTTGAAGGTAATAGTTACATTTCTATCAGCTAAAACTAAACTAGCATTTAACTCTTTAGCTTTTTCAATTCCCACCAACATTTCTTGGCCACTTTTAGAACCTAACTTTTCAGCAATCTTCTTTTGGAAATTTGCTAAAATGACATTTACCAGCATCATAAACACTTTTTTCTCTTTGATGATTTTACTGATATCAGTATTACGATATTTAACTGGATTAATCAAAGAATTATATCTATCTTTGTCTAATTCAATACAAATGCTATCTGGTTTGATAGTATCGATTGTTTCTCTAGTCAGTTCAACACTGTCTTTTGAAACATGGGCAGTAGGAATCAAAGTGATTTGTTTTCCCTGATATTCTAATTGTATAACTTCAATTTTATTTTCCATATTTACACCTTCGTTTATATTATAGCTTAGTTTGGTTTCAATTTGTAGTTGTCTGAAAAATAGTATAGAATATATAGGTATCAGTGGCTAACACTGTTTTAGTAGTGCTATAAACTGATAATTAAATATGATATAATTAATTGTAAAAATTTTTAAAAAAGAAGAGAGAAGGTGTAGTAGTGCATATATCATTAACCTATGAATCAATAATACATTATCTACAAGTCGGAATAGATATCATAGCAGTATGGATTGTTTTAAACTATCTTATTAAGGTAGTAAGAACAAACCAAAAAACAATTCAAATTTTCCAAGGAATTTTGTTAATTGTAATTGTTCAGTCAGTTTCTAAATTGTTAGGACTTACTACAGTTGCCTGGTTAGCAAACAATATAGTTTCATGGGGATTTTTAGCTATTATTGTTATTTTTCAACCTGAAATTAGATCAATTTTAGAAAGACTTGGCAAAAGCAATGCTCTAGCTAGAATTGCAACTTTAACATCAACAGAAAAGGAATCTTTAATTGATGAATTAATGGCAGCTACTGCTAACTTAACCGCTAGCAAAACGGGTGCTTTAATTACACTAGAACAAGCTCATTCTTTAGAAGATTATGTTAATACTGGAATAAGAATGAATTCTTTAGTCAGTGCTGAGTTAATTTGTTCAATTTTTATGACTACAACTCCATTACACGATGGAGCAGTTATTATTCAAGGAGATAAATTGTCATGTGCTTCAGCTTATTTTCCGCCAACAACGATGGATTTGCCTGCTAAATATGGGGCAAGACATAGAGCAGCTATTGGTATCAGTGAAATAAGTGATGCTGTCACCATTGTTGTTTCAGAAGAAACAGGAAGAGTTTCAGTAGCAGAGCAAGGTAAATTAATCCAAATGAACGAGAGAAAATTAAGAGCTTACTTAGAGCGTATTGTTTTAAATAAAGAAAATATTTCTGGTGAAAGTAGGCCAAGAACAAGTAGTGTTTCCGTTTCAATTGACGATTTAGTAAATAAATTTGAGAAAGAATTTGAAAGACTAGATCAAGATATTGAAATCGAAAATCAATTAAGTAATCTTGATAGTCATGAAATGAAAAACTTCAATACAATCAGCTTTAAAACTATTGATTTTGAAGAAGAGGATGTTAGTGAAATTAATGCTCCTAAAAAATTAGTAGAAAGTTTAATCTCGTCAACTTTAGCCGAAAATACTGTTGATGAAAATGTCACAGTTAGAAAAGTTGCTGTGCCTAAAGGTACAACATCAAATACTGGTGGTATAAATGTTATTAAAACTACTAGTGTTACCACTGGCACAGATAAAATAGAAAAAACTTCTGGAAAAGGAGGTAGTGAAAATGTCTAAAAAAGATAATTTAAGCACTAATCCAAAAGATAAGTTAGAAATAGCTCAAAAAATTGCTGCTAACTCTAAAAAGGTTGCCAGAACATATGCTTCTTTAGAAAATGCCTTTATTTATTTCTTTAGATGGCTGTCTTCTCTACTGACCAAAGCCTTCTTTAGTAAAAGACTTTCGAAAATAATTGCTCTAGCAATGGCAATTGTTATGTATATTTCAGTTAATGTATCTACTAGTGATACTTTTGGTGTTACTCAATCATCTACTTTAACCGATATTCCAGTTAAAGTAATCTATAATTCTGAAATTTATGAAATCAGTGGTATTCCAGAAACTGTTAATGTCTTAATTTCTGGAGCAATTAGTGATATTTCCTTACAAAAAGGAAAGACAAACTCTGCTGTAACAGCGGATTTATCAGGATTAACTGAAGGGACATATGTTATCACTTTAACTCCAACTAATTTTAGCAGCGATTTATCAGTCAATATTTTAGATAATCCAAGAGTTAATGTAACGATTAAAAAGAAGATTACCACAAAATACAATATTTCTTATGAATATATTAATAAAAATAAGATGGATCCAGCCTTTATCTTATCTAGTGCAACATTTGATACAACTGAAGTACTGATTAGAGCTTCACAGGATACGATTAATTCAATTGCTTTTGTTAAGGCTTTAATAGATGTTACTGATGTCGATGCCAACTTTACAAAGCAAGCTCAAATTGTCGCATACGATAACAATGGTTTAATTGTAAATTGTGATATTATTCCTGAATTTGTGACAGTTAATGTGACAGTAACTCAACCTAGTAAACAGGTTCCAATTATTGTTAGACCAATTGGCAAATTAATTGAAGGTTATGCGATTGATGAAATTGCTTTGGATAATTCAATTGTAACAATTTCTGCGCCTACCGATATATTGGCAGTTATTGATGCTGTTTATATTGATTTAGATATTTCTACAATTACTAAAAATACTGACATTTCAACAACATTAACGATGCCTAGTGGTGTTATGAAGATGGATATCACAAAGGTAAATATGAAAATCACTATTGATAAGGTTACTAGTAAGGTGATTACTGGTGTTAAGGTCGCTTGGGAAAATGTTGATCCTAAATACAAGCCTAAATTAGTCAAAGATTCAGATGCTTTAGTAAATGTAATTGTTACAGGAACACTGAGAAACATTGAATCGATTTCAGCAGATGAAATCTCTGTTACTATTGATTTAAGCAATGTAGTTGTTGGGGTACAAGAGGTTCCAATCAATGTAGTTGGAAACAACAGTTTTGTAACCTATGCAATTGAAGATGGTAGAAAGTATGTTCAGGTAGAAATATCTGAATAGAGGTCAATAATGAAGATACATTTTGGAACAGATGGAATTAGAGGTAAAGCTAATGAAGATTTGACCGTAGATATGGCTTATCGTATTGGTAGATATATAGGAAATCATTTTAATGGTGGAAAAGCATTGATTGGTCGAGATACTCGTATTTCTGGTTCAATGTTTGAAAGTGCCCTAGCTGCTGGTTTGACAGCTGGAGGTTGTAATGTATACCTTTTAAAAGTATGTTCCACTCCAAGTTTAGTTTATTTAGTTAAAAATGAAGGATTTAGTTGTGGCTTAATGATTTCTGCTTCTCATAATCCATACTATGATAATGGTATTAAAATAATTTCTAATCAAGGAACTAAAATAGATAGTGATTTAGAAGAGAAAATAGAAGAGTATATATATAACGATAGTAAACTTGCTTATGCAACTAATGAAAACATTGGACAAGTTTTTGATTATACTGAAGGTTTAAAGATTTATCTAAAGTATTTAAAAAGAGAATTTCCATTAGACTTATCAAACTACAAGCTTTTAATTGACTGTTCAAATGGCTCTGCTAGTTTTATTGTTGAAAGATTTTTAAGAAGTATCAATTGCCAAGTAGATGCCATTAACAATCAGCCTAATGGCGTAAATATCAATCTAGATTGTGGTTCAACCCATATAGATGTTTTAGTTGAGGCAATTAAAAAGGGTGATTATGACTGTGGTTTTAGCTATGATGGCGATGCAGACAGAGTTATTGCTGTTGCTGGTGATGGTACTGTTGTTGATGGTGACAAGATTTTATATTGCTGTGGAAAATATTTAGCTAGTCAAGGAAAGTTAAAAGGCAATAAAATTGTTACAACAGTGATGGCTAATTTGGGTCTTTTTAAAAAGCTTGATAAGTTGAATATTGGCTATGAAAAAACAGCTGTTGGTGATAAATATGTTTATCAGAATATGTGTGAAAATGGTTATGTTTTAGGTGGTGAGCAATCTGGACACATTATTTTTTCCGAGCATGCTACTACTGGTGATGGCTTGTTAACGACTTTAGAGATTCTAAAGGTTATGATTAGCGAAAACAAAACTTTAAATGAGTTAACCGATGACTTATATATTTATCCACAACTTTTGGTTAATGTACCAGTTAAAAATAAAGAGGCTTGTTTAAAAGATGAAGAAGTAATCGCTAAATGTAAGGAAGTAGAAGAAATTTTACATGGTGATGGCAGAGTTTTGGTAAGAGCAAGTGGTACTGAACCATTAGTTAGAGTTATGATTGAAGCATCAACTGATGAAATTTGTCATCAATATGTGATGGAAATAGTTGATTTAATTAAAAGTAAAAATATGTAATAGAGCACTATTATTAGTGCTTTTTCTTGTTGAAAGGAATCTTTATGATTAATTATAGTTTAGAAAAGATAGCACAAATTGTTGGTGGAAAACTAATTGGTGATGGAAGTCAAATAATTAGAGGTGTTAATTGCGATTCAAGATTATTGAAAGAGGACCAAATGTTTGCTCCATTTAAAGGAGCAAATACTGATGGTCACCTTTTTGTTGCTGATTTATTTACTAAAGGTATCAAAGCCAGTTTTTGGCAAAAAGATTCTAAAATTGAAAAACCAAAAGGTAACTTAATTGTTGTCGATGATGTTTTAAAGGCTTTACAGATTTTGGCTAGATATTATCGTATGTCTTTAAATTGCAAGTTTATTGGTATTACTGGCTCTTCTGGAAAAACATCAACCAAAGACATAATTGCAGCAGTATTATCATCTAAATACAAAACATTTAAAACAATTGGAAACTATAATAATAAGTTAGGAGTTCCAATAACTTTAATTAATATGGATGATGATGTTGAATTTGCAGTTATTGAAATGGGAATTGATGATTTTGGCATTATGGAAATGTTGGTTAATATGGTTGAACCAGATATTACCGTTATTACCAATATTGCTTTAGCACATGCACAACAGTTTTTAACATTAGACAATATTGTTAAAGAAAAATGCTGGATTAATTCTCGTTTGAAAAAAGATGGCTGCTGTTATTATGCTTATGATGCTTATGGGGTAAAAGAACAATTAAAAAAGATGGGTTTAAAAGATAATCAAATAGTTTCTTATGGCTTTGAAAAAGCAAGCAATATTTTAGCCTTAGATTATACAATTGAAGATAAATATACCAACTTTACTGTTAAAAACTATCCAGAAACAGTTTTCCATCTTCCAATTTTAGGTAAACACCAAGTCTTAAATGGACTGGCAGCTATTGCTATTGGCAAAAGATTTGGTTTATCAATTAATCAAATTCAACAAGGTTTTGATAAGATAGAACTTACACCACATAGGATGCAGGTAAAGGTGATAAAAGATGCTATTATTGTAGATGATACTTATAATTCAAATCCTTCATCTTTAGCTGCTTCTTTAGAAACACTTATAGATTATAGTGATAAGTATCAAAAGATTGTAGTTATTGGTGATATGCTGGAATTGGGTGAAAATTCACTATTTTTACATGCCAATATGGCTGATTTGATAGATTTTAGCTTGTTTGATAAGATATACCTTGTAGGCAATCAGATAAAAGCATTACAAGAAAAATTAACGGAAAAAAATATTGTTTCAAAGCATTATAATAATGCTATGGAAATTGTTGAAGAAATTAAACAATATTTAACAAAAGGAAATGTTATTTTCTTTAAGGCCAGCAACGGAATGAAGTTTGCAAGTCTAATTGAAAAGTTGGAGGATTATTTATGAGCGTTATTGCAGTACTATTTGGTGGACAATCAAGTGAGCATCCAGTTTCTTTAATGTCTGCATCATCTGTTTTAAAAAATCTAGATGAAAAATACACAAAATATATGGTGGGTATTACCACAGATGGAAGATGGTATCACTATAGTGGTAGTGTTGATAAAATAGAAAATGGAAAGTGGCAACAGGATGAAAATAACCAGGAAGTTATTTTGTCAGCTAGCAATGTTCATCATGGTTTTTACAATTTAAAAACTAATAAAATTGATAGAGTAGATGCAATTTTCCCAATTTTACATGGTAAATATGGTGAAGATGGCTCAATTCAAGGTTTATGTTATTTAAGTGGTATACCTTGTATTTCAACTAATATGACAAGTTGTGCTATTGCTATGGACAAAGAATTTACTCATATTATTTGTGAAAATGCTGGTATAAAAATGGCTAAGTATCTTGTTTATACAAAAGAAAACTGTCCTTCTTTTGAAGAAATGTTTAAAGAAGCAAAAGAAAAACTGAAATTACCTTGTTATGTAAAACCAGCTAGAGAAGGATCATCATTTGGCGCTCATAAAATAAAAGATTATAATGACTTTATTAAGTATGTTAATGATGCTTTTTCATATGATAATAAGATTTTATTAGAAGAGTTTATTGATGGAACAGAAGTAGGCTGTGGTGTTTTAGGAACTAATACAACTGGTGAAGTTTATGAAGTGGTTGTAGAAACAGAAATGTATGGTTATGCTGAAAAATATGATGGTTATAAAACTAAAATCTATGTTCCAGCTAAAAATATTTCAAAAGAAGTACAAGATGAAGTAAATAGATTGGGTTTGAAAATTGCTAATATTTTAGAATGCGATGTTTTAGCCAGAGTTGATTTCTTTAACTCTTCTAAAGGGATAATCTTTAATGAAGTTAATACTATTCCAGGTTTTACTTCTCACTCTTTATATCCTGCTATGTTTAAGGCAACAGGTTTAGGTTATAAAGAATTAATAAATAAGCTAATTGAACTAAAGCTAAAGGACTAATAAATGATTTTAAAAAGATGTTACAGAGAAATTTCTAAAAGTAATTTTAGAGATAATTTAAAAGGATTGAAAAATATTTTACCTGAACAAACCAACATTATAGGCATTATAAAAACTGACTACTATGGTCATGGAGCCTATCAACTGGCTAAAATAATGCAAGAAGAAGGGGTAAAAGATTTTGCTGTGGCATCACTGGCAGAAGCTATTGAACTTAGAAAATTAGGTTTAGAAGATTCAATACTTATACTGGGATATTCTAGTAAAGAGCAGTGGTTTATTGCTAATAATTATAACTTTGTTTTTTCAATTGTGGATTATGATCACGGGGTTGAAATGATTGAATATTGTAAAGAAAATGATATTCAACTAAAGGTTGAGATTAAAGTTGATACTGGTATGAATAGAATAGGAGTTAATGCTAACTTAACTGAAAAACAAATAAAAACAATTTATGATAATCCGTATTTAAAGATTAATGGAACTTATTCACATTTATGCAGATCTGATAGTTTTGAAGAAAGTGATAGGCAATTTACCTATAAACAAAAAGAAATTTTTGATATGTTTTTAAATAAGATAAAGAAATTAGGGTTAAAAACTGGTAGAACCCATTTATGTGCCAGTGCAGGAATCTTAAATTATCCAGATTTTATTTACGATTATGTTAGACCTGGATTTATGTTATTAGGTTTTGATGTTGGCGCAGTTATAAATAAATATAAAAGAAAACCAGTTATGACATGGAAAAGCCAAGTTGAAATGGTTAAAACAATAAAAGCTAATGAAGGTGTCAGTTATGGCCATATATATGTTAGTGATAAAGAAAGAAAAATTGCTAGTTTATCAGTTGGATATGGAGACGGTTATCCAAGAAGGCTTTCCAATAAAGGTTATGTCTTAATAAAAGGTCAAAAAGCAAACATTGTTGGAAGAATATGCATGGATCAAATGATGGTAGATGTAACTGATATAGAAAATGTAAAAGCTGGGGATGAAGTTATTTTAATTGGAAAAAGTGGTAATTTAAAAATAGATTTAAATGAATTAGCTGATTTATCAGAAACGATAGTTGATGAAATAGTTTGTAATATAAATGTAAGAGTGGAAAAATATTTTGTTGATTAGGAGGGATTATGAAAAATAAATACGGAAAAATAACTGTCATTACTGACAGAACGTTTAAAGATGGTTATAATCGTCTAATTTTATTTGATAAATTAACCAAAAAAGCTTACTTTATTGAAGATGTAGAAGAAAAAGCCTTCAGAATTCTGGATACTAGAGTAATGATTGTTATTTTGGCATTTGTTTTTTCATTTTCATTTTGGGATATAATACCTGCTGTAATTATAAGTGGGGTATTATTTGTTTCTTTTGAGCTTTATTATCGTAAATTTTTTATTCCTAAACTTCGAGAAGCAAAAGAGTTTACAGTTCCAGAAAATGCTAAAAGAGTTGATCAACTGGTAGAAAAAGACAGTCGAATTTTAATGTTAATGATTGTATTATGTTTGCTTTTACCAGTATTGTTGGTTTATTATGTTTTAGAGCAAACAGTTAATTTTACAAATTTTTCATTTAATGATGTAAATATGACTGCCTTAGTTATAGCTTCAATAGGTGTAGGATTATACAGTTTATATATTGCTATTGCTTGTATTAGAGCGTTAGTTAAAAAGAAAAATAAAGGAGAAAATAGATGTTAGAATTCAAATATGATGTTCAGTTATTAATTTCAGGTGAAAACCTAAATGAAGATGTAATCAGTGATTATTTTATCGAAAATTTTAGTGGTGACAGTTTATTAGCAGTAGGGGATGATGAATTAATCAAGATTCATTATCATACTAATGAGCCATGGTTGGTACTAGAATATTGTTCTTCTTTAGGAGACATATTTGATGTAATAATTGAAAATATGGAAAGACAAGCAAAAGGATTGAAAGGTTAGAGATAACCTTTTTAAAAGAGATTAATAGGGAGAAATTTTTATGACTGAATGTAATAATAACTGTTCATTGTGTCAAGAAGATTGTGACAGTAGGCAATCTGATTTTGTCGCTGATGCTACAAAACAGCAATGTAATAATGATTGTTCAACTTGTTCACTAGATTGTCCAGATAGAGATTTAAAAGTCAAAGCTAACCAATACAGTAATATTAAAAAAGTAATAGCTGTTGTTTCTGGCAAAGGTGGAGTAGGTAAATCAATTGTAACTTCTTTACTTGCCAGCGCAATGCGTTTTAAGGGATACAATGTTGGTATTTTAGATGCTGATATTACAGGACCTTCAATACCGCAAGCCTTTGGTGTAGATGGATTTTTATTTAGTGATGGGGTGAGCATTTTACCTTTAGAAAGTAAAAATGGAGTCAAAATAGTCTCTACTAACTTAATATTAAAAGAAAAAGGACAACCAGTTTTATGGCGAGGCGCTTTAATAACTTCATTAGTTAAACAGTTTTACACCGAAGTTATTTGGGGAGATATTGATTACTTATTTATAGATTTACCTCCAGGAACAGGTGATGTATCTCTAACAATTTTCCAATCTCTACCAATTGATGGAGTTATAATTGTTTCAACTCCTCAACATTTAGTTCGAATGATTGTAGAAAAAGCTGTTAGAATGGCAGAAATGATGAAGGTCAGGATTTTAGGTTTAGTAGAAAATATGAGTTATATTGTTTGTGGTGACTGTGGTAAGAATATTCCATTATTTGGTGATGGTAATATTGAAGAATTAGCTAACCAGTTTAATTTGAAGGTATTAGCTAAATTACCATTAGATCCAACTTTGGCCAAAGCAGTCGATGCTGGAACTATTGAACAGTGTAGTGTTGAAGGTTTGAATGCTTTAACAGACATGTTAGAAAAAATATAAATAAAAAAGACTGATGTCTTTTTATGGAAAATTTTTAAATGCATAAGCAATTCAATAATAGATAAAGCCGATTTAATATAATACCAAAGTTGTTTATCTTTTAATTTTGTGTAAAAAATTGTTGATATTACTTAAAAATTATAAAAAAAAGGAAGTTGTTATTCACGACTTCCTTTATAAATTAAACTGCCTCCAACACCAATTCCAATAAACGAAACAATAACAAGAGCAATAATAATCAATGTTCTGGTATTGTTAATTGAAGCCAAATGATTATCATTTTCACCATCAATTGTTCCTGGATTAATTGGTAAAGTAGGATCTTCAACATTAGCATCAGGATCAGTATGATTGTAATTAGGCTGTCTAATAATTGTTAAAACATAGCTATTGTTACTTCCATCTTCTGCAGTAACAGTAATTATAATCTGATTGTTTACCTCATCTTGAATGACAACTACTGATTTTTCATCTTCTTTTGTATAATTGATTTTTAATTCCTCTTTATCATTAATTGTCACTTTATAAGCATTAGTAAGTTTATTGAAAACTGGAGATAATGTTCCATTTTCAACTTCAATATTTTTCAAATAACAATTCTTACTAACTGGTTTAACTACTTTGATAGAATGAGATCCATTTTCAAAGGTAATATTTCTTTTCTTTTCGACTTGTTCTTCAACTTTTTCTGTAATAGGATCTGGTACTGGCAAGCCATTTTCTTCAGCATAATCAATTTCTTCTTGATTAGTTACAACAGTAGTTGTTATTATCTCAATTTCAGTAATTTCTGCAGTAACATTACTAGAGGAAACAACGGTTGTTTTTTCCAGAGAACCATGCACAATAAAAGTCACTTTAAATAGTAGTCTATCAGAATCAATAGGGTCATGCGCTTTAGCGGTACCGTTAAAGGAAATCACTCCAGCTTTTGAAGTATCTACTGAAAAATCCCAATTATGTAAGTTGTCAGAAACTTCTACGCCAAAAATCGCTAATACGGACTTATCGTAATTGATTTGACCTTTAATGTTTTTAACACCATCTTGACTGTTGGCATTTACTTCAACAAAGGCTAAACCATCACAAATAGTGCTGGTTGAACCATTGATAGTAATAACAGCTGAGTCATTGGCAGCACTAACAGTTAATAAACTGATGCTAAATAATATTGATAACAAAATTAATATAATTTTTTTCATCTTATCACTCCACTAATAATAATATCACTAATGATTTGAATGCTCAAGCATTAGCGCTTTTTAGGTCTGATTAGACAATTAGAACCATAACCAATTAAATCTTTTCTATTGGCTAAGGCTAATGCTCTATAAACCAAGTTATAGTTTTGTGGAAAACCATATTGCATTAAAGCTCTTTGCATTTTCTTTCTTTCTAAATCTTTTTCGACAAAAACTTCCTGCATTGTATCTGGATTTAAACCGGTATAATACATACAGGTTGATTTTGTCGAAGGTGTAGGATAGAAATCCTGAACCTGTAAAGGAATATGATTTATTTCCTTTAGATATAAAGCTAATTCAATAGCACTGTCTAAATCACTTCCAGGATGGGAAGAGATAAAATAAGGAACAATAAACTGCTTCTTTTTGTACTCTTGGTTAAGCTGTTCAAATTTTTTTACAAACTGTAAATAAACTTCTTTGGTAGGCTTACCCATAAGATTTAGTACTTTAGGATCGATATGTTCAGGAGCAACTCTTAGTTGTCCAGAAATATGATTTTGTACTAATTCTCTAAAAAATGAATCATCTTTATCATAGATTAAGTAGTCGTATCTAATACCACTTCTAATAAAAACCTTTTTAATTTTTGGTAAAGCAGAAACAGTTTTAAGAATATCTAAATATTCGCTGTGGTCAATATTTAAGCTGCGACATACTCTAGGTGATAAACAGTTTTTGTTAGGGCAAACTCCATTGTTAAGACTTTGTTGACAACTTGGTTGATAAAAGTTAGCAGTTGGACCGCCAATATCATTGATATATCCTTTAAAGTCTTTAAATTGAGTAAGTAATTTAGCTTCTTTTATAATGGAAGCTTTGCTTCTAGAGGAAATGGTTCTTCCTTGATGATTTGCTAAGGCGCAAAATGAACACGAACCGAAACAACCACGAGAAGAGGTGATTGAAAATTTAACTTCCTCAATTGCTGGAATATATTTATATGATGGATGAAAAGTTCTCTTATATGGTAAATCATAAGTATCATCCATTCTCTGTCTGCTGATAGGGTAGTCAGGTTCATTTTGAACAATATACCAACCTTGATAAGTTTCTATTAATTTTTTAGCTCTAATAGCATCGGTATTTGCTGCTTGAATTTTAAAACTTTCCGCATATTTTCTTTTGTCATGACAAATCTCTTCATAAGTTGGTAAAATAACATAATCTGAGATATTGTCTAATGATTTAGTTTTATAGCAAGTTCCTCTTAGATAGGTTAAATGTTTTACATCAATACCAGCATTTAAACTATCAGCCACTTCAATAATACTATTTTCTCCCATTCCATATAGAAGTAAGTCAGCTTGAGTGTCGATAAGTATTGAATTTCTAACTTTATCATCCCAATAATCGTAATGAGCCAAGCGACGTAAAGAGGCTTCAATTCCACCAATAATAATAGCACTATCAGGAAAGAGTTGTTTTATTTTTTGACAATAAACTATTGTTGCTCGATCTGGTCTTTTCCCCATAACTCCTTGATCACTAAAACTATCTTTTCTTCTTCTTTTTTTATTGACTGTATAATGATTAACCATTGAATCAATATTACCTGCAGTAACTAGGAAACCTAGCCTTGGTTTATCAAATTGTAAAAAATCAGCATCTTTTTTCCAATCTGGTTGAGCAAGTACAGCAACTTTATAGCCAAAAGCTTCTAAGGTTCGAGAAATAATAGCTGCCCCAAAGGAAGGATGGTCAACGTATGCATCACCAATGATATAAACAAAATCAGGTTGCTTCCAACCTCTTTCTAACATTTCTTTTTTGTTTATTGGCAAAAACATCAAAGTTCACCTCAAATTAATTATACTTTACTTTTAGATTAAATTAAATAAAGACATTTTATCAGTATATTATGATAAAATAAAAATAATAAAGGAGCTAATTATATGAGTAAATACATACTGGCAATTGATCAGGGAACAACTTCTTCAAGAGCGATGATAATTGACGATGATTTAAAAATAATTTCTATTAGTCAACAGGAAGTGGCTAATAATTTTCCAAAACCTGGATGGGTTCAGATGTCAGCTTCTGAAATTTGGACTTCAGTGCAATATGTTTGTTTAAATGCAGTAGAAAAAGCTAAAATCGATGTTAAAGATATCAAAGCAATTGGAATCACCAATCAAAGAGAGACAACAATTGTGTGGAATAAAAAAACAGATTTGCCTGTTTATGATGCTTTGGTGTGGCAATCAAGACAAACAAACGAACTATGTGAAAAGGTAGTCAGGGCAGGATATACTGATGTAATTAAGCGTAAAACCGGTTTGCCAATTGACCCTTATTTTTCAAGTAGTAAAATCAGGTGGATTTTAGATAATATTGAAAATGGTCAAAAAAGAGCAGAAAATGGAGAACTACTATTTGGCACAGTTGATAGCTGGTTAGTTTATAAATTAACTAATGGTAGTGTTCATATTACTGATGTAACTAATGCCTCTAGAACGATGTTGATGAATTTAGACACTTTACAGTGGGATCAAGAACTTTTGGATATTTGGAATATTCCAAACTGCATGTTACCAAAAATAAAAGATTCTAGTGAAGTTTACGGTCATACTAGTATATTTGGAACTAAACTGCCAATTGCAGCTTGTATTGGAGATCAGCAAAGCGCTTTGTTTGGTCAGATGTGTTTTGAAACTGGTCAGTGTAAAAATACTTATGGAACAGGCTGTTTCTTGCTGTTTAATACTGGAAATAAAAGAGTAGAATCAAAAAATGGTTTGGTCACAACGGTAGGTTGGAAAATAAAAGATGAAATTGTTTATGCTTTAGAAGGTTCGGTTTTTGTAGCTGGAGCAGCTATACAATGGCTTCGAGATGGTTTAAAAGTTATTGAAAAAGCTTCTGAAACTGAAAGAATCGCCTATGAATTAGAAAGTAGTGATGGAGTTTATGTTGTTCCTGCCTTTACTGGATTAGGAGCACCTTATTGGGATCAAAATGCTAAAGGTGCAATCTTTGGTTTAACAAGAGGAACAACAACAAATCATCTTATTAGGGCAACTTTAGAATCTTTAGCTTATCAAACCTATGATTTAATTGAAGCCATGCAACAAGATACAGATATAACTATTACGGCTTTACAGGTGGATGGTGGGGCTTGTAGAAATAATTATTTGATGCAATTTCAATCAGATTTACTGCAAACAAGAATTGTCAGACCAGAAAATTTTGAAACTACAGCACTGGGAGCAGCAATGCTAGCAGGTTTAGCAACAAATATTTTTGCCGATAAAAATGATTTAATAGACAAATATAAAGTTGAACAAAAATTTGAACCATATTTAAATTCAATGCAAGTTCAAAAATTAATTCGCGGTTGGAAAAAAGCAATAAAAGCTACAATGGAATTTTAGGAGATATTTATGAAATTTGAAAAATTAAAAAAAGAATTACAAGAAATCTTAATCCACTATAGTGAAACAATAGAAATGGTTAATGAAAAATCAAATAACTTTCTTGATAATTTAAATCAAGAGCAAGAGTGTGATGGTTATTATAAATTAGTCGAATTAATCGAAAAATGTCATAATGAATGTCATTTATTTATCTACAACAATATTCCAGAAGATTATTGGCAAGATGATGAGAGAGAGCATGATTATAATCAAGATGAACAAACTGATCAATGGGTAGATGAAGAACAGTACAAATCAGATTTTATTGATGAAGATAGTTATGGCTATCACAGCAAACATGGTATTAAATGTCGTGGATGTTTTTATGATGATGAAAATTTTGGTTATAATGAGGATGAATCAGATACAGATTAAGATAATAAATAAAAATTCTATTTTTTCATATTAATGATATTAATACATCTTATAGATAGTAATGGATAGATTGGTCCATTGAAGTAACATGAACTTATTAAATTAGATATCAAAGATATATCAATAAGATAAATATTCACTCAAGTAAAATAATCTTGGGTGTTTTTAAATTGTTTAAATAAAAAAGAAAAAAAACAATATAATTGAAAAATGAATATAACTATCATAAAAGGATGCCAAATTGTATAGCGATATTGTATGCATTATCAAAGAATATTATTTATATTCTTTGAAGTTTTGTAAAACTAGATTAGTGGGGATTTTTTTATAAAGAACAATAAAAAACTTGCATATTTTTTTAAAATCTTTATAATTAATCTTGTTTACTATAATTAATAAAATAGTTTAGCAATTCTAAACAAAGGAGGGATTGGATGGATATAGGTGAACGAATTAGACAACTGAGAGTCTCAAATGATTTGACTCAAGAAGAATTGGCTTCTAGATGTGAGCTTACAAAAGGTTTTTTATCACAATTGGAAAATAATTTAGCTACTCCATCATTACCAACTTTGATGGACATTGTCGAAGCATTGGGGACAACAATGGCTGTCTTTTTTACGGAAGAACAGGATGAGAAAATAACATTTAACGAAGAAGATTATTTTGTTGATGAATCTCAGGAAGTAGTAATTACTTATGTGGTTCCAAATGCTCAAAAAAATCAGATGGAACCAATAATTATTGAATTACAGCCAAATGCTCAATCAAAAGTTGTTTCTCCAAAAGAGGATGGTGAAACATTTGGTTATGTATTAAAAGGAACGATTAATTTAGTAAACGGGAAAAACACTTATAAAGTAAAACAAGGCGGTACATTTTACTTAAAGTGTAAAAAAGAACATTATTTAGAAAATAAAACTAAAAATAGGGCAAAAGTTTTATGGATTTGTACACCGCCATTGTTTTAGAGGTAGAAAGAAATGAGAAAATTAATTGAGTTTAGAAACATTGTAAAATCATTTGACAATCAAGTTGTTTTAAAGGGTATTAACTTGAATGTCTATGAAAATGAATTTGTCACATTATTAGGACCTTCAGGATGTGGCAAGTCAACACTGCTTAGAATTTTAGGTGGCTTCTTGCAGCAGGATGAAGGAACTATCATTTTTGATGGACAGTGTATTGATGATGTTCCAGCATATAAAAGAGAAATTAACACTGTCTTTCAAAGATATGCCTTGTTTCCGCATTTGGATGTTTTTGATAACATCGCTTTTGGTTTAAGAATTAAAAAAGTAGCTGAAGATGTAATAGACCAAAAAGTTACTCGTATGCTATCTTTAGTTAATCTTGAAGGTTATGAACATAGAAATGTCACATTATTATCAGGGGGGCAACAACAACGTGTCGCAATTGCTAGAGCCTTAGTAAATGAACCTGAAGTTTTACTATTAGATGAACCACTGGGAGCATTAGATTTAAAATTGAGACAAGAAATGCAACGTGAATTAAAAAGAATTCAACAAGAAGTAGGAATTACTTTTATATATGTCACTCATGATCAGGAAGAAGCATTGACAATGTCTGATAAGATTGTTGTCATGAGAGATGGTGAAATTCAACAAATCGGTACACCTTTAGAAATTTATAATGAACCAGCTAATGAATATGTAGCTAAATTTATTGGCGAAAGCAACATTATTGAAGGGGTAATGGTTGAAGACTATAAAGTTAAATTTGATGATAAGATATTTGATTGTGAAGATTTTGGTTTCAAAGAAAACGAACCTGTTGATGTATTGATTAGACCAGAAGATATAAAGATTGTTGGCAGAACTGGCGCCTTAATGAAAGGTGAAGTAAAGTCAGTCCTTTTTAAAGGTGTTCATTATGAAATAATTGTTGAAACTATTTCTGGTGCTTCAAAAACAGTCACGATGCATATTTTATCAGAACATGACACCTATAATGCAGCTGAAAATGAAAAAATTAGTGCCAATGATTTCTTTGTTGACTTAGAAGATGTTAATGCATTAGATGATTTTAACTTAGTAGCCAGAGCTAATGCTCAAGCTTGGGATGATGAAGAAAATAATTTATCAATTGCTAGCATTACTCATAGTATTGAAAATAAAGTAGGTACTTATGACTGTACTTTCAAAACTCAAAAAAATACTGAAATTACGATAAAGGTTCATGTAGTTGCTCCAGTGTATGTTGAAGATGCTAAAAAGAATATAGGTATCAGTGCTTTTGATTTCTTTGTCACAGCTGATGAAGTTAAGGAATCAATGGCGATTTCAACTGACCTGAAAACATGGGCTTCTGCTGAAGCATGGAACTTACAAGATGATTCGGAAATTGAAATTACTGATGTGAAATTTGATTTTGATACAGCAGATATCGAAGAAGGTTCGTATGAAATTACTTTCGCAACCCAAGGTAGAGAATATAAAATTGAAACAACAACAGTACACGAAGAAGGGGATAAGGTCGGTTTAAAATTTGACCGAAATGACATTCATGTCATGAGTAAGATGGTGGTATAAAGATGAAAAGCTTTAGAAATATGACTTATCCATACATTGTATGGTTAGCTTTATTTGTGGTAGCTCCAATGTTAATGATTGTTTTCTATGCTTTTACCAATGCTGGAAATGACATGTTAGTATTCAAATTTACATTGGAAAATTTTACCAGATTCTTTCAAGATCCAGATTTTTTAAGAGTTTTATATACTTCTTTAAAAATCGCCTTTATAACTACTGTTATTTGTGTTTTGATTGGTTATCCTACTGCTTATGTCATTGCTAAACAGGATGAAAATAAGCAAGCAGTCTATATTTTATTACTTACTTTACCAATGTGGATTAACATGTTAGTTAGAACATATGCTTGGAAAGGCATCTTAATGAACTTTAATATTTCAAGTGAATTTAAGGTCTTTGTTGGTATGGTTTATAACTTTTTACCATATATGATAATCCAAATTTATACTTCTTTAGCAAAGATGGATAAAAATTTACTCGATGCTTCTTATGATTTAGGAGCTAACAAAATGCAAACTTTTTTAAGAGTAGTTTTACCTCTTTCAATCCCTGGAGTTATTTCAGGTATTACTTTAGTATTTTTACCAGCTGTAAGTTCGTTCTTCATTCCTAAGTTATTAGGTGGTGGAGATTATGTTTTAATTGGTAATCTGATTGAAACTTACTTTATAACAACAGGAGACTGGAACTTTGGTAGTGCTATCTCTTTAATTATGGCAATCATTATTATCGTTTCTATGTACTTTACAAAAAAGATTGATAAAAGAATCGGAGAGGAGTAGACAATGAAAAAAGAAAATAAAAGTTTATGGTCAAAAATAGTACCTAATACCTGGCTAATTTTAATTGTTTTATTCTTCTATTTGCCAATTATTTATGTTGTTATATTCTCATTTAACTCTACTAAAAGTTTAAATCACTTTACTGGTTTCTCATTAATGTGGTATGAAAAGATGTTTAATGATAGAAAGATGCTAGAACCAATTTATTACACAGTTTTGGTAGCTGTTATTGCAACAGTAGTATCAACTATTATTGGTACAATAACTTCTATTGGTTTGTCAAAACAAAAGAAAATAGTTAGAGAATTAGTCTTGCAAGTAAATGATTTGCCAGTAATGAATCCAGATATTGTTACAGCAATTGGTTTGATGTTATTTTTCATTTCACTAAATATTGAAACCAGTATTTTTACCCTGCTGATAGCGCATATTACTTTCTGTATACCATTTGTTGTTTTGTCTATCATGCCAAAACTAAGAACTTTGGATGATAATGTAGCTGAAGCTGCACTAGACTTAGGAGCGACTCCTTTTCAAGCTTTAACAAAGGTTATTATTCCACAAATTATGCCAGCAATATTTTCAGGAGCATTAATTGCTTTCTCAATGAGTTTTGATGATTTCGTTATTTCATTTTTCACAACAGGTACAGGAGTAAGCAACATTTCGATATTTGTTTATTCAATGAGTAAACGTATTAATCCTTCAATCAATGCTTTAAGTTCATTAATTGTTGCAGTTGTTACAACTGTTCTAGTTGTTGCTAATGTGATTCCAATGATTAAAGCAAGACGTCCACAAGTTGAAGTTGTCAAAAAGAAAAGCAAATTATCTTATATTCCATATTTGGCAGGAGCATTAGCTCTGGCTATCTTCTTGGTATCTTTTGGAAATAAAACAACTGGTGATTTTGATCCAATTGCAGAATTTGGTTCAAACACCTTAAATCTATTCAATTATGGTGAATTTATTGGTGAAGATGTAATTGCAGATTTTGAGGATATGTATAATGTTAAAGTTAATTACGACACCTTTGCTTCAAATGAAGAAATGTATACTAAACTGATGAGTGGAACCTCTTATGATATCATCATTGCTTCGGATTATATGATTCAAAAATTAATTAAAGATAGTTTATTACAACCATTAGATAAGGATATGCTGACAAATTTAACAGATTTGTATCCTGATGCTTTGAAATATATGGAATTTGATCCTGAAATGGTTTATGCTGTTCCGTATATGTGGGGTACAGTTGGCATTATTTACGATGAGACTTTAATTGACAGTGAAGATGTTGAGACCTTGGGTTGGGATGTTTTTAAGCTTGAAAAATATCGTGGTATGGTTTATTTCTATGATTCAGAAAGAGACTCATTTATGGTTGCTTTAAAAGCCTTAGGTTATTCAATGAATACTAAAAATGAACAAGAACTACTAGAAGCATATAACTGGTTAATTGAAATGGATAATGCCGTTGATCCAGCATATGTAACCGATGAAATCATTGATGGCATCATTAATGGTGAAAAAGCCTTAGGTTATGTCTATTCAGGTGATGCTACCTATATGATATATGAAAATGAAAATTTAAGATTTTATGAACCGCATCAAGGCACTAATGTTTGGATGGATTGTATGTTTATTCCAAAAGTTGCAAGAAGTCCAGAATTGGCCAATTTCTTCATCAATTATATGTTGTCATATGATGTTTCTTATGCTAACTCAGAGTATGTTGGTTATACTTCGCCAAATGAAGAAGTTTTGATAGCTTTAAGTTCAGAAGATGGTGAATATTATGGCATTGATGCTTATGTGCCACGTGTAGGATTTGAGAAAGATGAAACCTTTGTAAATGATGACTATATCAGAAAGATTATTTCTGAATATTGGGTGAAAGTTAAATTAAATTAATAAGAAAAAGATGTTTTTAGAAAAAGCATCTTTTTTCTAATAAAAAGTGTCTTGACTGACACCTTAATTAGAGAATGTATATTTATCGTTTGTTACTTTAAATTTAAGTTTTCTAGTTTTAAAATGAATGAAAACTAGACTTATTATGACTATGAAAATACAACTTATAACTTTAACTGATCGCTTGAAATTACTGTAAGCAGGGTAGAATAATGTTAAAAGTTTGTCGCTTATAGCCAAGACAATTAATAAAACTAGTATTAATGAAATTGTTTTTTTATTAAAGGTTTTAGAAAGCGGTAAACCAGGAAAAGCAATTAATGTTGAAACAAGTACAATAACAAGTAAAATTGCTCCAAGTATTAACCAATAACAAATTTCAGAGGCAAATCCTACTAATAGATTTTCCCATATTGGTCTAAAAACTAACATCAAAAGCCAACCTAAAGACCATAAAGGTAACAAGAAAACCATTCTTATTGATTGAGGTATGTTGTATAGTATTTGTTTAATTTTAACTTTGAAAAAATTTTTCTTTTTTTGATTATAATGCTCATTAAAATCTTCATCCTCATAAGATTTTTCAATTATTTCTAAAGGCGTTTCGTAAGTGTTATTCACAAACAAAGAAGCAGCAGTAGTTGCAGCTATTGCTGTCTTTTGAGCCTTTTTTTTCAAGTTTTCTGTGTTCTCTTTTTCCATACTTAAATAATACCATAATTTAATTATTAAAACTAATAAATATTTAATCGATTATCTTCAATATAGCGAAAGAATAAAGGGGATATTCAACTTGATTTTATTTTAATTGGTGTTGCAATTTGCTTTTAACTGTTATACAATAATATTCGCTGGTAATCTTGTGGTTCCCTAGCCAAGTGGTAAGGCAACTGACTGCAACTTAGTGATCACCAGTTCGAATCTGGTGGGAACCTCCAGCAATATGCAGAAGTGGTGGAATAGGTAGACACGAGGGACTTAAAATCCCTTGGTAGCAATACCGTGAGGGTTCAAGTCCCTCTTTCTGCACCATTATTTTAAATAGAAACCTAAGTCTTTAGGTTTTTATTTTTCAAAAATTAAAACACTCAAACATTTAAATGTTTTCAGTATAATTGATAAAATAGATATATTTAATGTAAAGTTAATGTAAAATTTTATCAATTGTTAATAATAAAATGATTTTATTTTTGATTTATCCATTAATTTGTTATAATATAATTAGTCTTATATATTGTTAATTAAATACTGCGTAAGACAATAATTTTTACGAAAGGAAAGGGAAAAATGAAAAAATTATTAGTATTATTATTAACTGTTTTAATGATTTTAGGTTTTGCTGGTTGTGGACCAAAAGAACCAGAAAAGGAAAAAATAACAGTTGTTATTTGGCACACTTATACTGATGATCAAAAAGTAACATTAGAGAGAATTGCATCTGAATTTACAGCTTTACATGAAGGTGAAATCGAAGTAATTGTTCAAGCTCAAGAATATTCTGGCTTTACAAACAAAGTTTACGAATCTGTAGCTAATGGTGTGGGACCAGATATTATCTTCAACTACGCTTCTACCGCTGCAACATATGTTGGACCTACAGAAGAAGAAACAAAGGTTGTTGATTTTGATAAATATTTAAGCCAAGATTTCTCAAAATTAGTTGCTCCTGGTATTTATGCTGAAATGACTGACTTTGCAGATGGTAAGCTACATGTTTTACCAATGGTAACAACTGGACCTATCTACATCTACAACGAAAAATTATTTGAACAGTATGGAGTTGAACCTCCAAAAACTTGGAAAGAAGTATTTTTACTATCTCAAACTATCTGGGAAAAATCTAATCATACAGTTGTAGGATTTGCAGTTGACTCATTAACTGACTTCTTTACTACAATTATTATGCAACATGGTTTAGGTTACTATAACGAAGATAAAACTTCAGTTTTATTCTGTGATGGTGATAAGTTGGCATTTGTCTTAGAACAATTTAAGACAGCTGTTCAAGAAGGTTATTTCCAGTTAGCTCCTCAATCAGGCGATTATAATAGTTCTGATATGAATGCTTTAACATTAGCTTCTTATGTTGGTTCAAGTGCAGGCTTGCCTTATTTATCATATGATGGAATTGCTGCTACATCTTTACCAAGAGAAATGGATGAAGGAATGGGCGTAATTGATTGGGCTCCAGCATGGAACAGAGGTGTAATTGTATTTAAGAGTAATGAAGCTAAAGAAGCTGCTGCTGTAAAATTTGCTGAGTTTTTCTTAAATGAAGAAAATAATGCTGCTTGGGCAAAAACAATGAGTGCTTTCTCACCATATTTTGCAACTCAAGAAAATGCTGATTATCAAGCAACTGTTGCTGGTAACATCGCATTAACTGCATTAGCTGGTCAAATTAATTATGCAGGTGTATTACCTAATACAAAAGGTTCTGCTGCTATAAGAACAGCTTTAGAAGAACTAGTTAAAACTACTGCTGCTGGAACAGTATCAATTAAAGATGGTCTAGCAATTTGCAAAGCAGCTTGTGAAGCAGCTTTAGCTGAGTAATTTAGTTTAAAACTAGATAATTTAGAGGTGTAACGAAGTAGATGTATTCAAAAACATGAAAAAATTCTATTTAGAGGTTGCGCCTCTTTTTTATTAAATTAGCAATTTATACAGATTTTGTTGCTATAATTGAACTTCCTGATTGTATAAGCGTTCAACTATTTAAATAAATCCAAGTTATAGAAGGTATAGAAGCAATACAATTCAAATCATATTTTAACTATGATTTTGTTTAATATTTGTATTTGGTTTTG
>JAAZKG010000114.1 GCA_012799935.1 Erysipelotrichia bacterium | reverse complement strand
GGTTGGCCAACACTAGGAGCTATTGGTAAGGCAAAGGAAGTGACAACTTCAACTATTATTTCAGCAGTTTTTCAAGCAACAGGATTAATATTATTAGTTCTTATTGATAAGTTTAATTTAATTAATATTGCTACAGTTAGAATATTAAGTGAATCAGTTTTACTAAGTGTGAGAGCTTTTTTCTGTTATAAAAACAGGCACTTATTTTCTGATTATAAAGCAAAAAGTATTGTGGTATAAAGTTTTAAAAACGATTTTTTACATCTTATAAATCTTATTTACAAATATCAAAAAAATTAATTATAAAAGGATTAATTATGGAAGAAAAAAACAATCGATTACCCATTTATGAAACAGAAGGAATTGTAATCCATGGCAGAGGCAATGGAAAACTTTTAGGTATGCCCACTGCAAATTTAAAGATTGAAGATGACATGAAATTGCCAAAATCAGGAGTCTATATTTCAAGAATTTATTTAGATGAGCAAATTTTTTATGGTGTTACTCATATAGGAAGAAGGCCAACTATTGATGATGGTAAAGATATATCGTTTGAAACCCACATTTTAAATTTTAATAAGGATATATATGGTCAAAAATTGAAGGTACAGTTATTTTCTAAAATTAGGTCTATAAAAAGATTTGCTAAATTATCAAGTCTCTTTGATCAAATCAAAAAAGATTGTGCTATTGCACAGGAATACTGGGGAATAAAATAGCCCAATTTAGAGTTGTCCATAGATATTGAAACAAATCAAGCAAAACAAAAAGATTGGGAAATGCTGTTATTTAGTAGAGAACTGTTGTTTTATATCTGTTATATTCAAATCTAAATGTTATATTTACAAAGAAGCAAGTATATGAAGCAGTTTGACATAACTAAGTAAGTGATTTTTCTTACATTGTATAAAATATGGTTTATTGAATTAGAAAGCGTTTAAAATCGTATCCAAAAAAATCTAATTATATATAAGTTATAAATATAATAGGTGGAATTATTAATAAAGATTAATATAATCAATTGAATCCAAAAAGAGAAGGTTTCAAACCTTCTCTTTTGAAGTGATAAACAACATTAGATTACATTATACCAATTACTGTTAATAAAATACCTAAACCAAGTAAAATGAATATTAACTTGTTAACATCAACGCCTTTATTAACGTATTTGAATACAATTAACGACAAAATCAATGGAAGTAGATTAGGCATAATTCCATCCAATACATCTTGAAGAACAAGAGTTCCACCTCCCATTTCAAGTGTTAATGAAAGAGGGAATTTAACTATTAATGGAATCATTCCGCCAATAACAACCATCGCCAAGACTTTAGATGCTTCGGTTAATTTTGATAAAGTACCATCAGCTTGGATTTTATGAAGGAACTGACGTCCTCCTTCGTAACCTAATTTAAATCCATACCATCTAGTAAGTGTTGATGGAATTAAATTTAGCAATAAGTATAATATAACACCAATAATTTTACCTTCAGCAGCTAAAGGAGCTCCAACACCACAAGCAATTAATCTAAAAGTTCCCCAAAAGAAACTATCACCTATACCAGCAAGTGGACCCATCAGTGCAATCTTTACAGCACCAATTGTTTCAGGATCCATTTCTCCTGTTTCATCATTAGCATATTCTTCTTCCATCGCAGTAGATATTCCTAGACAGAAAGGAACAAATGCACAAGTAGTGTTGAACATAGTGTTATGACGTTTTAGAGCTTCAAGGAAATCTTCTTCATTTGGGTACAATTTTTCTAAAGCAGGAATTAATGCACGCATATAAGGTATGCCTTGTTGCTTGTCATATGTGTAACATCCTAACGCTTGATATGAACGTAAGAATACTGAATTTAGTTCTTTATTTGTTAATTCAATTCTTTCAGACATATTAGTCAACCTCCTCTTCGCTTGGTGATAAGTAGAAATAAATTAGTGCTGCAGTTAAACCTGCAATTGCAACACTAATACTCTTGAATCCTAAGAATGTAGGTAACATAAACCCTAATATTAGGAATCCAACATATTTCACATCAAATGAAAATTTCAATAATACTGCAATACCAATAGCAGGTAAGATTCTACTTGCGTTTGATAAACCAGTTCTTAAAACTTCAGGAATCGCATCTATAACACTTTGTACTGCTGCACTTCCGGCAACGAAAGCAAAAAATGCGACAATGAAGAACATAGCGGCATGAGTAGCACATCCTGCTATTCCTAGCCACCAAATGGCTCTGGTGTCACCCTTTTCAACAGCTTTGTTTGTCAATGGTGACCATAGAGCAATACAAATGGTACTATTCAAAGTATTCATTAAAGTTGCTAATAATCCAACGGGAATCGCTATAGCAACAGCTTCAGCAACAGTTAGGTTATTATAAATTGCTAAAGATGTAGCAACGACAGAACCAGTTACAACTTCCGTAGGAGTAGCACCGACTTGTACAACGCCTGCCCAAATTAGTTCTAATGTTCCACCAATAATAACCCCCTGTTGAACATCTCCTAGCGCTAAACCAACTAGTGTTGATAACCAGATAGGTCTAGCAATCATCTGCTGACCAAACCATCCTTGTTCAAGTCGGCCATAAGCAGCGACCAAAGAAATCAAAATAGCCTTTACTATCATAAGACCCTCCTTTCCTATTTTTATTTCTCAAACTTCTTTTCTATTTCTTGCCAATCTACTCTTGGCATTGATGGTGTAACTCTTGCGTAAATTTCAACACCACGTTCTTGTAACTCTTTTAACAATAGGTATTTATCTTCATTAATATATACACCATGACTTATTTCAATTTTATCTTCAATAGTGCGTCCTTTAGTTCCGTCTACTTCTGGCCCAATATTAATGGTTTTGATTGAAGGGCAATGATTGGCCATATAAACAGCATCTTCAACTGTTGCAACAGTCATAAAAATCCTTTTATTTTTATATTTAGGTCCATTGATGCGATCTATAGCTTTCTCCTTAGTCCAAACAAAACAATCAATTCCTGCTGGCTTAGCTAATTTTAAAGTCATTGTATGAAAAGAATCATTAGCCGCCTCATCATTAACTACAGCCAAAATATGTGGTTTTATTTCACTACACCAACCAACAGTTACCATTCCGTGGATTAATCTTCCATCAACTCTAACTAGTTCTACCATGAATTACTCCTCCTTCTAATCTTCATCAATTTTAATTTGAATTTGCTTAATATAATCATTCATAAATATTATTTGATTTTTAGTAGTTTCAACGATTTCTCTAATAGCTTCTTCGTTAATTTCTTGACGAAGACTAACTTCTAAAAGCATTCCTAGATTTACACCAGTTATTAAGTAGAAATCATATTGATTTAATAACATAGTAAAAATCTGGTTTACTGATCCACCAGCAATGTCGGTGAATACAATGATTTTTTTGCTTTGGTATTTTATTAATAACTCTTCAGCTCTCTTCATAAAGTTGGAATCTTCCATTGTTTGTTCAATAAAGTCTATTTCATCAATTCCAAAGAAATTAGCTGAATTAACTATTCCCTCAGCAAGTTTACCGTGAGAGGCAACAATAATTTGTCTCATAATCTCACTCCTTATGATGTCAATATTATCAAATCGATTAATCTAATTTTATCATATATAATAACTACGAACTTTGTCAATAGAAAATATATAATTAAAAAAATATATTTTCTGTAAATATATAGTAAGTGTGTACAAATGCGGACTTATATGATATATTATGTTTGTCAAATCGATTTAATCAGAACTATATGGAGGAAAATTATGGAAAAATTATCTATGATTGGTCATGTTAAAGATACGCCACGTGTTGTAAAGAAAACTTATGAAACACGAAATTCTTATATGACCGAATTTGTGAATGCGTTTGTTAATCACGATTTTAAAAAAGTCTATTTTTTAGGTTCTGGCACTTCTCATAATGTTTCATTAGTAGTTCGCAATATATTTGTTGAATTGTTAAATGTTGAAGGAGTTGCATGTCCGCCTACTATCTTTACTTTTCATGAAAAGGTAAATCCAAATGGAGTGTATAAAAAAGAAGAAATTTGTGTAATTTGCTTATCTCAACATGGAGATAGTATATCTACCACTCAAGCTGCTAAAAAAGCGCAGGAAGAAGGATATTTTACTATTGCAGTTACTGAAACTTTAAATAGCATAATAGAACAGTTTTGTGATGTATACTGTCATTTAGTATGTGAAAGAGAAGAAATAGGACCTGAAACTAGAGGATACACCCAAACAATTTTTCAAGCTTATATTATGGCAATTGAAATTGCTAAAGCCAAAGGGATTATTAATGAAGAAAGATATAAGAAATTAGATAATGATGCAAAAGAATTATCTGAAAATTTGCATATCGTCGTTGAAGAATCTATTAACTGGTACAATAATAATCGTGAAGATTTACTTAAGATGACAAAATCGTCAATTTGTGGTTATGGTGTTAATTATCCTACTGCTTTGGAAGCTAGATTGAAGTTGTTCGAAACTTTTTCTCGTCCTTGTACAGGATATGAAATGGAAGAACAACTACATGGACCATTACGTGGTTATAATCAGGATAATTACATATTTATGATTATCTCGGAAGGTGGTTATGAGTTTACACGTGCATGCGATGTGGTCGCATACTATAAAAGAGCCATCACAAAGCATGTATATGTAATTACAGCAGAAGATGGTGTTGATATAACTGATGCTGATTTAAAATTTTCAATAAAGACATCGGATATCCTATCACCGATGATTTACGTGATTCCGTTTCAGGTGTTATCGGCATTGCTTTGTGAAGATATCGGTATTGATACGAAAGTAAGTCCGATAAAGGATCGTTCACTATCATCTCACTATGAAAATGATAGATACAAATAAATAAATAAAAGGATGTGTTCATTCGTTCTAGAAACAACACATCCTTTCATTTATTTATTGATTTTACTATATCCTCTTGTTACTTGTTTATTTTCTACACCATCTGGCCTACATTTTACTGACAATTCCTCAGTAATAGTAATTCTATCTCCCAAAAAGTAATGAAAGGTAATCTCAAAAGGTTTGTCATTGATATGCCAAAAGATTTTTTGTTTAAGCATTACAATGTTTTTATCATTTAATATTTCTTCTTGTTCTTCATTGGCAATAACCGCCTTGAATTCCGTGTATCCATAAGTTCTCTTGTAACCTAAATTGCTTAAATACTTGTTAAAGGAACCTTCAAGTTGAGTTATATCAAGTGTAGGAAGCAATTTATGTGTTAAATAAGTATATGATATACATAAAGGTTTACCATCACCAGTTCTAAGCCTTGCAAAATAATGAATAAATTCATCATCCTTAACTTCTAATTCATGAGCAATTTCTGGACAATTAGTCCCTCTTAGTACTCTATAGTCAATCAAAATACTTCCGGGAACCATTCCAGCAGTTTGTATCTCTTTTGAAAGACTGTTGTTTATAATTGTTTTTTGTTTTGTGTTTTTATACTCATTGGAAACGATAGTACCCTTTCCTTGAATTCTATTAACATAACCAAGATTACGAAGTTCAATCATAGCTTTATTGACAGTCATTCTACTGGCATCAAACATATCGCACATTTCTTTTTCTTTAGGTAGATATTCATCAAATTTAATGTTTCCATTTTCAATGTTTTTAATATAATAATCTCTTATTTGTACATATTTAGGCGCTGTATTCATTCTTTTCCCTCCAAATACTATATATATTATAACATCTACAATAGTTAATAAATATATAATTTCTTTAATAAAAATCTATATTTTTATTTTCAAGTCAATTTATTGTTCGACAAAGTTTATGCATATGTAATAACTTAGAATTGTCTTTCTTATTTTTGTTTTTATAGAAACAAATAAATACTTTTAACAATAAAGAGTAATAAAATATACAAATTCATCCTTTATCTCTATTGTCAATGTTTTAAAATAAGTCTTTAAGTTAGAATTTTTTCGATTTTTAGAAATTCATTTGAATATTTATAATCTTCTCAAATTGTGTGTTGAATATGGACAGTTCCACAATTATTTTTTATTCTTTTTAGAGAATACTAATGCGGATATTATTATTTTTAAATTATTTAAAGAATGGTAGAGAAGAAATTAATATAAAATTTGTTGGCATATAAAAAAAGTATAATAAACATATAAATACACTTTAATTGAATAATTATATTTAGTGTTATACTAAAAGTGTGAATGAGAGGTGATTTAAATGAAAATGTATATTCAACAAAAAATCTTTAGATTAGCAGATGAATTTACTGTTTATGGCGAAGATCAACAACCACTATACTATGTGTATGGAAAATTATTTTCTTTTAGTAAACAACTGCGCATTTGTGATATTAATAATCGAGAAGTTGGGCAGATAAAACAGGAATTATTTTCGTTTTTGCCAAGATATTATTTCTACATTGATAATATACAAATAGGAGAAATAGTCAAAAAGTTTACCTTGTTTTATCCTAGTTATTATGTGAAAGAATTGGACTGGGATTGTGAAGGGGATTTTTGGGCTCATAATTATTCTATTAAGCATGGTAGTAATACTATAGCAACCATAAATAAAGAATGGTTATCTTGGGGTGACTTTTACACCATAAATATAAATGATGAAAAAAACAGCTTGAAAGTTTTAATGGTTTGCTTAACGATAGATGCCTGTCTGCAAGCAGAAAATGATGATTAAGGGAGAAAAAAACTATGTTTGATTTTTTATTTGATTCGATGTTTGTAGTTGTGCCAATGTTTATTCTCGCAGTATTTATCTTTATAGGCTACAGATTAATCAGTCAAAAAATAAAAGATGATAGATCCCCTATTATTAAAACAGAAGCAACAGTAGTAGCTAAAAGAACCAACATTTCAACAAGTACTGGTCTTCATCATAGCGGAACTAGGATGCATCACCACCATCACACTTCAACAAGTACAAGTTATTATGTAACCTTTGAAATGGCAAATGGCGAAAGAAAAGAATTTCATGTCTGGGGAGAAGAATATGGCTTAATAGTGGAAAATGATTATGGCTATTTGACCTATCAAGGAAGTAGATTTAAAGGCTTTGAGATTATATCTTAATGGTTTTACTTGTTAGTTTTTAATTAATAAACTAAAATAGATATGTTAATTTAAAAGGAGAAGGTTATGAATATGAAAAGACTTTTACAATTACTGTTAGTAATGTTAATGGTTTTATCTTTATTTGGCTGTAAAAAACCTGAGGTGGTAGTAGAAGAACCACTTGATGAAACTTTCCAACAAATCATTGATGAGTGGTTTGTTGAAGATATGAGTGAAGATTATTTAAGTCTTCATTTTGGCCTAGTTAATCCTAAAGACTTTGGTATTGAAGGAGTTGAAGTCACTTTAGGAGAAATCGAAATTGAAGATGATTATGACGGTTATCTTAATAGATTGGAAGTTTTAAATAACTACGATATTGCTAATTTAAGTAGAACACAGTTAATAACATATAAGGCATTAATTGCTTATTATAATCGCCAACAGGCTTATTTAGAATCTGAGTATGATTATGGTTTTGTTTTTACCCCTAATAGAGGCGTTAACAATAACTTAATCACAAATTT
>JAAZKG010000113.1 GCA_012799935.1 Erysipelotrichia bacterium | reverse complement strand
TATATAATTGTTTAATTCTTATCCGAGCGGTTTTGTTATTACCCATTGAAAACCCCCTTATAAATAGTGTGATAATATAATACTACTAAAAAAGTAAATAATCAATTAAAAGCGAAAAATATTTTATATTTTAAAAAAATTAAAAAAATATTTTTGTTTATTTTTTAAAAAAAGCAATATCACATTCATAAATATTCTTTTTTGTTATAATGAAATTATAAAAAATCAAAAATAAAGAGATATAAGTATTTAACTTAATGATTGCTATTTAAAAGTATAAAGAGGTAATGTCATGAAATATAAAAGTTATTATCAGACAAAAGAAAATTATTCCGATATTGTAATGTTTAGTGATGGAAAGTATTTGACTGGGCTATATTTTGTGGGCTCTAAAATGGGTAATAATTTGGAAAAAGAATTTGAAGAAAAAGATTTGGCTATTTTTGAAGAAACAAAAAGATGGCTAGATATGTATTTTGAAGGAGAAATTCCTAACTTTAACATAAATTATAAAATTGGTGATATTACACTATTTAGAAAAGAGGTGTTAGAAAGATTATTAAGTATACCTTATGGAGAAACAGTTTCTTATGGAAAGATAGCTAAGGAAATAGCATTAAAACGTGGTATAAAAAGAATGTCAGCTCAAGCAGTTGGTGGTGCAGTTGGCTGTAATCCCATAAGTATAATCATACCTTGTCATAGAGTAATAGGTTCAGATGGTTCTATTATTGGCTATGGTGGGGGAATAGTTAATAAGATTGAACTACTAAAGTTAGAGAAGGTTATTGTTGATAATAGTAGTAGTATAGTAAAATACTAATGATACTAGGAGGAAAATATTATGTTATTTATGGAATATCCAAGATGCTCAACATCTAATAAAGCAAAAAAGTGGTTAAATGATAATGAAGTAAAATATGAAGCGCGTCACATGGTAGAAAATAATCCTACTTATGATGAGTTAAAGAAATGGTATAAAAAAAGTGGTTTACCATTAAAAAGTTTTTTTAATACTTCAGGTATGTTGTATCGAGAATTACAACTAAAAGAAAAACTGCCAACAATGAGTGAAGATGAGCAGTTAAAATTATTAGCTACTAATGGTATGTTAGTTAAACGTCCAATTGTAGTTGGCAGTGATTTTGTTTTAGTTGGTTTTAAAGAAAAACAGTGGCAAGAGATTTTATTAAAAAAATAAAATGAACTATAAAACTTTAGCTAGTTATTATGACATATTGGTAAGTGATAAAGAGGCCACCAAAGATTGGATTAAATATACAAAAAGATATGTCAAAAAGGGGAAAACTTTAGATCTTGGGTGTGGATCTGGAGATTTTGCGATTGGATTAGCTAAAGAAGGCTTTTTGGTTGATGCTAGTGATTTATCTAGTGAGATGATAGAAGTAGCAAAAACCAAAAAAGGAAGCGACCTGGTTAACTGGCAAGTTTTAAACATGTTGGATTTAAATGAAAATGAAAAATATGATGGAATTACTTGTTATTGTGATAGTCTTAATTATTTGCAATCTTATAGAGAATTGGAAAAAGTTTTTGAAAATGTTTATAAGGCCTTAAAAGAAAATGGTGTCTTTTTATTTGACATTCACTCTTTAACTACACTTGAAGATTTTAAACAAGAGTCAATTGAAGAAGGCTATATTGAAGATATAAGCTATCAGTGGTGTGTATATTCTAATGGTCAGAATTTATATTATTCATTTATTTTTCAAGATGAAAAAGGAATGATGATAAAAGAGCATCATCAGCAATTTGTTTTTGATCCTATTGTTGTTAAAAAGATGTTAGAAAAACAGGGGTTTAAAGTTGAAAATTCAACAGATTTTACCTTGGAAGGAATAGTTGAAGGTAATAAAATATTTTTCAGTGCTGTTAAAAAGTAAATTAAAGATAAGTGCTTGCCTATCTTTTTCTTTTTTGATTATTAATAATAAGTTATAATATAATTAGAAATATGTTGTATAAATAAATGAAAGGGAAAGTATGAAGTTAGAAAAATGTAAAAAAGAATCTTTTGTTGTAATTGGCAAAGAGGGTTCAACTTTAGAAGGAAATCGCTTTATTTTAAATCTTTGGAATGATTTTAGCGATCACTTTTCAGAGATAGAACATTTGGCTAAAAGAGATGATGAAGGAAATCTATTAGGTTTTTGGGGTGCGATGAATGACTTTTCACGTAGTTTTAAACCATGGGAAAAGAATTTTTCCCAAGGGTATTATCTAGTAGGTGTGGAATGTGATGAAAATGTGCAACCACCAGCTGGCTGGACAAAATGGGTTATTCCAGGTTATGAATATCTAATTTTTTTAACAGATGCTGAAGATGCGCTTTTTAAAGTATTGGATTACTTAACTTTTAGCAATATCAGCATAGTTGGGGCAATTCATGATTTTACCTGTCCTAAAACTGGAAAAGATTATATGTATGTACCTATTAAGACATTAAATAAAGACTAATAGATTACTTGCTGAAAATGATTTTTAGTTTATCTTATAGTGTTTTTTTGTGTTTGATGATAGTTTTTATTGATAATTATCAAGATTACTATTTTTTATATTAACTACTTGATAATTATATTTTTATATAAAGAGAAAAGATATATGACAGAAAAAGAGGGGAGTTTGTATGAAAGAATTAATTAATCCATTTGAAAAATTTTATCAGCATTGGGCCTTAGTAACGGCTGGTAAAAAGGATCATTTTAACACTATGACTGTTGCTTGGGGTTCAATGGGAACTGTTTGGTCAAGACCTATTGTAACGATTTATATTAAACCTTGCAGATATACCTACAATTTTTTAAATGAAAATGATTATTTTACTGTCAGTTTTTATGATGAAAAATATAAAAAAGACATGTCAATTTTAGGAACAAAATCAGGTAAAGATACTGACAAAATAGCATTAACTTCTTTAACTCCGGTTGAAGTAAATGGTTCAATGAGTTTTGAAGAAGCCAACTGCACAATTGTTTTAAAAAAGATTTATTATCAGGATATGGATATTAATCAGATGCCAAGTGCAGTTGTTAATAGATATTATACTGAAGAGCTACCACATAGAATGTATATTGGTGAAGTTGTTGAGATTATTGAAAAATAAATTATTGCTGGAGGAAAACAAATGGAAAGGTTTACTCATAAAAGAGTTTTAGACAATGTGATTCAAATTATTGACAAGGAAGTTTATATGCTTCTTATTGAAGGTAATGACAGAGCAATTTTATTGGATACTGGAAATGGCATTGGCAATTTAAAAGAATATGTTGATAAATTAACTGATAAACCTTATGAAGTGTGGCTGACTCACTCTCACCCTGACCATGTTGATGGAGTAGGATGGTGGGATAAAGCCTATTTAAACGGCAAAGATTTTGACAGTTTTTTAGCTAAAGAAAAAGAAGACAGGTTACCTGTATTACTGGAAAGAGGTTATCCTGATGCAACTATTGAGGAATTAGCGCCAAAATTTGAAGGTGAACTTATTCCATATAAAGATGGTGATATTATTGATTTAGGTGGTACGACTTTACAAGTAGTAGAAGTAGCAGGACATACTCCTGGTTGCTCAATGTTTTTGATGATTGAAGATAGAATAATGATTTATGGTGATGCTGTGGGAAGAAAATCTGGTTTATGGTCTACTTCAACAGCTTCCGATTTAGTTAAATCATTAAAACATTTGCAGACCTTTGATGACAAATATGATCGTATTATGAGATTACATCACGGTTTATGGTGGCAGAAAGGTTTTGCTGAAGAAGTGTTGGAGTGTGCTGAAAATATTGTAGCTGGTACAGATGCCCGTCAAAAAATACCATTTGGTTTTACCGATGAACAAATGTATGCTGCAGCAAAGTGTGATATTAATGATCCAGAATGTAATAGACTGGATGGTAAAATAGGCAATGTATTTTACTATTTAAGAAATGCAAAGTAATTAAAAAAAAGATATAGAAAAGAGAAACTATTTTATGGGATATAAATTTATTTCAACATGGAAAATGTCTTATCAAAAGATGGGTGAAGTCAAAAAAATGCTAAAGAAAAAGTATTCTTTACAAGAAATAATTGAAGCAGTAATTATGGATGTCGAAGATAACCCTAATTTTCATAGTGTTGGTTATGGAGGCTTACCAAACAAAGAAGGAGTAGTAGAACTTGATGCTGGATATATGGATGGTGATACTTTAGCTTTTGGAGCTATTAGTGCAGCAAGAAATATTAAAAATCCGATTTTGGTGGCTGCTTCTTTGATAAAAGGCAAAACTAACAACTATTTAACAGGAAAAGGGGCCGAAAAATATGCTAAAGAGAACGGTTTTAAAACCAGAAAAATGCTAACAAAAAAGGCCAAGGAAAAATATCAAAATAAAGTAAAAGAAGAAAGTCATGATACAGTTTGTGTCATTGGAAAAGACTTAAATGGCTCAATGGCAGCTGGAGTTAGTACCAGCGGTTTATTTATGAAACATCCTGGAAGAGTAGGAGATTCTCCAATTATTGGCTCAGGTTTTTATTGCGATAGTCAAATAGGAGGGGCAGCTGCTACTGGTGTGGGTGAGGATATTATGAGAGGATGTTTATCAATAGCAGTAGTTAATTATATGAAACAAGGTTTTGATGCTCAAAAAGCCTGTGAAAAAGCTTTATTTACCTATTTAGAGAGAGTAAATAACAAAACTGGTTCAATCTCTTTAATTGCATTAGATAAAGATGGTAATTATGGTGCCTGTTCAACATTGGAAGATTTCCCTTTTGTCGTATTAGATGAAAATAGTGAAGCCAAATTAATGGCTTATAAAGGAAAAGAAAAAAGAGTTATTGAAACTGATGATCAATGGATAGCTAATTATAAAGGGGATTAATTAAGTTGGCATTTAGATTTTTAAGAGTGATAATTTTTCAGTTGTTTATTTTGGCAATTAGTAGATTTTTTGTTGTGGTAAAAAGTTGAAAGATAAAATTTAGTTAAAGGAACAAACTTAATGGATAAGATTATTGAATATATTAAGAATAAATATCAGCCTATTGTTATCATTGTATATGGTTCTTTTGCTGCTGGAAGCAATAATCTAAGTAGCGATTTTGATGCTTTAGTTATTTCTAAAAATCACAAAATGTTTCATGATACATCTTTAGTAAGTGATATTCAATTGGATGTTTTTATTTATCCTGAAGATTACTTTGAAGGCGAATATGATTATAATGAATTTGTTCAGATATATGATGGAATAGTTGTTTTAGATACAAAAAATAAAGGACTAAATCTAAAAAATAAGGTTATAGAATATCTTCAAAACAAACAATTACAAATAAAAAACGGTATTAATGATAGTATTTCTTGGTGTTTAAAGATGCTTGAAAGATCAAAAAGAGAAGACGAAGAGGGTGCATTTCGCTTTCATTGGCTTCTGGTTGAAAGTTTAGAAATCTTCTGTGATATAGTTGAACATCCATATCTTGGTCCTAAAAAGGCGTTGAAATGGATGAAAGAAAATCATCCTGAAGCATATGATTTGTATAAAAAGGCATTAATAAATTTCAATATTGAAAGTTTAAATGCTTGGATATTGTATATGAAAAGTTTAATTAAATCATGAAAGGATAGGGTTATGAAACTTCAATTAATTGGGACAGGTTCAATTACTGCTCCACAAACAAGTGCTAGTTCATTAATAGATGATCACATTTTAATTGATTGTGGTACTGGGGTAATTAAAGAGTTGATGAAACAAAAAATTAATATCTTTGATATTGATACTATTTTAATCACCCATTTACATGCTGATCACTTTTTTGATCTTCCTTATATAATTCTTTTAAGAAGCTTTAATCAGATAACAAATAATTTGAAAATATATGGACCAAAAAATTTGAAAAAAAAGGTTAATGCTTTATTTGAAATAGGTTATGCAGATTTAGATGATGTTGAAAAGTTATTTTTTGCTGGTAACACTTCAATTGTTGAATTTGATAATCTAGAAAAAGAAATTAATGGTCATCTAATTACATCAATTTTAGTAGAGCATGGTGAAACCAAACCAAGTTATGGGTATATTATTGAAAAAGATGGCAAAAAGATTGGTTTTTCAGGAGATAGCTGTTATTGTCAAGCCATTGATCATTTAGTTGACAGTTGTGATGTATCGGTGCTGGAGTGTAGTTTTCCATATAATAGCAAAGAACATATGGGACCAGAAATAATTGAAAAGTTAGCATTAAAAGGAAAGATTATCGTTACTCATATGTCTTTGTACACTAGAAAAGAATTAAAAAAGAGAAATATTGATAATGTAATTATTGGTAAAGATAGTGATATTTTTCATATTTAGCAATATACATTTTCTGTGATTTATGCTAATATAAATAAGCAAATTGCCCGAGTGGTGGAATTGGTAGACGCAGTGGACTCAAAATCCACCGGTAGCAATACCTTGACGGTTCGAGTCCGTCCTCGGGCACCACTTTAAGATAACTGATGTTTGGCATTAGTTTTTATTTTATTAGACTATAGATACTTTCAAATAATAGTACTATAATATGAATATTGTAAAAAGAGGGAGAAGTTATGAATAGAAGATTTATTGATGCAACTAAAGGATCGATTGTCAAAAATATTTTATTTATTCTTTACCCTATTTTAATCTGTGGGTTATTTCAGCAGGTTTATACAATTTTAAATGGGATTATGGTTGGAAAAGTTCTGGGTTCACAAGCTTTAGCAGCTGTTGGTGGTTCAGCCAATAACCTGGTCAATATGTTTGTCAACGTTTCTAGTGGAGCAGTTACTGCCTCAATGGTTGTTTTATCACAAGATGTTGGAAGAGGAAAAAGAGATGAATGCAGAAACAATTTTAAAACATCACTGACAATTGTTTTTGTTATCGCACTATTTTTTAGTATCTTGTATTATTTTAACTGTCATTATTTTTTAACCATTTTAAAAGTTCCAACTGATATTTTAGAAATATCAACCAACTATTTAAGAGTTTACTGTTTTGGTTTTGTTTCTAATATGACAGTATTGATGATTGTAAATATGTTAAGAGGCTTAGGTGAAAGTCAAAGACCAACCATCTTGTTAATAGTTTTATATTTGGTTAATATTTTCTTTGATTTTTTTTATATTGTAATTTTAAAATTGGATATTTTTGGAGTAGCATTATCATATATTACAACTCAAAGTTTAATGGCTATAGTGTTATTAAAAATGATTCATATTGATTATGGAGTTTTTGCTAGTAATAGTAAATTTGAATTTTCAATATTAAAAAGAGTTATGATGATTGGTATTCCAGCGTCAATAACTTCGTTTTTATATCAATTAACTATTGCCACTTTACAATCAGCTATCAATGCTCTAGGATCAACAGTTGTAGCTGGTTTTGTCATTAACAATAAAATTGAGAATTTGTTCTGGATTGTTATGTCAGCTTTTGGTGTTGCACTTACTAATGTTGTTGCCCAAAACTATGGAGCTGGTAAAATTGATAGAGTTAAAAAGAGTATACCTTCAGGTTTGCTGGTTTGTTTTACAATTACGATATCTTTAAGTACTAGTGTTTTACTGTTTGTTCAACCTTTAGTTTCCATGTTTACTCATGAACCCGCAGTGGCCCAGCAGGCTATTTCTATAATTTGGTTTATTCAACCTCTGCTTATTTTTTATGTGATTGTAGAAACTTTCTTTGCCTTTATCAATGGTTTGGGTAAATCAATCTATTCAACTATTATTACTTTTTTTGGAGTAGTAGTCATCAGGTTTAGCTGGATAATATTATATGCTTCAAAAACAGGCAATGCTAAGACAATTATTTTTGCCTATCCTTTAAGTTGGATGATTACTTCATTATTATATTTGATAATCTATTGGATAATAAAGATAAAATATTTAAAATTTGAAATTGATTCAGCTGAAGAAATAAAAACTGCCTGAATGAATACATAATGTATCAAAAGAATCTATTTAGTTAATGAGCAAACAAAAAGCTAGTTTCAAGCTAGCTTTTGTAATTTATTTTTCTTCTGGTAAATAAGAAGGATAACCTTCTTTGATAAACTCAAATGTTTTAACATCATATAATGTGAAATTATGTTTTGTAAAGTAATAGTTATTTGCCTTAGTGATAAACTCATCATTTCCACTTAGAAAGTCTATAAAGGCTTCTTTAACTTGTTCAATATTGGTTTTTGTTACCTGAATGATATAGATTCCACTAGAATTGTTGTTTTCAATCGGTGGTGATAATGTTGGTTCCATTACAGCTAACAAATACTGTAAAACATTATAGTCCATTTCTGAATATCTAGTATATAGATTTTCATTTGCCAAAGCGACAGTTGTAGAATATTTTTCAGCTACAGTTTTAAAGTCAACTCCAGTTTTAATTTCATTGATTGCTAAAGCAGCATTGGCTTTAGCTTTTTCAATATCATTATCTTCATATTTAATGTAAATCATTCTAGCCATTAAAGGAGCGTATTCTTGAGCTAATGCCTCAAAGTTTTCATCAATATATTTTGTTATCAATTTATCGCTTTTAATAGATGTTAAGATTTGTTCTAATAACTGTTCTTCGGTTTCAAAACCTAATTTTTCTAAAGCTGTTTTCCAATCTTCGGTTAATGATGCTTTATAAGTATCAATTTGCTCTTGAGCTTCAGATAGCAGTTCAGCAGTTGTTTCAATTTCGGCATTGGCAATCATTTTGTTGGCGATATTTATAATTGTATAACCACTATCTGCTTCTAGCATACTAGAATATAAATCAGCTTTTGTAATTTTAGTATTGCCAAATTGAATTAAGATATCACTACCATTGGAAATTTTAGCTGTTTTATTGCCGCAGCCTGCTATTAGTAGAACTGTTAACAATGTAATAGTTAATACTTTAATCTTTTTCATAATTATTCACCATCCTTATCAACGTTTAATTGCTGCATGATGTATTCTTTAACTGAATCATCAACAAAGGTAATATTAGCACCTTGTGCATATTTCCAAACGATTTCATTAGCTAGGTTGGCATTATCAGTTAAGACAGTTGATAAGAAGTTAGGATCAGTAGCATAATTTTCATAATTCTTTGAATCGCATTTAATCAAAAAATAACCATAGTTTTCATCAAAAATCCACTCAGATACCTGTCCTTCTTCTAAATCTAAAGCTGCCTTTAAAAAAGCATCAACAAGAGAAGAATTATCATCAACATAACCTAATAGTCCACCATCACCAGCAGTAGAAGCATCTTCTGAATACTTCATCGCAAACTCAGCAAATTTTTCGACAGAATATTCATTTGTCCAAGCTTGCTGGGCAGTATTTAACCTTGAAGTTTCTTCAGCAGTTGGGTTTTTTGGATCATCAAATTTTATTAAGCAATAACTGATAACTCTAGGACTGTGTTTAGCGATAAATTCTTCAGTAACATATTCTTGGGCATGCTCTTTAATATAACCTGAATATAATTTTTCTGCTTTTATCTGATATTCCACATAACTTGGAAAATCAGGATAGCCATAATAGTATTTAGCCAGTTGGTTCAGATAATCAAGACCATAACCATAGTAGTTGGTGTAGTAACTAACTGTTTGAGTAACCGCATTGTTGATTTGACTTTTAAGTTCTTCTGTTTCTTCAACATTGGCATCAATAACACCCATATAGAATTTTAAGAACAATTCTGATTTACCATAAGTCTTATATAACTCATCATAAAGTTCATCAGCGGTAAAGTTAGTATCATCAACTGAAAAAACTACATCTTTCCCATCAACAACTTTATTAGGCAAGTTATCTTTATTCTGGTCGTAGGCATAGTAGATAGATATTCCAATGAAGAATAACGCAATTACAGCTACAAACCAGTTTTGTTTAAGAAATTCTTTCATATAAACCTCCAATTGTAACTCACTAATTATAGGCTATTTGTAGATTTTATTCAATGTGTAGTTTATTAACGACACAAATAGATTGTGTTATAATATTTAAGAAGAAGATATTAAAAGAAGGTGAAAGCATGATGTTTAATGTCGATAAAATTCGTCAAGATTTTCCAATGTTACAGGGTAAAACAAATGAAGGAAAACCTTTAATCTACCTAGATAATGGAGCTACTACCTTAAAACCAAATAGTGTAATTGAGGCAGTAAATAATTATTATCAAAATATCAGCAGCAACATTAATCGAGGAGATTACAAGTTAGCTTATTTAGTTGATCAAGCTTATGAAAGTGCTAGAGAAACAGTAGCTAATTTTATTAATTGTCAAAACAAAGAAGTCGTTTTTACTTATGGTACAACCCATGCTTTAAATCAGATTGCTTATGGTTATGGATTAAATAATCTAAAAAAAGATGATGAAATTTTAATTACCATAGCTGAACATGCTTCAAACACTTTGCCTTGGTATCGTTTAGCTGCTTTTACAAAAGCAAAAGTAAAGTTTATTCCATTAGATAAAAAAGGTAGAATAACAGCCAAAAATGTTAAGAAAATGTTAAATGAAAAGGTCAAGATTGTCTCAATTACCCATGTATCTAATGTTTTAGGCTGTATTAATGATATAAAAGAGATTTCTAAAGTAGTTCATAATTTTAATGCTATTTTAGTAGTTGATGCAGCTCAATCAGCACCGCATATTAAAATTGATGTAAAAGCTTTAGATTGTGATTTCTTAGTTTTTAGTGGTCACAAGATGTGTGGGCCAACAGCGGTAGGAGTAATGTATGGCAAATATCATCTGCTGGAAAATACACAACCTTTGATGTTAGGTGGAGGTATGAACACACGTTTTGATACAAACTTTAATGTTTCGTTAAAGGATGTACCATATAAATTTGAAGCTGGTACCACAAATATTGAGGCAGTACTAGGTTTAGAAGCAGCGATAAATTATTTGCAGAAAATTGGCCTGGACAGAATTGCCAGTTATGAAAAACAGCTTAAAGATTATGCGATTAACAGGTTAAAAAAGTTAGATAATGTCATTGTCTATAATCCAGAAGCAGATATAGGAATTATTAGTTTCAATGTCTTAGATAAAGGAAAAATTATCTTTGGTCAAGATGTGGCATCTTATTTATCTAAACATGGTTTATGTTTAAGAAGTGGTAACCATTGTGCCAAAAACTTATGGCAGTATTTAAATACTGATTCAACAGTCAGATGTGCTTTGTATTTTTACAATACTAAAGAGGAAGTTGATAAGTTAATTGAAGTATTAGAAACCACAACACTAGAAAAGTGTATCGACGTGATTTTATAAAAAGGAGATTAACAAATGCACACTATTAAAGATAATCCTATATTGAAAAGAGAAATAATGATGGATCATTATGAAAGTCCAAGAAATTTTCAGTTAAGCAATGATAGTTTTTATAGACAAATACATGTATATTCACAAAGTTGTCAGGATGATATCCACCTTCAGATTTTAATCAATAAAGATATTATTGAAGATGTCAGATTTGAAGGTAAAGCATGTGTTATTGCTACGGCTGCAACTTCAATTATGACGGAATTAATTAAAGGCTGTAGTATTAAACAGGCAAATGAAATTATTGAAAATTATTTTGCGATGATTAATCAAAAGGAATATGATGAAAATCTTTTAAAAGAGGCTGTGGCATTAGAGACAATTGGAAAACAAGCCAATCGCATCAGCTGTGCCACACTTAGCTGGAATGGGTTAAAAGAACTGTTAAATGAAAATGAAAAAAAACAAAGCGAAAGTAATAAAAACTAAGCCAGAGTTTTTATGGGATTTAAATGAATATGGAATAGAGGATTCTAAGGTTCGCATTTATACTAGAAGACAGTGGATTAATTCAACTAAAACAGAATATGGTTATGGTTATTTAGGTTTTGGTATTTGTGGCAGTGTTTGCACTGCCATTTGCTTAAGTTACTTGAATAATAATATTGACAATCAAATTATTGTTAATGAACCTTATTCGTTTATTGATGGAAATTTTGCCAAATGGTTGATACATTTATTAAAACCACATATTGAACCACCTTTGCCAGGTGCTTTTGGAAAAGATATTATTAGGGGAATTAAGTGGTTTTATAACAGTAAATATAGTAACATTGATAAAGGTAAGCTATTACCTTATAAAGTTAAAAATATAAATCAGTACAAAAAAAGTATTAAAGCTGGTTATCCGGTGATGTTATATTTAAATAAAGTTGACAAAACTATCAGCCCTTATGGATTACATTGGGTTGTTGGTTATAAATACATTGAATATCAAGATAAGACATTTTTCCAAGTTATAGATACTTGGGGCTATCTGGCTTATATCGATGAAAAGTTAATAAAATATGGAGTATGTTTTAAATATTAAAAGGAGAAGTTAGAAAATGAAATTAGCAGAAGCTTTACAATTAAGAGCAGACTTAAATCGTCAAATTGCTCAATTAAGAAATAGAATTAACAACAATGCCTTGGTTCAAGATGGTTTAACACCAAATGAAAATCCCTATGAGTTGTTAAAACAGCTTAATAGTAGTATTAATCAATTAGAGGAACTTATTTTTAGAATTAATTTAACTAATTGTTATACTACTGTTGAAAATACGAGTTTAACTCAATTAATGGCTCAAAGAGATTGTCTAATAATCAGAATCAATGCATATAAGGATTTGGTTGAAAGTGCTAGTGAAAATACCGCTAGAGCAACTAGAACTGAAATCTTGATTAAACCAACAGTTGAAGTTAAAGAAATCCAAAAGATGGTTGACAGTTTATCAAAACAGTTAAGAGAACTGGATAATAAAATTCAACAGATTAATTGGCTTGCTGAATTAATGTAAATTATTGGTGTTAAAGTAATTGGTTGGAATGCGATCTCTTGGAAATTGAGAATGATATTTCCGCAGGTGGTTAATCAGACAAAGGGGGTAAGTCTTTCTGTATAGCAGTTATTGTAATCCCCAGATTGTTTATAGAGGTATTATTTATAAATTATTGTTAGTACCGAGCATTGACTAATTACTAGGGAGGGTTAGGGGAAATTTGAAACAAATGAAAAAGTTTTTTAGGATACTATTAATAATAATGATTGTTGGTCTGCTAATTGTAATGATCAGATTTCTTTATGTTTTTAACTATATTCCTCATCGTAAATACACAAATGAAGATTTTGGAATAGAAATTTTTGTTAGCAGTGTTGATAAAGATGGCGATGGTCTTGATGATCAAAGTGATATGCTGCAGTCAGTTAAAGAATACTTAGCTACAAACCCACAGTATAAAAGCAAATATTATGGTACTGGTTATCCAGATGATGAGTATGGGGTCTGTACGGATGTTGTAGCTTTTGGAATGCTTAATGCTGGTTATGATTTGATGGTGTTAGTTAATGAGCATGTTTTGGCTAATAGAGAGTTGTATGATATTGAAATAGTAGATATTAACATTGATTTTAGAAGAGTACAGGACTTGCAGGTCTTTTTTAGAAATAATTTTATTTCTTTAACTACTGATATTTATGATTTGGAAAGTTGGCAGCCTGGAGATATTATTATCTTTAAAAGACATATTGCTGTTATCAGTGAATATCGAAATAAAAAAGGGATACCATTTATTTATCATAATGCCAGCCCTTATCAAAAAAATTACTTAGAAGATGTTTTAGAACATTACGGTGAAATTGTCGGTCATTATCGACTTTCAGAGTAATGTTTACCTTGGTAGAGATCTAACTCTACCATTTTTTTATCAATATCGTTAATAACACTGACTTTTTTTAATGTCCACATTGGAGCTAACAAATATTCTTTTAGACCGTCTCCTGTTAATCTTTCAATAATAATATCTTCTCTTAGATAAGAAAGTTGTTTAGCGACAATGGTTACATATTGTTCTTTACTTAAAAGTTCAAAAGGCTTTTTTTGATACTTGTTGCCTAAAACGGTATTTTTAGAAATGTGTAACATATGAAATTTAATGGCATGTATTGGCAGTTTTCCCACTTCTTTAGCTGTTTGTAGCATCATTTCTTCACTTTCAGTTGGCCAACCATTTATTAAATGAACACTGATTTTAATATTAGTGTTTTTTAGTTTTTCAATAGCATCAAGAAAGTTTTGATAACTATGACCTCTATTCATTTCTTTGAGGGTCTTATCGTGTATTGATTGTAAACCAAGTTCAATCCATAGTGGTTTAATTGAAGTTAATGAGTTTAGATAATCAATTTTTTCATCATTTAAGCAGTCACTTCTGGTTGAAATAACGATCCCCTTAATTTCTTTATTATCAATAAAAGGCTGATAGACTTCTTTTAGCTTTTCTAAAGACCCGTAAGTATTAGAAAAAGATTGAAAATAAGCATATGGTATACCATTAGGCCATTTTTTTAAGAATATTTCTTTTCTTTGATAATACTGTTTCATCAAATCATTATCACTTAACTTTGGAAAAGCATTTGATCCTGCAAAGCAAAAAACGCAGCCCCCTTTCCCAATTAAACCATCTCGATTGGGACAAGAAAAAGGACCGTCAAGGGGAATTTTAATGATTTTATTTTGGAAGTTACTTTTACCATAATAATTCCAAGTTAGGTAACGTTTATTGTCTAAAGAATATTTAAAAGGGTTTTTCATAAATTCATTATAAAACAAATTTGAAAAGACTGATAGTCTAGCTCTTTCATTGACACCGCTTACAATATTTCTTAAAATAGGGGTGGTAGTAGATTTTATTACACAAGTAATAAACAAAAAGGAGGAAAAATGAAAAAATTACTAACTATTTTAATGGCTGCAATGCTAGTTTTATCAATGACTGCTTGTGGACCAAAAGAAGAAGGAACTGATACTTTAGTAATTTATTCACCTAACTCAGATGCCCTAGTTGATGTGGCATATAGATTTGGTGAATTATATGGAATTAATGTTGAAGTTCAAAGCCAGGGAACAGGCGAATGCTTAGAGAAAATCGTAGCTGAAGCTGAAAATCCTCAAGCTGACATTTTGTATGGTGGTGTAAACTATGCAAATGCTCACAATTATGCGGAGTATTTTGAGCCTTATGTAGCAAAAGGTGATGACAAATTACCAGAAGCATATCGTAATGTAAATGGGGTAGCAACTCATTATTGTTTAGATGGTTCTGCTGCACTATTAATTAACTTGGATATCTTTGCTGAATTAGGTTTAGATCCAGAAGAGTTCAAAGGCTACAATGACTTACTAAATCCAGCATTAAAAGGAAGAATTGCTATGGGTAATCCTGCTGCTTCATCAAGTGCTTGGGCTGAATTAACTAATATGTTATTAGTTATGGGTGATGAGCCATATGATGAAAAAGCTTGGGAATGGGTTGGCAAATTTATTGACAACTTAACAGGTATCTTATCTTCATCTTCAGCTATTTACAAAGGTGTTGTAAATGGTGAATATGCAGTTGGTGTTTCTTATGAAGACCCATGTGTTGGTTTATTAGTAGATGGAGCTACAAATGTTAAACTTGTTTATCCAG
>JAAZKG010000112.1 GCA_012799935.1 Erysipelotrichia bacterium | reverse complement strand
TCATCCAAAGGTCCAATATAATAAGGTATTCTAGCTGAAATAATTGATGTACAAACTTCAATAAATCGATCAGTTATTTCTGGATAATACTCTTGTTGTTTTCTTAATATATCACTTGCTTCTTTTACATATAAACCATTAGGAAAAGAGTTTGCAAGATTTTTAACAGATCTTGAGTGACTCGCATTATTTGCTGCTTTACTTTTAATACTTTCCTTTATTGATTCATACGCTTCTTCGCCTTCTTGTTGAGACTTTCTATATTCATCCATATTATCAACCGCAAGTTCACATAAGTAATTGTAATTTTTCAATATTCTGGCAACATTCGATAAATCATAAAGTTCAATAACTTCTTCATAGAAAGAGCTTAACTCATCTTGTTTTTTTAAATCATCAATTTTAACAGGGGTACTAAATTCATCTAATTTTTCAGAAATTCTTTGAGGTTTAACCTTATAGTTACAAAGCATTCTTAAAAAAACTATTAAAATCGTTTCGCTTTCCTCATCAATAGTGAACCTATTTTTAGAAATTGTATTTTTTATTTCTCGGTCATTTAAATCTCCATCAAAAAGTTTTCTTAGAATTTTATCAAATTCGTTTGTATCTTGCACGAAATCTACATAACTATCTGTTAACTGATAAAATCTATCTTTGTACATTTCAAAAGATATTCCACCTTTTGAAAAATCAATTGTTTCAAGAAGAAAATGACCTCTTGTTCCACAAATGTTGTAAAGAGCTAATAACAGTTCTCTTTTTGTAACTTTTTCTGAAAGTGCTCTTTTTCTTAAGTGGTATACCGAATTATCTATAGGTCTTTTAAAATATTCATTATCTGTAGTGAAACTCATAAAACCAGGCATTTTAAGATCTTTTTCTTCTATAACTCTAAAATCTATAAATGCATTTTTCATTTGATTTTTTCGCCAAGTTTTTCTTCTAGTTGTTCTTCTTGAACTTCTATTCAATCTTGCTTCTTTAGCAGAAATAGCCTCATTAAAGACTCTGGTTCCCATATAAACTAATTTATTATCTTTTTCAACAGCTGAACCAATTGAGGCTATACCAATGTCATAACTAAACGTAGTAGTCATATTATTCCCTCCATTACTTTATACCAAGTATATAATATATTCAATTAATACAATGTCCTCTTTTTTGTACACTAATTAAATGATTGATGTGATATTATTGAATTTTATCTATTATTGAAAATATAATAAAAATTAGTTATTCTTTCATTAAAGCTTATTTTCCAAAATATACTCATAAGCTTCTGATAAGACTTTCTTTGCTCCTTTAAACTTTAGTTTTTGTAGACTTTGTTTAAAGTTTAATAATAAAATTGAATCTATTTCATCTTTTTGAACTACTAAAGGTTGATTACAGTAGGTTGCTAGAAAATAGATGACTGTTTTAACTATTTCTTTATTTTTCCCTGTTAAATAAACATCAAAAGTTTTAAAACCTTCAATGATATCAACATCTAAGCCTACTTCTTCTTTTACTTCACGCAATGCTGTTTGCAGTTCTGTTTCATAATCTTCAACATGTCCCTTAGGAAAACCATAGTTACCTTCTAAGTCTTTAATTATCACAAACTTTATTTCTTCTTTATCTCTAGTAAAGATAACTGCTCCACATGATTTTTCTTTGTTCATAAATTCTCCTATCTATATTCTACACCAAAATGATGCTATTTAGATTAAAATAGTTGAATTAATAACATATAACAAATTGTTCCACAAACAATACTTAGTAAAGTGTTTCTTTTATAGATATGTAACATTGCTACAACAAGTACTGCAATAAGTTCTTTTAAGCCATAAGGAAAAATGGTAATGTTAACATCTTTTAAACAATAAACAACTAACATTGCCATAATAGCTGTTGGCAAAACTTTTCCTAAATAAGAAATAATATCTGGTAGTTTTTCTTGTTTGTTAAAGATTAAAAATGGAGAAAATCTAACTAACATTGTTACTAAGGAGATAGTAATTATTTGAAGTAACGGGAAATAATTATTCATTTTCATTACCCCCTTTTCTAATAACAATTAGTAACACCATTATCGCTAACATTGCTGGAATTAAAAAGTGTTCCGGTCCAAATAAAATTAAACATACTATTGCACTTACAAATCCAAGGATAGCAGGCAAATGATCTTTAGTAGTTAACCACTGCTCAACTACAATAGCGACAAATAAAGCAGTCATTGAAAACTCAATGCCAGCACTATTAAATGGGATAAGAGTTCCAATTAGATTACCAGTTAAACATCCAATTATCCAATAACAATGGTTGAATATTGTGATATAAAAATAATAGTCTTCCTCTTTACTTTCTTCTTGACATAGTAAAGAATAAGTTTCATCAGTCATGCCAAAAATCAAATATGGTTTTCTTTTAATGTTTTGATATTTTTCCAACATTGATAAACCATAAAACAAGTGTCTACCATTAACTAACAAAGTAGTTATCGCAACAGATATTAAAGAAGCAGCAGAATCAATTAATGAAATTGCTACATATTGCATAGAACCAGCATAAATAGTTACACTCATTAAAATGGCATATAATGGTCCATAACCAATCTTAGCTAACAAAACACCAAAACCAACACCCAAAACTAAATACCCTGCCATAACAGGGATAGTTTTAATAAAGGCTTGTTTAACAATTTCTTTCTTCATATTTTTTTACCTTTGTTAAACATTATACCAAAAAGAAAAGAAAGATGTTATTTATCTTTCCTCATTCATTCTATTAACAAAATTTGTCAGTCTATTTATTAAGAAATCTATATTCTCCACATCAGCTACTGTACCTTTAGTTGTGTGAATGTATGGTGTATATAATTTAATGATTTTTCCTTTGTGGCAAGCAAACACTCCTACACCATTTTTAAAATGCTTTTGGTCAGAATTACCCATTGCCTGTTTCTTATTATAGAAATGCACATTATATCTTAAACTGTTGACAACTGTTTCTTTTAACAAGTTTGCCAGTGGCATTTCTTCATTATTTAAGATAACTACTATTTCATTACCATTACCGACACAATCTAAATTAATCAGTGTTTTATCTTCCATTAATGTTTTATGCTTATTTTTAAATTGTTTAGATCCAACTAAACCTTTTTCCTCATTATCAAAGAAAATAAATGCCACATTGCTATTTTTATCAATGCTTTTTATCAGTGATAGTACCGTTGCTACTCCAGAGGTATTGTCGTTTTTATTGTTTTTATTATCAAAAGCCATCATCATTAAATAGAAAGATGCAAAATAAATAACTAAATAAATTAGGATGGTTATTTGACGATTGTCAATTCCAAACACTCCACTTATATATCTAGCCAAAGTTATACTAACAGTTACAATTATCATCGCAAATACAATAGTATAACCAAAATAAATTATTTTATTTACTGGCATCATAATATTAGGAATTACTGATCTTGCTGGTGTATCATAATGGGCACTAAAAACTACCTTGGCATTTTCAATATTTCCAATAACGATATTTCTAGTCTTCTTTTGTTGCTGTATATCAATATCATATTCAGTTACTTCTTGTTTAATATATTCAATAAATTTTGTTTTATCTTCATATTTTCTTCTTGTTGGAAATAACTCATTAATTTCATTTAAATAGTCTTTCATTATTTCTCTCCTATCTTAATTTCGTTTTCAAAAATATTAAGAAATTATTATAACATTTTTCCTTTCAAAGTCAAAAATTATATTTAAAAGGGGTGGGGGCTACATGTGTAGCCCCCGGAGGTTAAAGATTAAGAAAAACCTTATTTATGTACTGTCCCGTTTTTCTATTAAAGTAAAACGTAATAATAAACCTAATACTAAACCAATTAATGATGGAACAATCCAACCTAAATTTATTTCAAAGAATGGTAAAATCTTTTTAGCAAACTGCAATAAAATATCAGCATTTAATATATTTTGTAAATTAGCAGGTAAGGTTTTAATCAAATCAAAGATTGCTGCTAATAGTGTAAAACTGCTAACACTTAGATAAACAACTTTATCATGATTAAATAAATCTCCTGTTAAAGCCAATAAAATTAAAGTAATAGCCAGTGGGTATAAAAACATCAACACTGGTATAGAATAATTAATAATATTTGATAAACCGATATTAGAAACCGCAAATGAGAAAACAGTAAAAATAATTGCCCAAAGATTATAAGACAAACCATTTGGAAACATTCTTACAAAAGCTTGCGAACAACTTGTTACCAGTCCAATAGATGTTTTTAAACAAGCAAAGGTAATAGTTAAAGCTAATACTAAACTTCCAACTTTACCTAAATAATGGTTAGAAATCTGAGCTAAGGCAATACCACCATTAGCTGAAAGTTCAAATAAGCCTCTAGATTGAGCGCCCATGACAATAGTCGCGATATAGATAACAGCCATTAAAATACCAGTAATAACTCCTGACTTTAAGACTTCTTTAGCAATATCACCATTATCTTTTAAACCCATATCTCTGATAATATCAATAACTACAATACCAAAAGCAAGTCCTGCAATAGCATCCATCGTGCCATAACCTTCAATAAAACCAGAAAATAAGGCTGAACTTTGATAAGCATCAACTGGAATTACTTCACTGACATTGATTGAAGGATTTAACAGTGCAGTTACTACTAAAATACCTAAGAAAAGCAAAAATAATGGATTTATAATTTTCCCAATCCAAACAGTAATCTTACTTGGTCGCAGTGAGAAAAATAAAACCCAAGCAAAAAAGATAAAAGAAAAGATGAACAAACACCAAAGATTTATTTACACTTTGAGTAAGCATCGGTTCAACGCCAGTAGTAAATGAAGTTGTTGCACATCTTGGAATCGCAAAAAATGGTCCAATTGTTAAATAAAGTAAACAAGTGAAAAAATAACCATATCCTTTCGATACTTTAGTTGAAAGTGAATGTAAGCCATCACTATGAGTATTACCAATAGCTGCCACTCCTAAAATTGGAATCGTAACTGCGGTAATTATAAATCCTATCATAGCAGGTACAACATTTTTACCAGCCAACTGTCCTAAATGAACCGGAAATATTAAATTACCAGCCCCAAAAAACATTCCAAATAAAGTTACGGCTACTAAAAGCCTTTGTTTTGCGGTTAATTTGCTTGTCATATAACACTATCTTTCTTTCTATTTTTTTCATTTTATCATTATACTTGAAACTTGAGAAACAACTTATTATAATATGGGTATGATAAAATGTAATAGGTAATGAATGTCAAGAGGTATAATATGGATAGCAAAAAAATAGAAATATTATTAAAAGCTGTTGAGTTAGGCAGTTTTACCAGAGCCAGTGAAGTTGTTGGTTATACTCAATCTGGTCTTACTCATTTAATGGATTCTTTAGAAAAAGAAATAGGTTTTGATGTCCTGGAAAGAGATCATAATGGCATAAAACTTACTGAAAATGGACAAAAACTTGTACCAGCTATGAGAGAGTTTTTATTTGCTGGCGAAAATTTAGAAAAGAAAATAAAAGAAATCACCCAAATAAAAAGTGAAGAAGTAATAAGAATTGCTGCCTATGCTAGTGTTGCCATGCACTGGATGCCAGAAATATTCTATCGTTATAAACGTATCTGTCCAGATGTAGGTATTGACTTAAGAATGGTGGACCATGCTCTTGAACCTTTTGAACTGTTAGACAAAGGAGAAGCAGATTTAATCTTTGCCAGTAAACAAGATTATAGTTTCTGTGACTGGACTCCTTTACATAATGAAAAAATGTATGCAGTATTGCCAAAAGATTATCCTTTAAAAGACCCAAATTTTTTCCCAATAACTGAATTTGCTGGTAAAGAGTTTTTGATGCCTTATGGTAACTTTGATCTTGATGTTTATAAAAACATTGATCCTAATATAATAAAAATGAATGTCAAATCATTTTTGGTTGATGATGAAACCGTAATTAGGATGGTAGAAAAAAAATTAGGAGTAACTATGATGGCTGAGTTAATGATTAAAGGTAGAACAAATAATGTGCTGGCTGTACCTGTTGATCCACCTGCTATACGAGAATTGGGAATGGGTACCCATAAAAGAAAAAAAGAATCTCCTAGTGTTAGAAAATTAAAAAACTGCATTATACAGTATATTGAAGAAAATAGATAAGTTGAAAGCAAGTTCAAAAAACTGAACTTGTTTTTATTGAATGCTAATTATTCTTTTTAAATAATGAAACTGAATTTATTAAAATTGATGCTACTACACAAAATAGCAGCATTCCACTTAAAGTTGGCATTGAGTCCATAAGTGCAGACCAGTCTTCATTTATCACTCTTTTGGCTCCATCCAAATAAAAATCATATAATGTTAAAGTTGTTAATGATAAACTGATAAATCTATACCACTGAGTTTTTTTATCATTAACTTTACTTGCTAAATTTAATAACGCAAATATTATTGCTCCTAATCCTAGAAATAACCACATATTATTTACTTCCACAAATTCAATTATTTTCTACTAACAAGTTCTACAATAACAATTTCAGGTCGATTGTTAATTCTGATAGGAACAATACTATTTCCTATTCCTCTGCTTACAACCATGGTAGTAAACTCTTCTGTAAATTTACCTGCATCATATTTTGGCCATTTGCCTTGATTGGGAGCATAATAACCTCCCACAAAAGGAATTCGAAATTGACCTCCATGAGCATGACCTGCTAACACCAAATCTATGTTATTTTCTACATAGACACTAAAAGTTTCTGGTCGATGAGATAACAAGATGCAATAATCATCGGTTAAATTCATCTCTTTTAGGTGTTTATCCAAAATACCTTCATGATAATAAATATCAGGATTATAATAATCAGGATCATCTAATCCAGCAATTTGAATTATTTCATCATTTCTTTTTATTTCTACTACTTCATTACGCAAAACAATCACACCAACATCTAGTAGCTTTTGCTGTAATTCTTCATAGCGGTTAAAAAGCCATACTTCATGATTCCCTATCACATAATAACAGGGAGCTATTTCTACTAATTGTTTTGCCAGACTAACAGCCAAATCAATGTCAGTTTTATTTGAATCAACAAAATCTCCAGTAATTGCTATGATATCCGGATTTTGTTGTTTTACTTTTTTTACAATATCACTATTGTCTTTGCCAAATTCAGCATTATGCAAATCAGAAATAACCGCAACTTTAAATCCATCAAAACTTTCAGGCACTTTACTGCTTCCAACACTATACCTAGTAACACCTACTGTTAAATTTCCCCAAATAGTCCATAATGTAAAAAATATTGCTAATAATAGAAAAATAGATAATCTCATTTTTCTTTTCATTTCTTTTCCTCCCTGTTAGTCAATTGCTGTTTTGCTAAATAGTTTTCTATTAAGGAAACCTTTTGACTTCTATCCATTAGTTTATAGTAATATAGCCAATTATCCAGTAAATCTAATGGTACATCTTCATCATTTATTAGGACACTTTCTTTAATATCTTCTACTTTTAAACTGCAGTCATATATAACATCATCTTTAATAATTTTAAATCCCGCCATAACATCAACCTCAACACCAGCAATTATAAACTCATAAAAGTATTTTGTCGCATAACTTCCAGAAGTTGATTCTTTTAAATCGCCCATATTCATCAATATCTCTTTTGCTTTTAAAGCATCTTTTTCAACTACCATTAAATCTAAATCATTAAACTCAGCAACTATATTTCGACAGTAAAGCATTGTTGAAGCCCCAACTGCCCAAACAATATTATCCTTGTTAAACTGTTTAGCTATATTAGTTAAAACCTTTATTTTTTCATTTATTGTTTTCATCTTCATCTATCCAAATTATATCTGCACTGAAATTATTTCATTTCCGTGTCTTTTAATAACCTCAATTAAATCATCTGTCTTCAACCAAATTGTGGCGGTATTATCATTTGGGTGAATCCCAATCAAACCATCTTTAAAAGCTTCATCAATAAACAATATGACTTTGCGTTCAGCATCATTTAAAAGTCCAAAAGGTGTAACTGAACCTGGATCAAGTTTTAATAGCTTCATTAAATCATCATTAGAAGCAAAAGAAAGAGATTTTAACTGTTGCATTTCAGCAAATTCTTTAAGCTTAACACGCTTATCTCCCTTGATAGTTATTAAATAATAATTTCTTTTTTTATTATCTCTAACAAACAGATTCTTCGCCTGATAATCAGGATAAGGTAGATTAACACTTTCCAGTTCTGCCATATTGAAAACAGCTTTATGATTAGTTACTTCATATTTTATATTACAACTATCCAATAAGCTGTAAATTTCGTTTTTATCCATACTTATCAACTCCAATTATAATTTAACAATTTTTAATTTAAAATCAGGATAATCAGTTATAACCATTTCTATAATAGCATCATTTATACTAAGGGTAACTTTAATCCTTTATCTTTCAACTGTTTTGTAATTATTGAAAAATAAGACCTATCAAGATAGCCTTAATAGATATTACTTGTATCATAATTAGAATAGTTCTTTATAAAATAAGCTTTTAGTTTACCAATGAAATCTAATATTGCTTTATAGGTAAATAGAAGATTTTCTATTTGTACTATAATTGTATATTTTTTTCAGTTTATTTAAATCTTCCATAATTACTCTTTTATTAATCACTTGATTCTAGTGGTGGATTCCACCTAAACTTTTCACTATTTGCGCCAATAAAAATCTGACCTTCATAACTATAAGGTTTTTTATCAAGCCACACAAAAACAGTATGCATTATTTCTTTGTAACCATCATAACGATATAAAAACTCTAACTTCCACTTATTACTATTTATTTTTTTTACTAATTGTTCTACATTATACTCTTTGACAACTTTCTTTTTTCCCACTTTTTTAAAAACATAAACATACACTTCATCTAAATAATCTACCACATACTCTACTGCTGCTTTAGATGTATTTGGCCAATGATCACCATATTCACTATAGAATATTCCTTCAGGAAAATATAATGTTAATTTATTATCTTCTAATTTTGCTTTAGTCACTAAACAATCATGAAGACTAAAGTGTTCTTTATTGTTACTTTCAAACTTATAATTCATCTTTTTTCACTTGTTTACTAACTCTTTTTCCTTGTTTAATATTGTTTTTATTAATCTGACATAATTTTCAGGGTAATTGATAGAAAACTGTCCATGGTATAAATTCTTAAAAATCTTTAATTCACTATTTTCAATTTTATTACAAATTATTTTTGCTGATTTAAGTATCTGTTGGCTTTCTTTTTGGCCAACTAAGACATAAACCTTTGCTGTAGTATTACTTATTTCTTTCTTAAGAGTATAAGAAGTGCTGGCTTTAATAAAGGAAACTATATTGTCCTTACTGATTTTACATATATCTTGATAATAGTCATCAAACAACTCTTCTTTTATTTTTAAAGACTTAAATTGCAATTTCGCAAAACCTTTATTTTTAATTAGACTATAACTACTCATTAAAGCTGGAGTAATTAAAACACTAGCAACCTTTGAAGGAAAAACTGAGGCACTTTCCACTATTGCATAACGACAAATATCGCTTTGCAAAGAAAGCATCTCCAATAAAATTTGTCCACCCAAAGACAAACCAGCAATCAATAGTACTTTTTTTTCTAAATGTTCATTAATAAAAGATATTATCTTTGTAGCATTATCTTCAATGGAAGTAAATGCTCTGTCACTTTCAGCATGTCCATCAAGGATAGGCAAAATAACATGATAATTTTTCTCTAATAACTTTATTTGATCACGATAATTCCACCAAGATAATCCACCACCATGAAGCAAAATAATAACTTCTTTATTATCTATTCCAAATTCTTTATAATTCAATAGTCATAACCTCCTACAAGTATTTTAACTAATCTGGCAGTAAAGTAATTTTTAAGTTAAATACTTTATCACCATATAGATTATACCACTTTTCATTTTCCAGAGATATTTAAGTAACTTTTATTTTTAACCTTTCTGTCCTATAATGTTTAAGTATTTCAACAATTACGTTATTTGAGGTAAGATTAAGCATATGAAAGAATTTATTAAGAAATATCTGTGGATTTTAGCTGCCCTTTTCTGCACTATGCTTTGGGGATTAGCATCACCAACAATTAAGTTAGGCTATCAGCTTTTTCCAGTAGATACTTCAAACCCCTTTAATATCATTTTGTTTGCTGGTATCAGATTTGTAGGAGCTGGTATTATTGCCCTGCTTTTAACTAAAGTCTTTACTAAAGAAAGTCCCAAATTGGATAAAAGCATGATTGGTCCAGTTATTGTCTTAGCTATCTTACAAACAGCTGGTCAATACACCTGTTTCTATTTGGGTTTAGCGGTAGTTGAAGCTGCTGTGGGCTCAGTTTTAACAGCTACCAGTGTTTTCTTTACTGTTATTTTAGTAACTATAATCTTTAAAACTGAAGCCTTAACAGCCAGAAAAATTTTCGCCACGATATTAGGTCTTTTAGGAAGCATTGTTTTAAATATCGATCAAAACTTTACTTTGCAGTTTCGTTTTTCTGGTGAAGGTCTTATTTTACTATCATCACTGATGAACGCTTTTGCCAATTTTTTAATGAGTAAATTTAGTAAAAAACATAATCTAATGGCTGTAACTGGCTATCAGTTTTTAGTTGGTGGTCTATTAATGGTAATTATTGCAATAATAAAAAATGGAACCATCAATATGCCAAAAGCAAGTGGTATGATAGTAATGTTAGTTTTAATGCTAATTGCTTCATTAGCTTATGGAATTTGGTCGCTTTTACTTAAGATTAAAGCTACCAGTCAGGTAGTAATCTTTAAATCATTTACCCCAATATTTGGAGCATTATTTAGTTGGTTATTATTAAATGAAGACATTTTTAATATTCGACTATTAATTTCTCTTGGTTTAATAACTCTAGGAACTCTTTTGGTTAACTATGTAGCTAAAAATTCCAATCAATAAAATAAAGATTCTAACTAAATTTAAACTAAATAAAAGTTAGATTTGAATTGAAATACAAATCTAACTTTTTTGCCTTTTCACAATTATTTTTCTAATTCTTTTTTCATTTTAGTTAACTTTATTCCACAGTGAATTATTCCCCAAATATATAAAGCAAATACAACTAAATAAATAATGGTAAATACTATCTCTGATGGACTAAAATCCAACTTATCTAATCCACAGAAATTTGGTAACATTACTGCTACAAATATGGTAAGTACAGGAAGCATTCTTGTTTTAAATACTTGCTCAATCATCTCTATTTTTGATTCCGTATCCGAAAATATTTCCTTATCACTTTCACTTGTTGCTGCACTTTCATACTTTCTAAAATAATTCCAGCCCAGATAATATCCCAAATGCTGCCAACCATAATCCTCATACATCTTGATGTAATCATCAGTTGCTTCTTTTTCCTTAAAGTCAAGTTGATAAATTACCTTTTCTGGTTGAACTTTTTCAAAAGTATAGAAAAAAGGTAAGTTAATTTTTATCAGCTTCCAACCATTGCTGTGTTGATTTTCTAACCATTTTTCTTCTTCCTTATAATCCGCAATGGTAAATATCTTCATTTGTGTTTTTGTTTTAGCCATAATACTTTTCTCCTAAACTATTTTTATAAATTCTTTTAATTCGATTTAATTCAATTTTTAATACTTCTTTTCCTAAATCAGTAATCTGATAAATCTTTCTTTTATCCTCTTCTTTTACTAGATCAATCAAACCATCTTTTTCCATTTTAGAAAGGGTGCCATACATTGTTCCTGGACTAATACTTACTTCGTCATTTGTCATTTCTTTAACAGCTTGACCTATACCATATCCATGTTGAGGTTGCTGTAAACTATACAAGATATAGAAGGCTGTTTCAGACATTGGAACATATATTTTTCTTAATTTTGAGTCCATATAAATCTCTCCTTATATCTCAACGCGATATATCGTACCTCGATACATCTATACTATATCGAACTACGATATACCTGTCAATAAAGAATTGATAAACAATAAGTAAAATAAATGTAAAATCATTTTAATTAAGTATTGACTTAATTAAAAGGCTTTGTTAAACTCTGATTAAGTAAACACTTAATCAAATTTGGAGGATTGAATATGGATAAGATAAAAATGTTAAAAGCTCTTAGCGATAATACGCGTATGAATATTATTATTTTACTTTTAAAGTATAACTACTGTGTTAGAGCTTTAGCCAAAAAGCTAGAACTCAGTGAAGCATCAATTTCTCAGCACTTAAAAGTTTTAAGAGAAGCTGGATTAATTGAAGGAGAAAAACGCGGATATTTTATGCATTATGATGTTAATCGTTTAGCTTTAAAACAATTAGCTAAAGAAATTGAAGATTTATCAAACATCACAAAAGAAGGATGTACACCTTCAAAAGCAATTGAATGTCCCACTTTAGAGATAAAACAATGCCCTAAAAAAGACCACTGTAATGATGAAGTCAAATCATTTTGTCATGGTCTAGATAACGATAAATAAAGATAAATGTATGACAATGATTTGTGTAAAAAATCTTACAAAAAAATACGGAAATTTCACTGCTGTAGATGATATTTCTTTCGATGTTAAAAAAGGAGAAATATTCGGTTTTTTAGGACCCAATGGTGCTGGGAAAACATCTACCATAAACATGATGATTGGTTTATTAAAACCAAACTCAGGAAAGATTACGATTAATGAAATTGATGTAATTAAACAGGCTAAAAAGGCTCAAGAAATAATGGGTATTGTTGCTGATGAAAGTAACCTATATAACGAAATGGATGGATTTGCTAACCTTTGTTTTTGTGGGGCTTTATATGGAATGGGTAAAAAAGAGCGTGAATCTAAAGCAAGAGAACTTTTAAAACTTTTTAGACTACAAGATGCTGGCAATCGACCTTTTAAAGCCTACTCTAAAGGTATGAAGCGAAAACTTACTATTGCTGCTGCATTAATCCACTCCCCTGAAATGTTGTTTTTAGATGAGCCAACAACTGGAATTGATGTTGAAAGTTCTCGTCAAATCAGAGAACTTATTTTACAGTTGAAAAATCAAGGAACCACTATTTTTATCACCACTCATTATATAGAAGAAGCAGAAAGACTTTGTGATCGCATCGCCTTTATAGTACAAGGAAAAATTGTAGCTTCTGGTACAGTTTTTCAACTTATGAATAATGTTTCTCATAGTCATAATATTAATCTAATCACAAATAAAGATGTTCAAGATTATACTACAGCTCTTCAGAAACGTTTTAAAGAAATTACAGTTACCGTCAAAAAACCTGATGAACTTGTAATTAAAACAGCTAAACGCATTCCCCTGCTACCAATATTAAAATTTTTACATGAAAAAGACATTGAAGTATATGAAGCAAAAGAAATTCATCCATCATTAGAAGATGTCTTTGTAAAACTTACTGGCATCGAAACTTCTGTTTTACAAAAGGAAAAAGGAGGTTTTTAATGAAAAGTTTAATTGCATTTTATAACATCTTAAAAAAAGATATTACTAACTATTATCTAAAACCACCAAATATCAGTTGGGGGATTATCTTTCCTCTTTCTTGGACAATGATGCAGTTATTACGTTCTGTTGACAGCAGTATATTAGAACTACTTCCTGGGTTAATTTCAACTAGTGTATTGTTTGGCACAACTTCAATGTTGGCTGTAACTATCACCTTTGAACGCAGTGGAAGATCTTTTGAAAGATTGCTATTGGCACCAATTAGCTTAAACACCTTGATGCTTGCTAAAATTACTGGGACTATCCTTTTTGGAATGTTTAATGCTTTTGTTCCAATCATTTTTGCTGGTTTCTTTATTAATCTAAGTGATATAAATTGGATAATTGTCATACTTGCTGTATTTTTAATTGCTGTAACTTCTTCATTAATGGGACTATTAATAGCTGTTTCTGCTCAGCAAGTTTTTGAAGCACAAACAATTTCTAACTTTTTTCGTTTTCCAATGCTGTTTCTTTGTGGATTATTTATTCCTATTTCAAGTTTACCAGTATTTTTAAAACCACTTTCTTATTGTCTGCCACTTACCTATGGAGCAGACATCCTTAAAGGTGCAATAACTAGTAATAATTCTTTTTCTTATACATTATGTTTTGTAATGCTATTAATCTTTACAGTTGGATTATTTACTGTCAGTAAATATGCCATTGAGAAAAAACAAAATCAATAATTGTCCAACAATTTAACTATTGATTGCACCATAATAGCAACAAAGTTAACTTTGTTTGCTTTTTTTATCAAAACTTATTGTTTAGTTACTAAACAATATTGACAAGAAAATATTAATTATATATACTACTTCTGAAGGAGATGTTTATATGCAATGTAAAATAATTGGAAATCTATACAACACCATTAATAACATTAAACTTAGGCAAAAAGAGCCAATGATTTTAAAAGGTATTGATGGTTTAAATAAGGCTGATATCAAGTTTATTGATACTATATCTTTAAACCTAAATCAAAATGCTACAACACTAGCTACTATCTTAAATGTTTCTAGAGGAGCTATTACCCAAATAGTAAATCGTCTTGAACAAATTGATGTTGTAGAACGTGTTCCAGTTAAAGGAAATCGCAAAGAAAAAATAATTCAACTTACCTCTTTAGGAAAAGAGATTAAAAAAGAAAAAGATAAAAATCATCAGAATGCCAATAGGGAAATGTGCAATTTTCTTAGGAGCCTTGAAGCTAATGAATTAAAAGCTATTATGATGTTTTTAAATAAAATAAATACCTTAGATATTAGTCGTTTTGACTGTTTAGGGCACGATTGTGCATTAGAAAGTAAAGGAGAACAACATGCTTGAAATTAAAAACTTATCATTTCAAGTTGAAAATGATACAACAGAAGAAAAAGAAATCCTTGACAATATCAATTTAAGTATTTCTTCTGGTAGCTTTGTCGCTATTACAGGGCCAAATGGCAGTGGTAAATCTACTCTTGCCAAGATGATTATGGGCATTGAAAAACCAACAGAAGGACAAATTATCTTTGAAGGAAAAGATATCACTAATGCCAGTATTGACGAAAGAGCCAAAGCAGGTATTGGTTTTTCTTTCCAGCAACCAGTCCACTTTAAAGGAATGAAGGTAATTGATCTACTTAGTTTAGCTGCTGGACATAAACTTGGTGTTGAAGAAGCTTGTAGTTTCTTATCACAAGTTGGCCTATGCGCTATTAATTATATCTACCGTGAATTAGATAATAGCTTATCTGGAGGTGAGTTAAAGCGTATTGAAATTGCCATGTTGGTAGCTAGAAATGTTAACTTATATATCTTCGATGAACCTGAAGCGGGAATTGATTTATGGAGTTTTCAAAACTTAATCCAAGTTTTTAAAAACTTGATAGCTAAAAACAATGGCATTGTCATTGTCATTTCTCATCAAGAACGTATTTTAGAAATTGCTGATCGTGTTATCGTAATTGAAGAAGGACGCATTGTACAAGATGGAAGAAGCGAAGAAATTATACCTCATTTAATGTTTGGGATAGATTCTTGCCACTTCTATGGAAGGAGAGTAAACTTTTGAAAACAGAATTAAAACAAATATTAAAACAAGTTTCAGGAATAGATGATATTCCTAATGGGGCTTATAATTTCCGTATTAACGGAATTAGTGAATTACACAACAATAGTGAAAACACTGAAATTGTTAAAAAACTAGATAGGTCTGGAATTGATGTAGTAGTAAAAGCTAATACCAAAGGTGAATTAATCCATATTCCTACTCTTATAGATGAAAGCGGTCTTGATGATTTGGTTTATAATGACTTCTTTATTGGAGAAAACAGTGAGGTTCATATTCTGGCAGGTTGTGGGATCCATAACGATGGACTACATGCAACCCAGCACAGTGGTATTCATACTTTCTATGTTGGTAAAAACGCTAAAGTGAAATATGAAGAAAAACATTATGGTCAAGGTGTGGGGACAGGAAATAAAATTATCAGTCCTCAAACAATAATCCATTTAGCTGAAGGAAGCACTTTGGAAATAGATAGTGCTCAAATTAAAGGAGTTGATTTTACCAAACGCCTTACCAAAGCTACAATCGGTGATAATGCTTCTTTAATTACCAAAGAAGTCATCTTAACTACCGGCAATCAAACAGCTTATACTGATTTCCATATTGACCTAGATGGCGAAAATTCTAGTGCTAGTATTGTTTCACGCTCAGTTGCCAAAGGACAGTCTAAGCAATTCTTTTATTCAGTAATAAATGGCAACAACAAGTGTCAAGGACATTCAGCCTGTGATGCTATTATTATGGATTACGCAACAGTAAAAGCTGTTCCTGATGTAACAGCTAATCATGTCGATGCTCAGCTTATTCATGAAGCTGCTATTGGTAAAATTGCTGGTGAACAAATTACCAAACTAATGTCTTTAGGTTTAAATTATGAAGAAGCAGAGCAAGAAATTGTTGCTGCATTCTTACGCTAGTTACAGTAATACTACATTTTTAAAATTTCATCTAAAAGTTATACTAGTGTCAGACACATTCGAAAATATATGTGTCTTTTTTTAAAAAAATTCTAATAATTTTTAAATAAACAAATAATTAATATTTAGATTACATATAAAAATATGTAAGTATAAAATCATATAAAATTCAGAAAAAAACGTATAAAATAAAAAAATCATGCTGATTAAAGAAAAAGCTCCATTTAAAAAATCTAATAGAGCTTATAAAGTTTAATAAATATATTTATTCATTTTTTCTATTGCTTTAGTTTAATAAACTACCAATAACTTATAACTCATTTCCATTTGAAGAAATAACTTTTTTATACCAATCATAACTCTTCTTAAGATATCTTTTTCCTGTTCCTTTTCCATCATCATCCAAATCAACATAAATAATTCCATATCTCTTTGACATTTGACCAGTACCATTTGAAACAATATCAATAGGTCCCCACATTGTATATCCGAATAAATCCACGCCTTTTTCTATTGCTTTTTTCATAGTTTTTATATGCTCTCTCATATAATCAATACGATAATCATCATTTATAATATTTCCTTTTTCTAATTTATCAACCGCACCTAATCCATTCTCTGATATAAATAGTGGTTTTTGATATCTATCATATAAGTCTAATAGAGCTATCATAAGACCATCAGGATCTACTGACCATCCCCAACCCGTCTTCGGTAAGTACGGATTTATAATACCCTCTAATGTATTTGTATCTATTATCTTTTCTGTCGCTTCTTTTTCACTGGCTGAAATAACACGGCTCCTATAATATGAGCAGGTAATAAAGTCTACTGGATATGAAGCAATTATCTCTTCATCTCCTTGTTCAAATTCAATTTTTATATCATTTTCCTCAAAGAATTCCCATATGTAATCAGGATATTTACCTCTAACTTGTACATCAGAAAAGAAGTACTCTTTTCTTTTTTCTTTTTCAGTTGCAAGAACATCTTTAGGATTACATGTATAAGGATAAACTGTCTTATAAGCAAGCATTGCACCAACTTTCGCATGTTTAGAATTTTCATGAATGTATTTTACTGCTAATGCACTGGCTATAAATTGATGGTGGGCAGCTTGATACATCCTTTGAAGTAAGTTTTCACTATCAGGATTGATGCCACCTGCATCCCAACATATAGGTTTTACAGCTACATTCCCTATCTCATTAAACGGCAACCAAAAATCTACAACATCATCAAAATTATCAACAATAGTTCTTACAAATTTCATATAAAAATTGATAAATTTACGATTATCCCAACCACCATATTTATCAACAAGGTATAAAGGAGTTTCATAATGAGAAATTGTTATCATAATTTTCATACCCAATTTACGACAATAATTAAACATTTTACAATAATAATCTAAACCTTTTTTGTTGGGATTTTTTTCTTCTCCCGTTGGATAAATTCTAGTCCAGTTAATTGATGTTCTAAAAATATTAAAATTTGCTTCAGCCAATAATTTTAAATCACTCTTATAATTGTGATAAAAATTTATAGCTTTGTGAGTTGGATAGTAATCAGCATCTCTTCTTATGCCACCAAAAAAACCTCTCGCTTTTATATCAGCAGTAGACATTTGTTTTCCGTCTTCTAAATATGCCCCTTCACATTGATTTGCCGCTACTGCTCCACCCCAAAGAAACCCTTTTGGAAACTGTTTTCTTACTTTTTTATTTAAAATCGCCATTCAAATCCTCCTTGTTATAATACGCAAAAATAGTTTTACCTTTTATAGCAAAGCCATTATTTTTCGTAAGTTTAATTTTCTCAAAACCTGGAAATAACATCATTGTGGTTAAATCATACCCTTCATTTTTTAGATCGTATGTATTCATACGAATTACTTTATCACCAGCTTTTACTATATCACCTTGTTCAACATATCTTTTAAATCCTATGCCATTATTATTTATTGTATCAATGCCTATATGAACAAGGATTTCAATACCATCTACATTTTTTATACTAAAAGCATGCTTAGTGGGAAACATCATAGTAACTACACCATCACATGAAGCAACAATAAAGTCATCGTTTGGAATAATTGCAATTCCATCACCAAGCATTCCTTTAGAAAACACTTCATCTTTTACAGCAGTAAGTGGGATTATTTCCCCACTTACCGCTGCTACAAATTCATTTGATTTTACATCATCCTTTTTTGAAAAAAAGTTAAACATCGTTATTTGATACTCTTTCCATCATATAAGAAGTATGTGCATATAAACGAAACAGCAAATGACACAGCAACACCAGCTAAAATAGCTCCCATTGTTTTTTCAAATATTACAACTCCAAGAATTGAAGAATAACCCATTGAAAATGCTTTAGCACCCATAAATCCAGCAACAGCACCACCAGCAAGCCCGCCTATAACCAAACTAAGCATAGGTTTCTTTAAACGAAGGTTAACTCCATATAATGCTGGTTCTGATACGCCAGATACTAACGCTCCAATACCTGCAGATATTGCTGTAGTCCTGAATTCTTTGTCTTTAGTCTTCAATGCCACTGCAAAACAAGAACCACCTTCTGAAATATTATGTAAAATCCATCCTGGTCTAAATACATTGTCATAACCAGTACGTGTAAATAATTCCATCATTGGAGCTACAGGAAGCATGTTAACACCCATCATAACCAAGAATGGTTGAGCTGCAGCTATAATGCCAGGAGCAAACCCACCAACTTTTGATTGAAGCCAAATAATTCCAGCAACAATCCAAGAACCAACTACATTACCTACAGGTCCTAACAATAATATTACAATTGGGAAACCAACAAGGAATACACATAAAGGAGCAAACACGCTTCTTAATACACCTGGAATAATTCTATAAAATAACTTTTCTAAATATGCACACAAAATTGCAGTAAAAATACCTGGAAGTAATGTACTTCCATATGTTGTTAAATGCACAGGGAGTCCAAGCATTTTAATAGGTTCCCCAGCTTCCATTATAGTATTAAATGCTGGGAATACTAAAGTCAAAGCAATAGCCATTGAAAATGCAGGATTTGCTTTTAACACCTTACTAGCTCCATATGCTACTAAAACTGGCATAAAGTAGAATGGTGCACTAGACATAAAATTCAACATTTTATACGTTGTTGTAGCTGATACAGTCGGAACAATATAATTCAATAATGAAAGAATTACTTTTAACATGCCCGCGCCATATACTACTGTAATAAATGGTGTTAATGATTGTGCCATGAAAGTAATAACGCTTTCAAAATAATATTTAAAATCCTTTTTACTAGCTTGCTTAATCAATTCTTCATCTAAATTTTCATCAATAGCTTCTTCGGTTTTAACAGTGTAGTTTTTAACTAAACTATCATAAACTGGGAATAAATGTTCCCCTAAAATTATTTGATATTGCTGATTTCCATATACAACCCCTAATACATTTGGAAGGTTTTTAATCTTTTCTTCATCAGCTTTATCTATATCATTTAAATATAATCTTAATCGTGTAACGCAATGTGTAACAGTATTGATGTTTTCAATACCACCTAAATATTCAACTATTTTTTTAGTTAAATCATCATAATTAATTTTAGACATTATTATTTTCCTTTCTTTGTAATTCGTGTAATCTTACAATATGAATCATTAAATATATACAATCTTCATTAGTACAATTATAGTTATACTCATCAAATATAAAATCTTTTATTTCAAAAACACAATTCTCAACTTCTTTATACTTAGTTACAAGTTGACCAAATATGCTTGATAACTCACTAGTATTATTAAAAGTTTGCTTGCGAATAATTCTACTTAAAAAGAATTTTAAATGAATAATATAACGTGAATAAGCCAATGAATCTTCATCAATTTCTATTTTTAGATGCTTTCCTGTGATATCCACTATCTTCTTAACACTAAACATCAGTTCCCTTGTTTCAAAATTTGTTATTTCTTGCGATGCAACTATCAAGTGAAACGCAATTGATGTAGCTTCATCTTTGTGTAGTTCAATTTCGAGAGTTTGGTTAATTAATTTTATAGCATAAACACCAACCTGATATTCTTCCTTATAAAATCTTTTTACCTCTTCATTTACTAATTTTGGTGTAACATTTCCTTTATGGTACTCATTTACACTGAAATTAATGTGATCAGAAAGACTTGCGAGCAGATTTACATTATACTTTTGTTTCAAAGTTTTTGTAGCATAATCTATTATTTTCTGAGCTACTTCCACAATTTCAAAAGGGACTTCTTCAAATAATAATAGGTTTGAATTTTTATGTTTGTCGACATAAACATAAGTTTTCATAACTTCATCAGAATACACAAAGTCATACTTTTTCTTTCTGTATCCCAGTCCCTTACCAATCGCTATCATCTCATGGCCATTTAAGTCTTTAACGATTATTATATTGTTATTAATCACTTTGATAGTTTTATAAATCTGATCTCTATTAAACCCCAAAATCATCACCCCTTTCTTTTTTTAATCAAAAAAGGCAAATCCATGCTAGTTTATTATCTCAAATAAACTAATTAGAATTTGCCTTAATAGCTCTGATTAAGTAACAAGTCTTGATCTATAACTACTATTATTATACTTGTAAGCGTTCACAGTTGTCAACACAATTTTAATAAAAATGATGCATTTATCTAAATGTTTAAATAATTCATTAAAGATGATTATTAGTTATAGCATTCCTATTACCACATCTGCATTTTAATATTTCCTATTGCTGTTGCTTCAATTGGTAAAGCAATAACTTTTTTTCCTGTTTCTTTTTCAGTCAAACTGTTAAGAAAACTGTTTTTGGCACCTCCTCCAACTATATAAAGATTAAAATAAGTTTTTCCAGTATTTTTTTCTAACTCTTCAATAGCTTTTTTGTAAGAAAGTGCAAGTGAGTTATAAGCACATCTAAAATAATCATAAATGCTTTCTGGTTTATTTTTTAATAGTTTGTCAAAAGCATCCTTCATGCTTTCAGGAGCTAATAAAGAACTATCATTGGCATTAATTATTTCTTCAAAACTACTTTTGCTAGCTTTTTCAACAATATCTCTAATATTTTCGTTGGGACATAATTCCTTTTTTAATTCATTAACTAACCACAAGCCCATAATGTTTTTCTGATATCTGTTATATCCCACTCCTCCTTCATTGGAATAGTTGGCTTTCATACTATTAATATCAGTTATTGGTTTTTCTGTTTTGACTCCTAAAAGTGACCAGGTCCCTGAAGAAATATAAAGTTCATTATCTCTCATAGGTATTCCCTCTACTGCACTGGCAGTATCATGAGTAGCACATAAAACAACTTTTATGCCATCATAATAACCAAGCATTTCTTTTGGTTGATATAGTTTTTTAAACAAAATTTTTGGCATGCCAAGTTTATTAATAATCATTTCATCAAACATTAGACTTTCGTGATTAATCATTCCTGTGGTTGTGGCATTGGTAAATTCTTTTTTCTTGACACCAGTCAATTTGTAAAGTAGATATTCTGGCATCATTAGAAAATCAGTAACCCCTTTTAGTCTCCCCTGTTTTTTATCATCATAGAGCTGATAAATAGTATTAAATGGCTGATACTGACTTCCAGTGCGTTGATATAGTTCTTCAAAAGGGATGATTGAATGCACTTCATTAATTATTCTTTCGGTTCTATTATCTCTATAAGAATATACTGGGAAAACTTCTTGACCTTCTTTCATTAAAACATAATCAACTCCCCAAGTAGCAATAGATAGAGACTCAATATTGTATCTTTTTTTTACTATAGTTATTCCCTTTTTTATTTCACTTAAAAGATACTCTACATCCCAAATTAAATGATTATCTTTTTCTATAACTCCATTATCAAAACGGTATAATTCTTCAGTATGTATTTGTTCATCTTTTTTCCACCCAACAATGTGTCTACCACTAGAAGCCCCAATGTCAATTGCCAAATAATATTTCATTTTCTTTTACCATTATTTATTGTGTTCTCTTTGAAAGCACTTTTCTTTCATACTCTTCTACTATTTCAAACCATTGGCCATCTTTTGGAACGTTGCATCTATTACAATATTCATCCCAAATTTCATTAAATGGCATGGTTTTTAATTCTTCTTGTTTTACCATTAATTCAGTAAATTTTTGCTCCTCTTGCAATTTCTTTAATTGTTCAATAGGTTGAAGTAAGCCATATAACAAAGCTTTTTGAACATTTCTATAACCTATAACCCAGGCAGCAACTCTATTAATAGATGCATCAAAATAATCTAAAGCGATATTTACCTTATCAATACCACATCTAACAATTTCTCTAGCAATTTCTTTTGTTTCATCATCAAATAACACTACATGATCACTATCCCATCTAATTGGTCTAGTAATATGTAAAGCAATTTCATCAAAAAAAGTTAATAAGGCTGAAATTTTATCAGAAACTACTTCCGTTGGATGATAATGACCATTGTCCATTAAAGGAATACATTTATCTTTATTAAAAGCAGCATAACTAAGTGCAAATTCAGCTGAACCAGTTGTATATGCTTCTACACCAATACCAAAAACCTTTGACTCAATACATGGTTTTACTTTATTGAAATCATAAGGTTCCTTTAATATCTCATCTAAACTTTCCTTATAACGAACTCTTGGTCCCAATCTATCCCCTGGAATATCTTTTAAGCCATCTCCTGTCCAAATATTCATAACACAGGTGTCGTTTAACTCTTGAGCTAGATAATTGGAAACACGAATACATGCTTTACCATGATCTATCCAAAACTTTCTTGTTTCCTCATTTGCTGAAGATAAAGTTAATGGGTCACATTTTTTATGAGAAAAGAAAGTTGGATTAAAGTCACATCCCAGCCCTCTTTCTTTACAGAAGTTTACCCACTTTTCAAAATGCTTAGGCTGAAGTTTATTTCTATCAGCCCAATTTCCATCTTCAAAAATTGCATAAGAAGCATGAAGATTCATCTTTGGTTTTCCTGGAATTAGCTTTAATACTAGGTCAATATCATCCATTAACTGCTGATAATTTCCAGCTCTTCCTAAATAATTGCCCGTAGTTTGGATTCCACCAGTTAATGGCTTGCTGGGATCAGTGTCAAACCCTCTAACATCATCTCCCTGCCAGCAATGTAGACTAACAGAAACATTCTTTAGTGTTTCAATTGCCTTTTCTGTATCTACTGATACTTCAGCATATCTTTCTTTTGCCTTTTTATACCCATTCATTATTTATCCCTCAAACTTTCTTTATAACTTATTACAAATTATATTTACCCCTTGTTGCTTATCTTTAACCTTTTATCATTTTTATTATGCCTTTAATAAAATGACCATTAGCCATTTCCACCAACCCTTTAAAGACACCACCATTAATCCCACCGCTTATTTGCATTGATCTTAAAGGTGCTCCAGCACTGGAATTCATTAACATCACAAAATCAGGATTATTGTAATCAATTTTTCCATCAAAACCTTTAGAAATTACCTTTTCAACAGCTTTATAAATTATCTTCATAATCCAAGAATGCTCTTTCATCTCTGCAACAGAATTATCCATTGTAAATTGCCCTTTTATAAGTTTTACTGGTTCATACCTTCGACCCAGCATTTTTTCCCACTGTGTTTGATTGATACTTCCTTTACAATTTTCGTACCAACTGTCCTTTTGCCACTGTGGTATATTTACCATTTCTCCATCAATATCAACATCCTTATGGAAATAAATATCTCGACTTGATGTACCTATTTCTATACGATAATTACCTTTAACCTTTTTAAAGGAATTATCCCAAACCGCAAAATCATTATCTGTTAATTCAAAAATAACTTCTTTTGATTCACCAGGATTTAAACTCACTTTTTCAAAATGTTTTAATTCTCTTAAAGGTCGATGTAATGTAGGATTGTTTTGGCCAACATATAATTGTACTACTTCACTGCCAGCATATTTGCCAGTATTAATAACTTTCACTTTAACTTTATTATCACTTATTTTAAAATTATCAAGTTTAAAACTGCTATAGCTTAAGCCATAACCATATGGCCATCTAACTTTAATATCAGCCTTGTCATAATAACGATAGCCAACATAAATGCTTTCTAAATATAAAGCATCTCTGCTCTTAGAATAATAAGAAGATGAGACAACATCACTATAACTATATGACCAACTTTCCGATAGTTTTCCTGATGGATTTATTTTTCCAAACAGCAAATTATAACATGCCTGACCTGCCCCTTGTCCTGGCAAGCCCATGTACAGAATTGCCTTAGCATCATCTGTCCATGGACACTCTACCGCACTGCCACATAAAAGTACCACAATTGTATTTTCATTAGCTTTAGCTGCTGTTTCAATCATCTCAATATGCCCTTTTGGCATTTTCATATGTTCTCTATCAAATCCCTCTGACTCATACTTGCTTGGTAAACCAGCAAAAACAACCACAGCATCAGCTTCTTTTGCTTTTGTATGTAAATCAGAAAGTAATTCTTCAGTTGTCTCGCCATCAGTATCACAACCTTGAGCATACTGATACTTACCTAAGTAATCAATTGGATGCTCTAAGTTTGTTGGATTAACATGGCTACTTCCAGAACCTTGATAACGAACAGATTTTGCCATATCACCGACAATAAGAATTTTCTTATCTTCTTTCAAAGGCAAAATATTATTTTCATTTTTAAGTAATACCGCACCCTCTTCAGCTATTTTTACAGCTAACTTATGATTTTTATTATAATCAGCTTTATATTCATTTTTAAATAGTTCTTTTGCCTTTAATGCTATTTTTATGATTCTTTCACAGCACTTATCAATATATTCTTCACTTAACTCTCCTTTATTGACTGCTTCAATCACATCTTTTTCCATATAATCACTGCCTCCTGGCATCATTAAGTCATTGCCAGCGATAAAAGCTTTAATACGATTATTCATTCCCCCCCAATCTGTCACTACTAAACCATTAAAACCCCATTCTTCTCTTAAAATATCATTTAATAGTTTTTTATTGTCACTACAATAAACACCATTAATTTTATTATAGGCACTCATTACAGTTATTGGATTAGCAGTTTTTACTACAATTTCAAAAGCCTTGAGATAGATTTCTCTTAATGTCCTTTCATCAATAACACTATCTGAAAGTAAACGGTTTTTTTCTTGTGAATTACAAGCAAAGTGCTTTAATGAACAACCAACTCCCTGTGACTGCAAACCTTTGACAAATTCAGCTGCTAATAGACCTGTTTGCAATGGATCCTCACTAAAGTATTCAAAATTTCTTCCACACAGTGGGTTTCTTTTAATGTTGATTCCTGGACCTAACACTAATGCTACATCTTGATCTCGGGCTTCTTCGCCAATAGCTTTCCCCATTTGATATAGTAGCTCTTTGTTCCAAGTATTTGCTGTCGATACTGCTGATGGAAAACAGGTTGCTGGCAGGGAATCATTAATCCCCAACATATCAGTACCACTTCCTAACTGCTGTTTTCTAAGTCCTGCAGGACCATCGCACATAAAGAAAGAAGGAATACCATATTTCTCAAATTTTTTGGTTTCCCAAAAAGATTTACCGACACATAGCTGGACTTTTTCCTGCAAAGTCATTTTAGTTAATATTTCTTTTATCTTCATATTATTTATCCTTTCCTCAAATAAAGAGTATTTGATTATTCTTCATAAATTGTTACGCCTGCCTGCTGAGTGTATATTTTTCCGCTGGGAAGAATTACCTTGGCAGTGCAATTAGATGGTATTTTGATAGTATATTTATATCCATCAGCAGTTTTCTGCCAACCTGATTTAACCAGTCCATAGATACTTTGATACTGGGCATTAGCATAATTGAAATTACCACCTGGCACAGGTTTAATCACAAAGTGGTTTTCACAAGAAACATTGATGCCACACATTGATTCAAATAACCAGCTACAGACTGCACCTTTAGAATAATGGTTTAAGGAACATAAACCTACATTAGAGTTAGCATTGCCCTCCCAAGCTTCCCAGATAGTTGTAGCTTTATGTTTTGGCATAGATAGCCAACCTGGTAGTTCTTCATTTTCTAACAATCTATAAGCATATTCCTTATCAATTTTTTCAAGCACATATAGAATAAGGGGTGTTGATAAAAAACCTGTTCCCAGTCTCCAACCGTAATTATCCAAAGCTTGAATTAATCTTTTTTCAGCATATTCTTTCTGTTTTTCATTTAATAAATTAAAATACAATGGCCTGACAAGTCTAGCTTGTCGATTAGTATCCAAAGTATAATTCTGACATTTTTCTCTTAAAGCTTGATAAGAATTGCGACATTTATCGGCGAATTTTTTATAAGCTACAGCTTCTTCATAATTGTCTAGCACCATTTCAATTTCACTCATTAAATCCATTATATAGATAGAATAAGATGTAGCTGTTTCTGGATGAGTAATTACACAATCTTTCCACTGCATCTTATGAACATCTTCAGGTTCAGCCCACTCACCATAGTGCTGTCCAGCATTATTGATAAATTTTTTTTCTTTTTTATTTAAATTCAATTTTTTAGCTGTTGGATAAAAACTACCAAACCTTTTCTGTATGAATCTAGCATATTTTCTCATACCTTTAAGATATCTTTTTAAAATATCTTTATCATTATATTTCTTGTATAGTACATAAGGCATGATAATTCCAGCATCAGCCCAACCATTTGAACCATTCATCGCATACATATAGAAGTCAGCTCCTCCATCAGGAACGATATGTGGCAAACAACCATCTTTTCTTTGCCAACTATACATATCTTTGATAAATTTTTCTGCAAATGTTTTATAATCAAAAAGGTATGAAGCGGTATTGCAGAAAATCTGAGCATCACCAGTCCAACCATGTCTTTCCCTAGTCGGACAATCAGTTGGAAGATCATTACTATTACCTTTAGTGCTCCAGATAGTGGCTTTAAAGAATTGATTTAATAATTTATTAGAACTATCAAACCAACCAGTCTGCTCCATATCACTGTATACAGCAATTGAAGTAAAATCATTCTGATTAAAATCTATTTCAGTTTCTACCAGTACATATTGAAACCCAAAAATTGCAAATTTAGTCTTATATTCATTTAACCCTTCCTTACAGATATATTTAATTTCCTGTAAAGGGGTTGTTTTATTTTTCGTTTTTAATTGGATGTTTCTTTGAGTAAACTCACCATCAAAATCTAGCATTTCACCAAAGCGCAGATATACTCTTTGTCCAGCTTTTGCATTAACTTTAAAACTGATATATCCAGCTATATTTTGACTAAAATCTAAAACCTTTTTGCCCTTTGGAGTAACAATCAGTTTTGGTTTAAAGTGTTCATGCTCCTTTACCAAAACATTATTGGAAGCGGTTGGAATGACATTATGAGTTGTTTCTTTAGCATAATCACTATAAAAAACCATCATATTAGCATCAACAATCTCACCATCTTTATTATCCGCAAAACGAATACTGCTATTATTAGACCAGCTCCAGCTTTTATCGGTAATAATGGTTTCTTTTCTACCATTATTATACTCTATAATCAGTTGAGCCAATATTTTTGTTTCTTTACCATATTGATTTCTTAAACCCCAAGAACCAACTGAACCACGATACCAACCATCTGCCAGCAATACTTCTATAAAATTACTTCCCTGTTTTAAATAATCAGTAACATCATAACTTTGATAATGAACCTTTTTACGATAATCAGTAATACCTGGAGTCATTACAGCATCTCCAACTTTTTTACCATTTATGCTAGCTTCATATAATCCACAGGCAGTAATATATAATCTAGCTTTTTTTATCTTTTCACATTCAAATTCTTTTTTAAAACAATCAACAGGATAACGATTTTTCTTGTTAATCTGATAATTGCCAGTAATCCATTTAGCTGGCCATTTTTTATTTTCAGGTAAACCTATTTCAAAGTAAGCTTTTGCATAATCCGAAACATTATCATTTTCATCAAACACTCTTACCTTCCAGTTTACTCTGGTACAATAGTTTACTGGTTTTTCTTTCCAAACATAATTCATCGAGGAACTATTTACTTTGCCAGTATCAACAAGCAACCTGTCATTTTCATCTTTGGCAATTACTTGATAAGCGCTCTGTTTAATACATCCTTCTACATTCCAGAAAAGATGCGGAGAAGTAATATTAATACCAATCGGATTAGTTAAATATTCGGTTTTTAGTCTTATTACTTTCATCTTAAGATCTCCTTTAGAATAGCTATTGGTTTTATTTTTCAATAGTCTTTCTAGCACGAATTTCTTTTTGCATTTGCGGAAGTTTTTCTTCTAAATCCATAAAATACAAAATGACAAATACAGTGACATAGTGAGCAATCGGAACTATATATCTAACAAAATATAACCAGTTAATAACTCCTTGTGATTGATTTACGCCAAGATGAGCTTGATAACCAAAAAAACTTAAACCTGTTTCATATGCTCCTGCAAAAGCTCCTGAAATTATGGTGGCAATTGCAGTAGTTACTGCTAAAGCAACCGTTCCTTCAGGTCTAAAATGAAATTTATATTCTACTTCATCATTAGCAGATAAAAGGAGTGAATCTAAAACATAAACACTGGCTAAAGTTCCAACATTATTGATGAAAAATGCAATAACAGCACCAGTAAAATTATCTTTGACAAAAAGTCCCATTATACAACCAATAATAGAAATCAATGTAAAAGCCATTGTGGTCTTGCGGATAGTAAACTTCTTGCTTAATGGATAGATTATCAAAATGCCTATACCCATCGGTAAACCTGATGCTATTGTATAGAATAAATTATAATTATTTTGAGCATTGGCACCTAATATTACCGTACAAAAGTTGGTGTTTAGATTATAACCTTGTAAATTAGCAACAATCAAATTTAAAGTTGTAATCGCAAAAGCCATATTCCAATACTTACATTTGAATAAATCTAAAAACTTCTTCCAATCTGTACTATGTTCCTTATTATATATAGCTCCTTCAATATCTTCAGCCTCCAAAGTAACTCTTTCTTTGGTATAAAAATAGTTAATAAATGATAATGGGATGCTGAAAAAAGCAATAACTCCAATAATCAGAAGCCAGTTTTCTTTTGGATAACCGTGAAGCATAGTATAGTACAAAATTGAACCAACAACCAGGGTAACTGCTACACCTACCAGCATAAAATTAGATACTCTATCAAATAAATTAATTTGATTACGATCATTTTGATTTCTAGTAGCCAGAGTAATCATATTTTTTCTTAACATGAACATTGTTATACCAAAACCATTATATAGAATATTAAAAATATAAACCCAGATAAGCTTTCCAACCTGTCCAATTTCTGGAATCAAAAACATAAAAAAACCAGAAAAAGCACACAACAATTGGCCAATTAAAACAAAAGGTCTGATTTTTCCTTGCGATGAAGAACTATGTTCTACAATGTAAGCTACCAGTAAACCTGCTAAGATGGATACTATCTTTGTGACCCAAGACATTACCAGATATGTACCTACTTTAAATATCTGATCAATATAGAAAATCTCGGTATAGTATAATTCAGCAAGCTGATTAATAACTGCTTGCAAAGATAGCATGCCAAATGGACCAACCAAAAATCCAAGAATCTTTTCCTTCATAGTCATTTCTTCAGTTGTGATTTTTGAATTCATATATGGTTTTTCAAAGATACTGTTTTTCATAAATTGTTTTTTCATATTATTATCCCTCTTTTACATCTATATGATAAAACATAAAAGTCAACACTTTCTTGTATATTTGTTTTATTTTTGATATATTTGTTTTATAATGAAAACGCTTACTTTTGATTTGGAATATCTTTGTAGCAAAATGACAGATATGTCCGGTCTACCTATCAGAATATATGAAAATAGCCAACTAAAAAGAAGATTTTCTGTTGTAGATTTTTTAGTTGACCCCGCAGACCTCTATATTGATGTTCTACTAAAAAAAGAAGAAAATGTTTCATATTTTCTTACTGAACGCTATGAATATTACGGAATTATTAAATCCAATGAGATTGTGATTGTTATTGGACCTGGTAGAGAAAACCCTTTAGATAACCAACAAATTAAAGATTTAGCTTTTCAACTTAATATTACCAATAAAGACTATGGAAATTTCTCAGACTTTATTTTATCAATTGTTCCTATGCCTTTAGAAAGTATGATTCAAATGATGTGTACAATAAATCATATTCTTAATGGCGATAAACTGAGTATCTCTGATTTTCATCTTAAAGAATCACCAATTTCAGAAAGGATTGATTATCACCAGGATTCAAGTTCAGCTGATGCTTATAAGGGCTATAATATCGAAAAACAGATATTGGAAATTGTTAAAACAGGCGATTTACAAACACTGGAAAAATGGGCAAAACAGGCTCCCACATTAAGAAGTGGTAAACTCTCTGACAATCTTTTAAGACATCGAAAAAATACATTCATTGTTACTACCACCCTAATAGCACGAGCTGCTATTGAAAGTGGAATAAAGGTAGATGAATCTTTTAAACTTAGTGACTTGTTTATTCAAAAATGTGAAAATTGTAATAACCTTGATGATATAAATTACTTGTTTTATGAAATGACGTTTGCCTATACTAAAGAAATTGACAATCTTATTAAGTTAACTACTGAAGCTAAAATATCAAAAGATGTCTATTTCTATATCATTAAAAATATATCCGAACCAATAAAAACTGAAGAAATCGCTAAAGCTTTATATGTATCACGAAGTTATCTATCTACTATATTTAAAAAAGAAACTGGAATTAGTTTAAATAACTACATCCATAGAATAAAAATAGATAAATCAAAAGAACTATTACTGGATAATTCTAAAAGCATTACCTTGATTAGTGATTATCTTGGTTATTCATCTAGTTCACACTTCAATCGTGTTTTTAAACAAATAATAGGAGTTACTCCTACAGAATATCGTAAAAAAATATAGATATACTTTCTTAATGCTTCTGTTTTTCACCTGTATTTTAACTACATATTATTTCTTTAAACTTTTTCTTTATTTATATTATAATTTTTATTAAAAATCCCAATACTATACATATAATCCATATTACAAACCATATATTGGATATGTGCCATATTCAGTAATTTCAGTATAGTGGCTATATAATTGTTTGTTAGCATTATTCCAATAATACTAGCAAGTAAGATGCCAATAACGTTACTAGTCAATAAACAATTCATTTTTTATTAGATATTTTGATATATCTCTTTTCATTTGAACCTTTTAGAATTAAATGCAACAGAAATTATCATATTCAGTTTTAATCTCTTCAATACTTAAATCTAAAATATCATTAAACAATCTTTTTTGACAAAGATAATTAATAAACTTTTCGCCCAAAAAATATCCAGCATCTGAATAGCCATTATATGAAACCCAATCCCCAAAATATCTTTGCGTAAATCTATCATTTAATATATACATATCTTTTTTAAAATCTTCTTTTAATTGTGGAAGCATCTTTCCTAAACCAACTTCCCAAGAATTTGTATTTTGATAATTAGCAATTACATTACCAATAATATTTTTCTCAAAATATCTGGCAATACCTTCTGTATATAATTGCCAAAGCAATTTATCAGCATTATTATCAAATTCTTTGTTTAAAACACCATACTGATTTTGATAGACATGAC
>JAAZKG010000111.1 GCA_012799935.1 Erysipelotrichia bacterium | reverse complement strand
GTTTCTAAATCTACATTGAAGTCTCTATAGAAATCAATTGCAGGTTGATTCATGATTTTTAATCTTTCTATTGGTTTACTAACTAAAGCATTAGCATTCTTCAAATATTCAAAAGCCTCATAATCTAATTTATTCAAATCTAAACAACTATTTGGCTCATCTCTGTAATCTAAGAAAATTCTTCTGCCCTTTAGTAATTCCAAATAAACTAAAATATCAATAATTGAACTACCATCACTTACTTTTCTAGCATCAAAAGGCCATTGATATCCTTTTAAAAACAATTTTGATGCCATTTTTTCTGGTGTTTCAAAATAGTCCAACAGAAATTCTTTGGAATCATTAAGATCTTTATCAGTACTTAAAACTTTAGGCAAAACTTGCATATAAGTGCCCGAAACATTCCAACGTGGCTTAACAGAAGCCAAACCAAATTGCCATTCAGTCAAGTTTTTCCCCTTTACTCCAGCTTCAAAAGCTAAACCAGAAGAACCGTGTTGCGAAGCAGGATATACTGTATTAGCATATATTCCAGCTGGACCTCCAGTAGCATAGATTACATTTTCAGCTTCAATAACTACATATTTTTTCTTTTCATCATTTTTAGATAAATCCAGGCAGACTAATCCATATACTTTTTTATCATCTGCTATTATTTTAATGACCTGTAGTTTATTCCAAAAAGGAATATTATACTCTTCAAATTGTTTTTGTAAAGCTTCAGTCATCCTTTTAGAGGTGTATGGACCAACAGAAGTGGCACGGTTTTTAGGATCGTGATCTGTTTTATAACCGATATATTCCCCATAACGATTGACTGGAAACTCTACTCCTAGTTCACATAAACGCATAAAACATGGCACACTATAAGCAGCTTCACATAAAGCAATATCACCATCCATGCATTTACCTTCAAATAATGTCTGAGCCATCTCATAGACTGAATCATTGGTATCTCCAGATAATGTAAGTTTATAGTAGGTTTGTTTGTCAGAGCCCGTATTGCGACTAGTACCTGCGTATAGATTTTCACTAATTAGTAAAATATCATGCTGACCATATTGCCACAAACGACAAGCAGCATTAAAACCTGCAGCTCCACTGCCAACTATAACTGTATTAACTTTTTTAAAATCCAACGAATAATCTTTCATAATTATAACCTCTGAATATGGAATCCACCATCAACATCAACATAGTTTCCAGTAGTATACTGAAATTTTTCACTAACAAAAGCTGAAACAACATTAGCTACATCTTCTGGTAAACCCCATCTGGCAATTGGAAATACTCCATCATCGATTAATTTATTATATTTTGCTTCAACCGTTGAGGTCATATCTGTCGCAATAACCCCTGGTCTAACTTCATGAACCCAGATCTTTTCAGAAGCAAGTCTATCAGCATATAACATTGTCAAAGCTGTAACGCCGGCTTTAGAAATACAATATTCACCTCTAGAAGTCGAGCTAACAACCGAAGAACAGCTACTAATATTTACAATAACACCCCTGCGACCATCAACTTCTTCCTGTGAAATCATCTGCTTAGCCACAGCTTGAGTTAAAAACATTGTTCCTTTAGTATTAATTCCAATAACACGATCAAAACTTTCTTCAGTCATCTGTAATAAATCATTTCTTTCTAATGGAGCTACACCTGCATTATTAACTAGTACATCAATTCTACCGAATTGCTCAAGAGCATCCTTAACAATTTTTTTGCGGTCATCACTGTTGCCAATATTTGCTTGGCTGTAACCTACATTGTAACCTTTTTGAGCTAACTGATTAAGTACTTCTTGATTATTCTCCTTAGGTTTTGTGGCTACCATTAAAACATTGAAACCATCTTTAGCCAATTGTTTGACAATAGCTAAACCAATTCCCCTACTACCACCTGTAACAATTGCAACTTTTTTCATCTTTATTCCTCCTTTACAATACGATTTTCTCTTTTAACAGCTTCTGCATTAAATTTTTTGTATAACGGCATATAAACTTTACTGTTTCTAACTACACAGCCTGTTGTACCATGGTCCCTCATGATTTGGGTGCAAAGCGAACAACTAATACAACACTTTTTAGGATCCATATATCCCTGATGAATCAAATCATAAGGCCCATCTGGATAAGCTAGACTGCTTCTACCAAATCCCACAAAAGAACATCTTTGATTTTTAATGTTAGCACTAGCTGCATATGGAATAAACTGTCTTAGCCAAGAATAACCATTGCCAACAACTGGTACATCACCTGCAGCTTTTTGAACAACTTCTGTAAGTTTAAATAATCTTTCAATACTTTCTAATGGATGTTCATCTGGTACTGGTACTCCATAAGAAGACTTATCAAAAGGTCTGGTAACTTGTGGATAAATGTAATATGGATTACCAGCAGAATTTGATAATAAATTTACTCCATTTTCTATCATCATTTTCACCAGTTTAACTGGTTCACTTGAATCAAACTTCCACATATCATCATGATCACAGCCAAATCCATATGGATAAGGATGAGCATCAAAGACATTGAAACGTGAAGCAATAATAAAATCATCACCGACAGCTTTTTTAACTGCTTTTATTGTTTCTATTAAAAAACGTGAACGATTTTCAAAATTCCCCCCATACTTGCCTTTTCTAGTATGGGCAGCTAAAAGTTCATTGATTAAATATCTGTGACAACCCTTAATATCAACACCATCAAAACCAACTTCTTGAGCCAATTTAGCTGAATATACATATCTTCCAATTAAAGAGTCCAGATATTCATCTGTTACCACAATTTCATTCCCTTTATCTAATATTGGGTCATTATAAGCAACTAAAGGTCTTGCGATATGTCCTTCTGGTCTACTATAACGTCCAGAATGAGTTAGCTGTAAAACATGTAAAGGACGATAACCGTTTCTTTCTTCAGCAATTTTATTTATTTCTTTTAATAAATCAGCAAATTTGCTTCTGTTAGAAGCAGTAAGCATCATTTGTAATTCATTAGCTTTTCCTTCTGATACCACTGCATTTGCTTCCCACCAGATTAAGCCATAGCCTCCAGCAGCTGCTTTTCTATATCTTTCATAAACTAGTTCACTTGGTGAACCATCAGTATTGGAATCACAGCCTTCCATTGGTAACATAGCCATCGAATTGTGTGCAATCTTATTACCAATCTTTCTAGGTTTGAATAGCGGACTAAAATCACTATCTAACTTGATTTCAACACCAAGTTCTTTTATTTTATCTTGAATCTCTTCCAATGTCTTAAAATTAAATGTTTCATGTTTACTCATAAATTACCCTCCTATTTAGTAGATTTTCTTACAACAACTTCATGATCTAAAATATATCTTTTGCTAGGTGGTAGAACACCATTAGCATTTTTATATTCTATTTGATTAATTAAAGCATTTCCAGCAGTTATACCAAATTGATAAAATGGCTGACGAACTGTAGACAATGGTGGTTCTAAAATAGCGCTCAACTCTACATCATCAAACCCCAACACTGACACATCTTCTGGAATTCTGATACCCATATCATGTAAAGCACGCATAATAACAATGGCTTTAGGGTCTGATGAGGCAAATATAGCATCAATATTCTCATCCCTTTTTATTAATTCTTGCGTTAAATGATAAAAGTCCTCTGCTGATTTTTTTTCATACATTACTAGACTATCATCATATTCCAGACCACTATCATGCAAAGCTGCTTTATAACCTCTGAGTCTTTCACGATAAAAGAACAGTCTCTGCTCGCCCATCGCAAAAGCAATACGTTTACAACCTCGACTTATAAGATATTTCATCCCATCATAAGTCGCTTTAAAATTATCTACTCCCACAATATCAATGTTATCTATATCATCTTCATTATAGCGATTAACCAATACTATTGGCACACCCGTTTTTTGAAGAGAGCGCACATTTTCTTCATTTGCTTTAGCACAAGCAAAGACGAATCCATCAGTCCAACGACTTCTCATCTTTTCAATGTAAATTTTTTCCATTTCCTCATCTTCATCGGTATTGCATAAAACAACAATATATCCTCGTTCTCGTGCTACTTTTTCTAGTCCCTTACAAATTGGAGCAAAAATCAAATTTTGAATCGAGGGAATCATTAAACATATAGCAGTAGAAGAACCCATTTTTAAGCTCTGCGCTAATTCATTAGGCTGGTAGTTGGTTTTAGAAATTGCTTCTAAAACCTTTTTTCGAGTTTTTTCATTTACATAACTTTTCCCGTTAAGAACACGCGATACTGTTGATGCTGATACTCCTACCATTTCACCTATTGTCTTTAAGTTGACACGCTTCATTATTTTCCTCCGAGATATGCCTTTTTAACCTCATCAGAATTTAATAGTTCTTCTCCAGTACCTTCTAGTTTAATTTCTCCATTTTCAATAACATAAGCATAATCACAGATAGATAATGCTTTTTTTGCATTTTGCTCAACCAATAAAACGGTAATACCATTATCCTTTACCTTCTGGATTATTTCATAAATCTGATTAACTATTAAAGGAGCTAAACCCATTGAAGGTTCATCTAGTAATAATATTTTAGGATTACTCATTAGTCCTCTAGCAACCGCAAGCATCTGTTGCTCCCCACCAGATAAGGTTCCTGCAAACTGGTTTTTTCTTTCTCTTAATATTGGAAATAATTCAAACTGTTTTTCAACATTATCATACAGTTCTTTTCCACTTGATAAAAAACCACCAACCAGCAAGTTGTCAGTAATGGTCAAACCAGAAAAAGTATGACGACCTTCTGGCACATGGACAATACCTTGGGCAACAATTTTATGAGCTTTTTTTGGAATTGGTTGACCTTCAAATAAGATTTCTCCATCTAAAGGTTTTACCAATCCTGATATTGTTTTAAGTAAGGTAGACTTTCCGGCACCATTGGCTCCAACAATTGAGGTAATTTGGCCACGCTTAACATCTATATTGATATGTTTTAAAGCTTCGACATGTCCATAGTTGACCGTTAAATCTTTTACCTGAAGCATTACTTCTTTCATCATATATCTCCTAACGGACTACACGTCCACTTCCATCACCCATCATAAGTTTTTCCACATCACTTACAGAAACTCTATTAAAGTCACCAAGAACTGAATGTTTCAAACAACTAGCTGCTACTGCAAATTCTAAAGCCTGTTGATGATCATCATAAGAATTCAGTCCATAAATCAGACCACCACAGAATGAATCGCCGCCACCTACTCTATCAACAATATCTCTAATTTCATATTTAGTAGACAGATAGAAATTTTTTCTATCATTTAAACATGCCGACCAGCCATTGATGTCAGCTGAAATAGATTCTCTTAAAGTAATGGCAATTAGTTTCATATTTGGATAATACTCTAAAACTTTTTCTGATAAAATTCTGTATTTATCCTTATCTAGTTCTCCTGATTCAACATCAACATCTATGGTTATACCTAAAGACTTTTGAACATCTTCTTCATTAGCAATAACTATATCAACATACTTAACTAACTCTCTCATAACTTCTTTAGCTTCTACACCATATTTCCACAAGTTTTTACGATAGTTTAAATCACAAGAAACAGTAATATTTTTCTTCTTTGCAACTTTGACACACTCTAAACTTAATTCCATACAGGAATGACTGATTGCTGGAGTAATGCCAGTAATATGTAACCAGTCAACTTTTTCAAATACTTTATCCCAATCAACATCTCCAATTTTTGCCAACGCAATTGAAGAATAAGCACGATCGTATAGTACTTTACTAGGCAACTGGTTAGCTCCAGCTTCTAAAAAATAAATGCCTACTCTTCCTTGACCATATTGAATTTTTGAAACATCAACATTAAATCTTCTTAATTCACCTTTACATAACTGAGTCAAGACATTATCTGGTAAAATCGTAAAAAATTGTGCATCCATACCATAATTAGCTAAACTAACTGCAACATTTGCCTCACCACCACCAAAAGTAGCTTCTAACATACCAGTTTGTAGCAGTCTTTCCTGACCTACTGCTTTTAGTCTCAACATAATTTCTCCAAATGTTAATACTTTCATAAACTCCCTCCTATTTTTGCAACAGATGAATAGCAAATCCTTGAATTTCATCTTGTAAATAAACTGTTTTTATTTTTTTACCCTCATATTTGGCAGTACTCATATCCAACTTGTAACCTTTAAGCTGTAAATCTTTAATTGCTAAATCAACTCTATTTGTTTTAATAGCGATATGGCCATTTTTACCTAAATATTGTGTTTTCATAACTTCAATTTTATCAGTAACGAAAATTGATGAATTTCCTTCCCTTGATTCAAAATCAAAACCACTGACAAAATTGGTACAAACTTCTTTGGCAATTACATCATCTTGGCAATTTATTCCAATATGAGCAATTTCATATCCTAAAATTGTCTTCATCGCCTGCTTTGATAAATTGGTAATTTTTTCAAAATTGTGTTCAGAAATATCTTTCTTAGTACAAACCCAACTTCCACCTACACCAAAAACATAAGGTTCGCTAATGTATTCAGCTACATTGTCTGCATTTATACCACCTGTTGGTAAAAACTGAATATCTCCAAAAGGTCCACTTAAAGCTTTCATTCCACTTAAGCCACCATAAACATTAGCTGGAAAAAATTTAACGACCTTCAAGCCTAGTTTTTTAGCCGCCATAATTTCACTAGGAGTAACACAGCCAGGTATAACAGTTACATCATGTTTGAGGCAGTATTTAACCATTTCTTCATCAAAACCTGGTGAAACAATAAATTTTGCTCCAGCCTCTAGCGCTTCTAAGCATTGATCTAAATTTAAAATAGTTCCAGCACCAACACACATTTCTGGCACCTCACTAGCTACCTTGGCAATTGAATCTTTAGCAGCAGCAGTACGAAAAGTAATTTCCATAGTTTTAATACCACCAGCTAAAAGCGCTTTAGCAGTATCTATGGCATCATCACTATTTTCAATAACCACCACTGGTGTTAATCCAGCATACTTTAATTGTTCAAATACCATTTCCATAATTATTCCTCCACACCTAGATAAGCTTCGATAACCTTTGGATCATTTTGAACCTCTTCAGCAGTTCCTACCGCAATTGTTTCACCAAAATTTAAGACATGGATTTTTTCACAAATACTCATTACTAAATCTAAACGGTGTTCAATTAGTAATACCGCAAAACCAAATTTTTTGGAAACATATTTAAGTAAATCTGTTAACTCACTTACTTCTGTAGGTGTTAAACCAGCTGCTGGTTCATCCAATAATAGAATTTTTGGTTCACACATTAAAGCTCTAGCAATTTCAACCTTTCTTTGATTACCATAAGATAGATTTTCAGGCTTTTCGTTTATGTATTCTAACATGCCAAATATTTCCAAATAATTTCGGCATAGTTCTCTTGCTCTTTTCTCTTCCTTAAAACGAAGTTTAGTAGGAAATAAACCTCCTATAAGATTATATTTACACATAAAATCAAAAGCACATAAAATATTTTCTTCAACTGTTAAACCGCTAAATAAGCGAATGTTTTGAAAAGTACGAGCAATTCCTAATCTGGTAATTTGATATTGCGGTAAATTAGTTATATCCTTACCATCTAAAAATATTTCTCCCTTATCTGCATTATAAATACCAGTGACTGTATTAAATATGGTTGTTTTACCAGCACCATTAGGGCCAATAATTCCATGAATTTCCCCTTTATTAGCTACCAAAGAAAAGTCATTGATAGCTTTGATTCCACCAAAATTCTTATAAATATTTCTAATCTCTAGCAATGCCATCTTAACTCTCCTTTGAATTTCTATTAAATTTATTTTTTATCTTTTTAAATGTTTCTTTTATATGAGTTGGGGTTAATTCCCATTCTCCAAGTAAACCATTAGGTTTAAAGTTAATAATCAAAACAACCATTACTGCATAAACAACATAACGATAATCTCTTAAAGAACGCATAAATTGTGGTAAAGCTGATAGAATGGTTGCTCCAAAAATAGAGCCTGTTAAAGAATTTACACCACCAAAAAACACCATGATAACCCAGTCAGCTGACTTCTTCCAGCCAAATATTCCTGGATCAACATAACCCATATAAAAACTATACAAACAACCAGCAAAGGCTGTTAGAGCACACGATAACAGAAATGCAATCATTTTTATTCTGCTAGAATCTATCCCCATAGCCTCAGCTGCTAGTTCATCCGATTTAACTGCAATACATTGCCTGCCATATTTTGAACGTTTAAACATGGCAACTAAAGTAATTGAAACTATCGCACTAGCTAAAGCAATTGGCCATTTCACTTTTCTTGGAATTCCTAGCAAACCATTAGCTCCGCCAGTCAAGTAATTCATTTGAATTAATAACTGAGCAATAGATTCACCAAAACCTAAAGTAACTAAAGAAATATAGTCTCTTCTAAGTTTTACTACTGGTAGTCCAATAACAAATCCTACTACTACTGCCATTAAAATAGCTAAGATAAATGAAACAATTATAGGCAAACCCAATTTAATAGTAATTAGTCCACTTGCATAAGCACCAATAGCCATAAAAGCTGCAGAACCTAAAGAAAACATTCCAGTTAAGCCAGTTAAAACATAAATGCCGCAAACTGCTACTAGAGTAATACAAACTTGGGTTAAAACGTTAATAAATAGTGCCATAATAACCTCCTATGCTTTCTCTTGAACATTACTTCCCGCAATGCCCTGTGGTCTTATTAACAAGAACAACAACATAATTGCAAATGTTACTATTGTTGCCCAACCTGAACCAAATATTTTTAAACAAATAGCTTCTGCAATACCCAAAAGCATTGCTCCTACAACTGCTCCAACTAAAGAACCTAATCCACCAATGACAGAAGATATAAAACCTTTGACAACTAAACTACCCAAGGTTGGAGTTAAAGTATATTTAATACCTAAAAAACAACCTGCCAGTCCAGCAAAAATACCAGAAAGAACAAAGGTAATCTGAATAATCAAAGTAGAATTAATACCCATTAATTGTGCTGCTTCACGATCAAATGAAACAGCTCTTAAGGCTCTTCCTATGCGAGTTTTTTGAATAATCACAGCTAATATTCCTAAAGCAATAGCACTAATGATAAACATGATGATATCACTTTTAGAAATAACTGTTCCAGCAAAATTTAAAGTGGAAACAGAGAAAAAATCTGGATAACGGAAAAATGAAGCTCCCACTTTAATGGTAACCAATCCCTCATATAATGTTGCTAAAGTAATAGATGAAACAAAGAAATAGGTTGTTGGTGAATTATTTAATAAAATACGTCTAAATCCAACAAACTCACCAAACAAAGATACTATCGCTCCAGCAGTTGCTGAAACCAAAAGAGTTGGTATTAAACCAAATCCCTTGGAAGCTACTAAGAAATAGGCCGTAAAGGCACTGACAGTCATTGTAGCCCCATATGAGAAGTTAGAAAACTTTAAAATATTGAATACAAGAGCAAACCCAATAGCAATCAAGGCATAAACTGAACCTGTTGCTATACCGTTTACTAAAATTTGTAATGACATAAATGCCTCCTTTTTTAAAAGTTAGGCCACATTTCCTGTGGCCTAACCTACTACAAATGCTTTTAAAATTTACTCTTCTGGATATTTTTTCAGCATTACAGCTGTCTGATAATCATATGTATACATGAACATTGGAGTACTCTTAATAGGCATATGAGTTTCAGGATCCATCGTAATTGTTCCAGTTAATCCTGTGTAAGAATAAGATTCTAATTCTTTAGCAATAGCTGCACCATCTGTACCTACTTTAGCAATAATCTCACCTAACATTTGCATTGAGTCATAGCCTAAGAAATACTTATTAGGAGCACCAACGCTATCACCTAGTGATGCAATCATTGCAGCAGTCTTTTCTTCATATACATCAATATTATTAATGAAGAACAAGTTAGAGCAATCGCCACCAAATTGAGTATTGAAGGCTGGTGCACCATCTAAACCAGAGATAATTTTGCCTTTATAGCCTAAATCACTTAAAGCCTGAGCAATTAAAATTAATGGTTTAGTATAGTTAGGGCAATAAATTGCATCAACACCTGCATCAACTAGTGGTTGAATTAGAGTTTTTACATCAGTTTCAGATGAGTTATAACCAATAATATTAGCTTCAGCAACTGGTTGACCTAATTCTGCAGCTGTATTTAAGAATGGATCAACCAAACCTACAGAATAAGAGTTATCTTGGGTATAGAAAACACCTATTGTCTTTATTCCAGCTTCCTTAATAGCATAAGTAGCCATTATAGAACCCTGAGTTACTGTAGAAGGTTGAGCACAGAATAGATATTCATATAGTTTTCCACTTTCATCAACATAACATTTAGGGTCTACCGCTAGAGTAATCATCGGAACTGTGTAATCAGCTGTTGTTGCTTTTAAAGCATTAACAATATTAGCAATTGGTGGACCTACTATGACATGTACTTTGTCAACTGTTACAGCATTAATATATGCATTGACAGCTTCAGTAGTATCAGCAGCTGTATCGTAAGTTTTTAACTGTACTTCACGACCATTGATTCCACCCTTAGCATTGATATCAGCAATAGCATCTTCAACACCCTTTAAAACAGATTTACCTAAGCTGCTAGTTGGACCAGTTAAGTCCTGTAAACAACCAACAACAATTGGTCCATCATCTTTTCCGCCTTCATCACCATTGCACGCAGCAACTGAAAATAACATGAAGACGCACATTAGAATTGTTAGAAATTTTTTCATTTTTTCCTCCTTTTTTCCTTTCTTTTCTACCTTCTGGTAGTTTATATTAAACCAATCAAATAGACTGGCTAATTCCTAAATAAGCTGTAAATCAAACATTTCAGCTAACATCATCATTTTGTTAGCAATATCTTCAAAAGCTATAACCTGATGACAACCTAAAGCACTATCAAGATAATGTTTATAGTCATCAAAAAGAATATGCATTTGAGTACGGCAGGCATTTTCATAAATCCCCTGTACTACTTTTCCTTTTTGAATAGTAATTTTTGAAGCATTATCACTTACTCGACAAGCCGTGACTTGTTGATTTATTGGAGCTTCAATTTGTAAAGCTACTCCTATTCCACTTTCGTGATGATTCCTTAAAATCGTAGGTTGGGCTTTATTTTTGTTTATCATATGAATTGGTCCAGTACAATGATTGAAATTTACCGTATCATTTGGCTGTAATCCTGGATTTGCTATCCACAAATTACTATTAGTAAGCTTTTTCATCATGAGCATTGTTACTGCACTATCCATATCTCCTTCGCAAGCAGCAACCATATCTGTACAGTCATTGATATAACTTACTCCTAGACACATGCTAGTACCAGTTTTTAATAATGCAAAACACGAAATAGCACAACCATCCGCATCATGATTTTGCAGTACATTAATCAATGCCTGAGCCATCCTAGCAGAATTGATTAAATCATCATTGGTTGGCTCTAGCGTCTCATTACTTAAAGAGTTAAAGAAATCATAAATATATCTACTGTCATTTATCGTAATTTTTTCATATTCATTTAAAATCTCATCTTGAGAAACCTCTTTTATTTCAACCTTAAATCTTTCACTATAATAATCAAGATTTTTGGCAGTGGAAATAACCCAAGGTTCACTACCACCTATCAACAATAGTTTGCTAGCAGTGATATGAAAATAAGCAGCTATTACATTCAACTTATCATTTAATTCTTTTTTAGATAAAGCTAAATAACTATTTTTATGGGTTCTTTTTAATACTGACCAACAATCCATTAAAGTTGGAGCAGCATTACATTTTTGCATTTCTGAACAAATTTCCTCTTGGCAGTTACCTCTTATATAGGCTCCGTAAATTATAACGTTATCAAATTTTTTGGCTAATTGAATTATATATTTCTGAACAGCACCACTCATTGGCACAATTATCAGTACATCAGCTTTTTTAACATTTTCAATGCCTTGTCCATCAACTATTAAAACACTTTCATCTTTTTCATCACTCGATATTTTTTTATAAAAATCCAGTAATAGTTCTTTATCGGTCCAATAACGTGATGCAGCGAAATATACATAAATCTTCTTCATCGCTTCTCCTTTGCAATCGTTTGCAGTGATTATCAAATTAAATAGTATTTTTAATACCTATATATTAAATATTTTATTTCTTGAATATATTTTATCAAACATTTCTTTCAAAAACAATATATGAATTACTTTTAAAATTATTTTTAAAAAGAATTTATTTAATTAAGATAAACTCTTTTTCTTTTATCACTATTTATTTGCTAATTCCTCTTGCCAATGATCAGCAATTTGATAAGGGGCATAAACAAACATCATATGCATATCTTCACTACCAGTGTTATGCAGAGAATGATCTTCTCCTGGTGGAATCAATACCATATTTCCACCATTGATTTCTCTTTCTTCTTGGCCTACCCTAATTACACCTTTTCCACTGAAAACAGTATAAGTTTCTTCCATTTCATGATTGTGCAAAGGAATAGATCCGTTTGGTTCAATTACCACATATCCTTGACAAAAATAACGACCTTTAACAGCACCATTATCACCAACTAATACCCTTGTTGTTCTGCCAGTAGGCATAACCATACCTTCTTGATCAAATATTTTAACAAAATTCATGTTTCCTCCTTGTTATTTTTTGTGTCTTAAATCAATGTAAAAACCATAAAGTGCATAGTAAATCACAACAGCACCAAAAGACATACCAAGTGCCAATCCAATTCTATAATACCAGGCTGCTGCAGTTAAATTATATTTTTTTTCAACATAATAAAATATTGCCACTGCTAATATTATTACAATAGCTTGACCCCAGCGATTTAAAAATATGTCAACATCATTTATTTGATATATTCTACCATTATATCTATAGCTTGTTTCATTATTTTTTATCGCATTGAATAATATTTGCCATCTTGATTCATTCATAATTATCTTCCTTTCCAACTATTTTTTATTCTATTTTAAATATAATATATATTTAAATAATTTGTAAATATTTATTGAAAAAAGAAGCACAAAGCTTCTTAAATACGATATAAACGATCAATATATTGTTTTTCTATCTCTTCATTATATTCCCTTCCACCATCAATATTCTGTGACTTATATATTGGTGGAACAATTCCCTTATCTAACATGATATCAACTGTTCTACATACTACAGCTTCTAAAAGAATGCCAGTAATAATGGTAGACATCCCACATATTTTTACCCCATTCATTTTTTCTAATTCAATGGCAGCATCACCTTCAGGGCACCTATTATCTAAAACATAATCACAAACTTCATAAAGGTTTTTACCTCCACTATGTTTTGATTTTAGTTTCTTACTGACTTCTAATGAAGTTACTGCTACTGTAACTGCACCTTTTTCTTTGGCCTTCAGTGCTACTTCAATAGATAAAGGATTTCTTCCAGAATTTGAAATTACAAAAACTACATCATTTGGACGGACATCAACCTTTTTCATAAAAGTTGTGCCAACACCTTCCACAGCTTCATAAGCGCCTAATGCTGGCTCTTTAATATTTTTAGATGGAATAAAGCCTCCAGCACGATGAGTTAACTCTAAAGCACTGCTATATGAATGACCTGAACCAAAGGCCTGAAGCAGACCACCATTTTCAATACTATTAGCTAATACTGTAGCTACCTTTTCAACATTTTCATGTTGAGTTTCTTCAACTTCTTTGATTAGACTTTCAACTGTTACATAAACTTTATTTCTCATACATCCTCCCTAAATCAACAATTATATTTTATCATATTTATCTTTTCTATTTTTAAAAACTAAAAAAGCCCGATTTTAAAGTCAGGCTTAATATCTTAGAAATCTAAATTTCGTGGAGTTCTTGGATAAGAAGATACATCTCTGATATTTTCCATTGAAGTAATATACATCAATAGTCTTTCAAAGCCAACACCAAAGCCTGAATGTTGGCAACAACCATATTTTCTTAAATCCAAATACCATTGAAGAGGTTCTATAGGTATGTTCATTTCATTCATCCTACTTAATAAAACATCATATCTTTCTTCTCTTTGTGAACCGCCACATAACTCTCCAACAACTGGCATTAGCAAGTCAGTTGCGGCAACTGTTATCTTGTCATCATTTAGTCTCATATAGAAAGCTTTACTTTCTTTTGGATAGTCCATAACAAAAACAGGTCCATATTTTTCAGTTAGATATTTCTCATGCTCCGTTTGAATATCCATTCCCCAATGAATTTTATATTCAAACATGTCTTCCACTTCTTTTAATTCATCTAAAGCATCTTTATAGGTGATTTTTGAAAATGGTGTTTCTACCACTTTCTTTAATCTTTCAATTAATGTTTTATCCTTGTCAATGAAATCATTGAAAAACTGCATTTCTTCTGGACAGTTGGCAAAAACATATTCTATACAGCTTTTTACCATGTCTTCCATCAAATTGATATTGTCTTCTAAATCAGCAAAAGCCATTTCTGGTTCACACATCCAAAACTCACTGGCATGTTTTTTGGTATTTGAGTTTTCAGCTCTAAATGTCGGCCCAAAGGTATAGACATCGCGATAAGCTAAAGCATAGGCTTCAACATGTAACTGACCAGATACTGTTAAAGATGCTCTTTTACCAAAGAAATCTTCTTCATATTTACCATCTTCTCTAGTAGTAACCGTAAATGCTTCTCCAGCACCTTCTGCATCATTTCCAGTAATGATTGGAGCATGTACATAGACAAAGCCCTGATTTTGAAAAAACTCATGAAGAGCCATTGCTAAAGCGCTCCTAACTCTAAATACAGCATTAAAAGTATTAGTTCTTGGTCTTAAGTGAGGTATTTCTCTTAAGTATTCAAAAGTATGCCTTTTCTTTTGCAATGGGTAATCATTTGAACAAGGTGCCTCAATAACTGCTTCAGTTAATTCAATTTCGAAAGGTTGTTTCATTTCTGGGGTTAATTTAAATTTTCCGATAACAGTCATTGCTGTTCCAGTTAAACTTTTAGCCAGTTCATCAAAATTTTCTAATTCACTAGTATAAACTAACTGACAGTTTTTAAAATAAGTTCCATCATTAAGTTCAATGAAACCGACCTGGCCATTATTGCGATTTGTTTTTATCCATCCTTGCAGTTGAACATACTCTAAGCCATCAATTTCCATCATGTTATTAGCTTTAAATAATTCATACAACTCTCTAATTGTCATAAATTCAAACATAAGTTTTCCTCCTAAAAAATAAAACGCCCCTAACAAGGAGCGTAAATCTACCGCGGTACCATCCTTTTTGGTTCTCTTTTTCGTTAACGCCTGCTACGGGATTGTCTACTTAATTCTCCAATCCGACTCACAAAGTGTTCCAATTCTAAGCTACATAATTTAAGGTTCTCAGCTAATCCTTTTCTCTGTATAATTTCTTGCTTAATTGTTCTTTGATCAAAGTCTATCTAAATTTTTTAATAATATTTGTTTCAAATACCAATTCTTGAATCTTAGTAACTACATCAACCGTTTTAAGAGCCATTCCCTTAGGCACTTGAATATGAGTATGAGTAAAATCTATAATTCCAATTACCCCACACTCTTGTAGTCTTTCAACTAATTGTTGAACATCACCGCTAGTAGCTACTATCGCAATTCTACAATCTTTTGGTATTTTCTTTTCAAGTTCATCGATATGATAAACTGGAATATTTTTTATAGTTTTACCAACTAACTCAGGTTTTATATCAAAGGCCATTACAATTTCACCCACGACATAATCCCAACGATTATAGTTTAACAAAGCTTGACCTAAATTACCACACCCAATTAAAATAATTTTTTCATCAAAGCCCGTTCCCAGCACTTCATTAAATACATTAATCAATTTATCAACATCATAACCATATCCCTGCTTGCCTAAACAACCGATAAAAGACAAATCTCTTCTAATAGTTGTAGAAGCTATATCTACTAACTCTGAAAGTTCACTTGACAAAACTCTTTCAACATCATTAGTTTTCAACTTTCTTAAGGCTTTAAGATAAATTGGATACCGTTGTTTTGTTGCTTTTGGAACATTTTTTCCTTGTGTCATCGTCATCACCTATAAATATTTTAACACATTTAAATTTGTTTGTTAATAATTTGGCATTTCTAACAATATTTATCTCAAAATAATTTAGGCAATGATATAATGTATTTAAAGAAGGTAAAAATTATGATAATAACTAAACAAGAATTTGCAAGCAGAATAATAAATGGTTGTGAAAAGATTAAAGCTCATGAGTCTCAATTAACAGAGATAGATTCTCTTTTTGGTGATGCTGATCATGGCTTAACAATGGTCAAAATTTCCAATGCTATTATTGATGCTATCAATTCTTCTGAAGGTTCAATCAAAGACATGCTAGAAGATATTGCTGATGCAATAATGGATTTAAATGGTGGTAGCTCTGTTCCTTTATGGAATGCATATTTTGATGGAATGCACAAAGTTGCTCCTGAAAGTGATGAGTTAACCTTAGAACAATTAAAGGCTATTTTTACTAGCGGATATAAAGAATTTGCTAATATCTCTACAGCTAAAATTGGCGATAAAACGATGATGGATGCTTTAATATTAGCCAGCACTGGCTTATTAAATGCTGAAAACATTGACCAGTTATTTGAAATTGCTGCTACAGAAGCCGCTTTTGGTGCTGAAGCAACAAAGAACTATGTAGCTAAATTTGGCAAAGCAAAAAGTTATGGAGAAAAAACATTGGGTACTCCAGATGC
>JAAZKG010000110.1 GCA_012799935.1 Erysipelotrichia bacterium | reverse complement strand
ATAATTTCCTCTGTTGTCTTAAAAAAACAAGAATTGATTTCTTGTTTTTTTAGTTTATCTTATAATCCGCATTTTAATTGGGCATTACAGTTAGTACAAGTGTTACAGCCACCTATTTCCTCTACCACACCTTCTAAACAGATTGGACAAATATTACCAACTTCAACACCAATTTCTCTATCTTGTCTATCGCTTCTTAGGTTAGTTTTCTTATCTTCTTCTTGAACTTCACTTACCAAAATACCAAAGTCTTTGACAATATCCATTTGAGCAAATGTTTCTCCTTCTTGCTCATTTGATAAAGTTAATACTTGACTATCTCTAGAACCATCAACATAAACTGTGCCACCTTTAGCACCGCCATAATATAATCTTGTGTAAACCTGTTGTACTTGTCTAACACTGTAACCTTTAGGGGCATTAACAGTTTTAGAAATAGATGAGTCAATCCAACGTTGAATACGACATTGTGAATCAGCATGTTCTTCAGGAGTAAGTTCCATCGCACTTACAAAGTAGTCTGGAAGCGTTTCTTTAGTATATTGTGGATTTAACTCTAAAAACTCATCAACAATTTGAGCGTTTACTTCAATAAATTTACCGAGTCGACCACTTCTAAAATATGAGAATGAAAAGTAAGGCTCTAATCCTGTAGATACTCCAATCATAGTTCCGGTAGAACCAGTAGGAGCAATAGTTAATAAGTGAGAATTTCTAATTCCATATTTTAAGATATCTTGACGAATATCTTCATCCATCTGTTTCATATAACCAGAATTGATGAAAGCTTCATGGTTATCTTTTAAGAATGGGAAGCTTCCTTTTTCTTTAGCTAATTCAATAGATTGTTTGTAAGCGTTTGTCGCAATACAATGGAAAACTTCATCAATAGTATCTAATGCTTCTGGCGAACCATAACGCTTACCAGCCCAGATTAATAAATCATGAAGACCCATAATACCTAAACCAACTCTTCTTTCTCCTAGTGCTTGTATTTCGTTTTGTTTCAAGAAATAAGGAGTAGAGTCGATGACATTATCTTGCAATCTGACTGCTATATGAACAGTTTTAGCTAATTTATCAAAGAGAATTTCTCCAGTTTTCTTATTAACAAAGTTTGCCAAGTTAATAGCAGCTAAGTTACAAACTGAATAAGGAGCTAAAGGTTGCTCACCACAAGGATTTGTTGCAACGACCTTTTGTCCATAAGCAACCGCATTAGTCATCTTATTGGCGTTATCAATAAAGAAAATACCAGGTTCTGCTGAATAAGTAGCACAAAAACAAATTAAATCCCAAATATCTCTGGCTTTGACAGTTCTATATGTTTTGATCGGTAAAGGCCAAGAGTGAATATCGCCTATTTCCATCCAACGATCATCATAATATTGTTTTTGTTCAGGGGTATAGTTGTCTAAATCAGGGAAACGCAAATCAAAAGTTGAATCATTTCTTACTGCTTCCATAAATTCATCAGTAAGAGTTACTGAAATATTTGCACCTGACAAGAAATCTTGATTTACTACTTCAAAATGACCACCATTCATTAACTGCTCGTGAGCAAAGTTAACAAGTTTAATATCAGCATTGACATCTCTAGTAATAGTTTCATATATTTCGATTTGTTGATTTGTTAGTGGAACAAATTTAAGTTTATTGCTGGCATGATATTTTATTTGTTCATCATTTGAATTATCAGCTAACCATTTTAAAACTCTTGGATTTTGCATTTTTGAAACGATAAATTCAATAATGTCAGGATGCCAGTCAGCAAGCATAATCATTTGAGCTCCTCTTCTCGAGCCACCTTGTTCAACAAGGTGAGTTAAGTTAGCAATGTCATTTAACCAGCTAACAGCTCCTGAACTTTTTCCGCCAACGCCTTTAGCTAGAGCATTTTTAGGTCTGAGAGTAGAACCATTGGTTCCAACTCCACCACCTCTAGACATGATTTCCATAACTTCTTGGCGATGAGTAGCAATGCCGCCTCTTGAATCGTGAATATATGGCATAACAAAACAATTAAAGTAGGTAACTTGAGTACCGCTACCTGCACCATATAAGACTCTGCCAGCAGGTATAATGTTTAAATCAGCCAATTCTTTGGCAAAAATATCACCATATTTGGTCCTTAAATCTTCTTTTTCCACTTCAGCCAAAGCGTTACCAACTCTAAGAGCAATCTGTTCCCAATATATTTCAACAGGTTTATCAATTAAACCAAAATCTCTTTTAATTAAACCTGTTTCAATTTCTTCCAAGCTAGTTAAAGATCCTCTAGAATCTTCTTCTAACTCAATAATGCAATAATTATCATAGATTTCTTTTATATAGCCAATCCCTCTTGAAGGGTAAACAGGATCTTCCTTAACCACTGTCAAAACTAAATCACCAATCGATAATGTTTTTAAGTCGATATCTTTTTGAGAGTATCTGTCTAACATTACAAGTCTAGAAACACCACTATGAGTAATTTTAAAATTATCCTCAATAGGATAAATTAGTGGAAAATTATTTTTGATGTCTAAATTTAGTTTTTTAATTAAGTCTTGACTATACATAAACAGGTCCCCCTCCAATAGTGTATTTATATTTTAACATAAAGAAGCCAATTATAAACATTGAAAATATTTACATTTTAAATTGTAAGTATTATATGAAGTTAAAAAGTCGATTAATAAACTATCTAAACATTTAATTATTAACTTAAAACACTTCTTTAATAAAATTATTTTTTCTCTTTGGTGTCAAAATTGTTTTTGCTTAATTTAAAGCCTAAAGCCTCTTCTAATTCCTTCAATTTGCCTCGATTATTTTCCAGTTGTCCTTTCGCTTGAAATAAATCAAAACTAGGAGCACGATTTGCCTCAATTAAGACTGGTCCGTTTTCAGTAATCGCAACATCCCAGCCAATAAAATGACTTTCACACCTTTTGGCAGCTTCAATACATAAACTGATACTTTCTTTAAAGTAAGGAAATTTAAAACCCTTAAATTTAAAGCCAGTAATAATATTGCGATCATAATACTTGATTATTGGAATATTCGCAAAATAATCGTAGTTAACCACTCCTTCACTATCCAAGATGCAAGAAGCTCCACCTAATGAACAATTATCAACATGTGCATAGCCAGTTGCAATTCTGGAAGCAATAAATGGCGCTTTGATATTACCATTAATATCTTTAACTGTAACAATTCTTATACTGTTAACGGCATTAACTGATAATTTAGCCACTTCAGAATGTTGAATAATTTTTTCTTCTACAATCACAAGACCATCTTTTATTAATTGATTAAAAAAAACTTCAAGTTTAACTTTAATGTCTTTTAAACAAATATGTTTAACTTCGTGTCCACCATCACCAGTTGCAGATTTTACGAAAAACTCATTATGTTTTTTAGTAAAATTTTTAAAATCGTTAAAATCATTAACTCTTAAATCCAAAGTATCAATACCTTTTAAATCACTGAAATTATGATTGAAAAGTCCCTTATCATCAAAGAAATTATAGCCTTCATCACTGACTTTAAACATATCGGTAATCATTTGAAAATGAACTTTGCCACGTACAAAAGTATCACGATATTCTTTGTTTTGATTAAATTGAAAACCAAAAATAAAATATTCGCCCCAGTTAT
>JAAZKG010000109.1 GCA_012799935.1 Erysipelotrichia bacterium | reverse complement strand
ATTCACTAAACCCCAATTTAGCGAACATTTGTCAAAAAAATGTTGCAAAATATAACCCCCTAAGTGCGCGGACATATGCTCGTTCACCCCCGGGGGTCTTTGCGGGCTATGAAATGCCCGCTTGCTTTTTATAGACCTACAAGGAAATGTAGATAAAATTCCAGAATCAATTGAAATTAACGTTGCTGATCTGAATGCTGAAGATAAAATATTAATTAAAGATATTGATATTTCAGAGGATTTAACAATTATAACAGATCCAGAAGCAATATTAGCTGTTGTAAGTAGTACACATATTTAACTATGTCAAAATAATTTATAATAGCTTTAGTATTGAATAAAAAACGAACAGGACATTTGTTCTCATGACAACTTTATGATAACGGTATTCCTATTATGTAAAAAACCACTAGCTTAGCTAGTGGTTTTTTACGTTTATTTTCAATTAATTTTATTATAGCTTTCTTATTACTCACTATTTCGTTAAACATAAATTTAGTGAAGCACATCGTATCCTTTTTCCTTATTAACTTAACATTAACGCTTCTGCTATCCTAAAATCCACTAAATCATCTATATCTACAGAATTTTCTTTTGGCATTATTGTAGCATAGCAGTTATTACCATATATATTTTCAGTAGAAATAAGGTAATCAGTTTTAACTATATATATAGCACCATTAATTCGATAGTAAGTTTCTAAACCTTGACGTGGTTTTTTGATTAAATCTTGATTTATAAAATCTTTAAGTGAACTATTACCTGGTAATGTATTACACCATAGGGGTGAATGATCAACTTCACATACCGAAACTATTGCATTTGCATTTTCTATCTTCATTTTATCATAAGCATTGATAATGTCATCGGACTTTCTAAGGGGTGAAGTTGGCTGCAATAAAGCAACAGTATCAAATTCTTTCCCTACTTTCTTATAATTACTCAATGAATCTTTAACAACATCCCATGAGGAAGCAGTATCTGATGATAAGTCTTTGTTCCTTAAAAAAGGAACACTCGCTCCAAAACTGCGCGCAATTCTAGCATATTCTTCGGAATCTGTTGATACAAATACCTCATCAAATAAATTTGATTTTTGAGCAGCCTCAATTGTATAAGCCATCAAAGGTTTTCCATTAAGTAATTTAATATTTTTGTCTTTTAAGCCCTTTGAACCACTTCTTGCTGGTATAATAGCAATATTTCTCAATTATTTCACCTCATAGTCATAAAACTTCTTTTTCAAGTCTATTTTATCGTTCAATAAAAAGTCTTTTATAACATCCACTATTTTTCCTGATGTATTTCCATCCCCATAAGGATTTATAGTATTATGTGCACTTTCTTTAAATTCTTCACTTAGCGCTAAAGTAATAGCTTTATCAATTTCATCTTTAGTAGGTTCACAATTAATAACACTACTTGCTTGTAATCTTCCTTTTTGACGATCTCCTATATTAATAGTTGGAACTCCAAAACTTGGTGCTTCTAATAATCCACTTGATGAATTTCCTATAACCATTGTACAATATTTTAAGGAACTTAAATATCTATGCATACCTAAAGATGTAAAGGCTGCTGCATTGTCATTTTCTTCAACAAATCTATCAATTAATTGATTTATAACACGTCCATTCGCATCAGCATTTGCTTTAGTAAAAATAAACTTCATATCCTTGTGATTTTTACAAGCGCTAAGTAAAGCTTCAAATTGCTCAGATGAATTATTGCCTTCTAAAGTTACTGGATGGAAAGTTATAACTGCATATTGTTTTTCTAGAGTAAAATTAATAGATTTTTCTAATTCCTGCTTATTTAATAACTCTTCCTTTAAAATATTTTCTATTCCAATTGCTCCTACAGAAAATACTCTACTAGGGTCTTCTCCTAATTGAATAACCCTACGCCTGTATTCTTCTGTACTTGTGAAATGTAAATAACTTAATTTTGTAATAGCATGACGAATAGATTCATCTACTGCACCTTCAGTAGTTTCTCCACCATATAGATGTGCAATAGGAATTTTTTGATTCATTGCTGAACAACAAACTGCTAAAGTTTCATATCTATCACCTAGAACAATGAGCATATCTGGCTTAGTTTTCTCAAAATAATCAGCAAAACTTATCATAGCTAATCCCATTGACTTAGATATTGATGATGGTGTATCTGCACTTAAAAGAATTTCTATTTTTTCATCAATTTCAATTCCATCATTTTCAATTTCCTTGTATGTTAATCCAAATTCTGGTGATAAATGTGCGCCAGTAACTACTACACGAATATCAAACTCTGTAACACTTTTTAATTTATTTATAATAGGCTTTAATAGGCCATATTCGGCTCTTGTAGCAGTTAATATACTTATCTTTTTCATATTTCAATCAACTCATCTTCTTTAAAATCTCTTATTGCACTGTTACCAATAACATCAAACCATCTCATTGGATTTATTCCATTGCCTGGCCTTTTTGTAGTTATATTCTTTTCACTTAAAATTTCGCCTTTTCTAATATTGCATTTTGCAACTATACTTTTTCTTGCAATGGCTATATTTTTCTTTTCTGATTCTGCTGGTTTTTTTACTCCACTGCCTATAGCAACCTCTATATTTCTAATAGAATCAACCATAGCCTTTAATTCATCCGGCTCTAAACTTGCTTTATGATCAGGTCCCTCCATATTTCTATCAAGAGTAAAATGTTTCTCTATTATTGTAGCTCCCATGGCAACAGCAGCAATAGGAACCTCTATTCCCTTTGTATGATCAGAATAACCTACTTGTACACCAAATTTTTGCTTTAGTGTATTCATTGCTTTCAAATTTACATCTTCATAAGGTGTAGGATATTCAGTAGTACAGTGAAGAAGTGAGATTTCACCACTTCCATATTTTTTAAAAATATCTACTGCTTCCTCAATCTCCATCATATTACACATGCCAGTTGATAAAACAACTGCTTTATGAGTTTTGGCTACTTTGATTAAATAAGGAAGATTTGTTATTTCACCTGATGGAATTTTCCATACACTCATTCCTAAATCATTTAAAAAATCAACACTCTCAAAATCAAAAGCTGTAGAAAGAAAGTCTATTCCTTTAGAATCACAGTAATTTTTTAGCTCTTTAAAATCATCAAATGATAATTCAAGTTTTTTTAACATTTCTAATTGACCTTCATTTGACTTTGTTTGTTCTTTTTGATATTCAGCCTTACCAGCGTCCTTTGATGCAATATTTTTTGATATAAATGTTTGAAATTTTATACAATCAACACCTGCTTCTTTAGCTTTATCAATCATTAATTTGGCAAGTTCTAAATTACCATTATGATTTACACCAGCTTCTGCAATTATATATGTACTCATAACATTCTTACCTCCTTACATGGATTCCCGTATGCTAAAACTCCTTCAGCTATATCCTCTAATACAACGCTTCCCATTCCTATTAAAGTATTTAATCCGATTTTTACTTGTTGTTTTATAACACTTCCAGCACCAATATGAGAACCTCTACTAACTTGCACTCCTCCACATAGAACACATCCAGGAGAAACATGGGAAAACTCACCTATTATGCAATCATGTTCTACTATAGAACCAGTATTAATTATTGCGAATCTTTCAATGAGACTACCTGCATTTATGATAGAATTTTTACCGATATAGATTCCTTCTGATAAATGTACATTTTCACTTAAAGTAGCTGTAGGATCTACTATATTTGGAGTTTGAAATCCTATTTTCTTAATTAAATTTGAAAGTCTAATTCGGATAGATGTATTTCCTATACTTCCGATCGTGATAAAGGCATATTTATATCCCTTTTTATATAATTCACTTAAATCATTATCACACCCAATAATATCTACTCCGAAAATTTTTTTCCCGATATTTTCTTTTCTATCTATTATGGCTATTTCGTCATATAAATTTGCTTTAAGTAAACTATCTAATACTGATTTACAATGTCCTCCGCCACCTATTAGAAGAATTTTTTTATTCTTCTCCATATAATCTTTTCCTCATTTCTTCCATCTCATCAAGTTGTCCCATATCCATCCATGAATTTTCACTTATAGGATATACTCCTATCTTTTCTCCTGCATTTTTATATTTTTCAACTATATCAGGAAATCCAATAGCTTTATCTTCATCTAATTCCTCAATAACCTTAGGTTCAACGATATAAACACCTGTATTTGTGAAAAAGGATACTTCCGGTTTTTCCTTCATACTATCAATTTCACCATTTTCTCCAATGTTAATGACACCATAAGGAATTTTTATATTTTTCAATGAACAAATCATAGTAATTAGATTTTTTTCTTTTTTATGATATTCATATATTTTTTCATAATTTTCATCAATAAGAATATCGCAATTAGAAAGAATAAAGGTTTTATTAATCTTTCCTTTAAGAAGACTAAGTCCTCCACCTGTTCCAAGAGGTCTATCTTCATCAACATAATCTACACTATAATCTTTTTCTATTTCATTAAAATATGCTTTTATCATATTTTTTTTATGGTTAACTATTAAATGAAAATTTTTACAACCACAATTGTTAAATCTATTTATTATATGTTCTGCAATTGGAATTTCGCCAATTGGTATTAACGGCTTTGGAAGAACCTTGGTATATGGATATAATCTTGTTCCAAGACCGCCTGCCATTATAACTACAGGTATATCTAGTTCCTTCTTAGTTTCAACTTCTTCATCATTCCAAGATACAATAGAAATTATATTCATATCTTCATCAACTATTGGAATAGCTTCTATAGAAAGTTTTTTCATATATTCTTTTGCCTTGTTCTTATCTTTTTGATAAATATATTTTGGATTATAATTTGCTATTTCCATAACTTTTGCATCAAGATTACCTTTTTTTAATATCCATCGTCTTATATCGCCATCAGTTATTGCTGCTACAAACTTTTTATCTTTTAACACAAATAAAACCTTTTTAGCAATCGTATCTAATTGATGCATTGCTTCTATCATAGTCTTTTGTTCATCAATTAAAAAATCTATTATATCCAAACCCTCATCTCCTCAAATAATTAATATTAGTTTTTAAAAAATATTAATTTAAACATTCTATAACATATTCTGCATCTTCTTTAGTTAAATTAGAACTACATGGAATATTAACAATATGATCTAAATAAAATTTCGCTTTTTCAATGTTATAAGCTTGATTCTTTAAATAAGGCTTTTGTTCATTTATTAATCCCCATATAGGTCTTGATTGAATATTCTTTGATGATAGATATTTTATTATCTCATCTCTATCCATCCTATATTCTTCGCTGCATTTTAAAGCATAGAACCAATAATTACTTCTTATATCTTCTCTAAAATTTAAAATTTCCAATCCAGGTACTTTCTCTAATTTTTCTTTATATAAATAATAATTTTGTTTTTTAACTTCTATAAATTTCTCTAATTGTTCTAATTGAGCTAATCCAAGTGCTGCTTGTAAATTAGTCATTCGGTAGTTATATCCTATCTCATCATGAATAAAATAGACTACATCAACTTTAGCTTGAGTAGTTAGATGTTTTGCTTTTTTTAATAATTCCTCATTATTTGAAACTATCATACCACCACCGCCAGTTGTGATTATCTTGTTTCCGTTAAATGAATAAACACCTACATCTCCTATTGTTCCTGCATATTTCCCTTCATATTTTCCACTAGTATAATAAGTACCTATAGCTTCTGTTGCATCCTCTATAACTTTTAAATTAAATTTATCTGCTATATCCATTATCTTTATCATATCAGCCATATTACCAAATACATGTACAATTATAATAGCTTTAATATGTTTTTTAGTAGTATTGTTTATTAATTTTCCATCAATAAAACTACATTCTCCTTCACAGAATTCTAAAAGTTTATCTGGATCTATAGTTAATGAATCATCACAATCCATAAATATTGGTTCTGCTCCAATGTATTTAACAGGATTAACGGCCGCTATGAAAGTTAATGCTGGCACTATTACTTCATCATTATTTGTTACACCGCAAAGCATTAAACTTATATGCAATCCTGATGTTCCATTTTGACAAGAAACAGCTCCCTTAGCTTTAACATATTCAGCAGTTTTATTTTCAAATTCAGTAACATATGGTCCTCCAGTTGAAACCCATTCTGTTTCAACTGCACGAGTTACATATTCTAATTCTCTTCCCTTTAAATTTGGAACAGAAAGAGGAATAAACTTGTTATTCATATAATCGCCACCTTACACATTATAAATATCTGTTTTGTATTCATTTAAATTATTTTTAAAGAATTCAATAGTCTCAGCTAATCCTTCTTCAAAAGTATAGTTAGGTTTCCAGTTTGTTAATTTCTTTATCTTTTCATTTGATCCTAATAATCTATTTACTTCACTTTTTTCTGGTCTTAATCTCTGATCATCACATACTATTTTAGCATTAGGATTTATTTGTCTAATTAATTCTTCAGCTAGTTGTCCTATAGTAATTTCATTTTGTGTTGCTATATTAATTTCTTCTCCAATAGTTCTATCTGATTTAGCTATCTCAATAAATCCATTTGCAGTATCCTTAACATAGTTAAAATCTCTTGTTGGTGTTAATGAACCGAGTTT
>JAAZKG010000108.1 GCA_012799935.1 Erysipelotrichia bacterium | reverse complement strand
GTGTTGTATAGCCATTTATTCCCATTACTTCATAAGGTTGAGAAATAATTATATCAGCATCAAAAGAATACTTATATTCAAAATAAGTATTCTTTTTTGTTTTGCTAATAAAATTTAATGGAATGATTACTTCATCTTTTATCAAATCAAATCTATTACATTCACCACCAAAGAAACTGATATCCATTTCAATAGTAATCAGCTTATAGTCATCTAGATATGCTCTGATAAAATAATCATTCATCTAAAATTTAATCTCCTCTAAATGCCAAATATCATTATTGTAATCTGTAATTGTTCTATCAGATGAGAAGTATGCACTGCTAGCAATATTTTTTAAACACATTGTAGTAAAGGCATTTCTATCTTGATATAGTTCATTTATTTTTCTTTGAGTTTCTACATAATCTTTAAAATCTGCTAGCAAGAAAAACTCATCATTTCGATACATAATTTCATCAAAAATGCCCTTAAATTCATCTAAGTTTTCAGACCATGTTCCATCGATTAATGAATCCATAACTTTCTTAATTTCTGGATCGTTATAGTAATAATCAAAGGCATTGTAGCCAGTATTTCTTAATACTTGCAACTCTTCGACTGTTTTGCCGAAGATGAAGATATTTTCATCCCCTACACATTCTCTAATTTCGACATTAGCTCCATCCAATGTTCCTATTGTGATAGCGCCATTCATCATTAACTTCATATTTCCTGTGCCACTTGCTTCTTTTCCAGCTGTTGAAATCTGCTCACTTACATTAGCAGCATTTAATAGGATTTCCGCAATTGACACACTGTAGTTTGGAATAAATACCACATTAATATATTTATTAACTTCTGGATCATTATTAATAACTCTTTGTAAAGTGTTGATTAATTGGATGACCTTTTTCGCAAATAAATAACTTGGTGCAGCTTTTGCGCTGAATAGGAAAGTGGTTGGATACATTGTGAAATTAGGATTACTTTTAATTTTTTGATATAAATAAATGATATTCATACAATTCAACATTTGACGTTTATAAGCGTGTAAACGTTTTGCTTGTACATCAAAAATACTGTGAGGATTAATTTCTAATCCCATCGTCTTTTTAATATAATCAACTAAAATATGCTTTCTTTGTAACTTAACTTCATTAAACTTGTTAATAACCTCTTGGTTTTCAACAAAATTATGTAAATCAACTATTTTTGTTAAATCAGTTAAAAACTCTTCACCAATAGTTTCTTTTAGTAAATTGGTTAACTGAGGATTTGAATAATATAACCATCTTCTAGGGGTAACACCGTTAGTCTTATTATTGAATTTATATGGATACAAACGGTAGAAATCCTTCATTACATCATCTTTTAAAATTTGTGAATGGATTTTCGCTACACCATTAACAGAAAATGCTGTTGCATTAGCCATATTTGACATATGTACCATGCCATCACTAATAATTGCTACTTTATTAACTAATTCGAAATCGTATGTTTTTGAGTATACTTCTGCTCTAAAACGGTTGTCAATTTCTTGAATTAAAATATAAATTCTTGGCAACAACTTATTAATCATTGTAACAGGCCATTTTTCTAGAGCTTCTTGCATAATTGTATGGTTAGTATAAGCTACAGTTTTAGTAACAATATCCCAAGCTTTATCCCATTTATAATGGAATTCATCTAACATTATTCTCATTAATTCTGGAATTATTAAGATTGGATGAGTGTCATTTAATTGAATAACAACTTTTTCATGTAAATTATCTAAAGTTTTATAATTTTCATAATGACCTTTAATAATTGTTTGTAATCCAGCTGATACAAAGAAATATTCTTGTTTAATTCTTAGCATTCTACCTTCTTCAGTTGAATCATCAGGATAAACGTTCTGACAAATTTTATTAACATCTTGAATATATTTAATAAAGTCTTGTCCGGCAGGAGCGTTATCACTTGCTTCCGGTTTCCACAATCTTAATGTATTAACACATTTATTGTTAGCGCCAATAACCGCCATATCATATGGTACAGCTCTAACAATTTCTGCATCTACATGTTTAACATCCATAATCCCATATTGGTTCCAAAAAGTTTCCACATGTCCATAAAATTTAACTTCTACTGCACTATCTGCCTTTCTTACTTCCCATGGGTTTCCATATTTTAACCAAATATCAGGCACTTCTACCTGTTTGTCGTTTTCAATTTTTTGTTTAAAAAGTCCATACTCGTATCTAATCGTGTTGCCATGGCCTGGTAAATTCAAAGTAGCAATAGAATCTAGAAAACAAGCTGCTAGTCTTCCTAAACCACCATTACCCAAGCCAGCATCAGTTTCCAGTTCTTCTATTTCGTTGATATCGAAGCCTAACTCAGCTAAACCTTCTTTAACAATGTCATAAATACCTAAGTTCATTAAATTGCTTGTTAAAAGTCTGCCGATTAAAAACTCCATTGAAAAATAGAACAACTGCTTTTGTTCATTTTTAATGACCGCTTCTTTTGCTTCTTTCCAATTTCTAGAAGCATAGTCCTTGACCATTTCTCCTAATACTAGATACCTTTCTGATGGACGAGTATATTCAACACCATGCCCATACTTTTCAATCACTGTTTGACAGTATTGTGTTTTGAATTCTTCTTTGTTATTAAACATAATTCCCTCCATTATCGTAATTTCGCTTCAAATATTATTGCTGCATAAGGTGCAACTCTAATATTTAACTTATAGTTCATGTTGTGTATGTTCCCTTTTCTAGCTTGTATTTTTTTGAAATTACACATATTGCATCCACCATAAATATCTTTTTCTGAATTCATTATTTCAGTGTAGAATCCGTAAGTTGGCACTCCTATTTCAAAATCTTCATAAGCAATAGGAGCCATATTTAATACCACTACATAACATTTTTCATCATCAAATCTAACATAACTATAGATTCTTTGCTCATTGTTATCAGCATCAATCCATTTAAATCCTTTATAGTCATAATCATATTTATAGAAAGCAGGATGGGATTTATATATCATATTTAAATCTCGACACAATCTTTTGAAACTATCATGAATTGGATACTGCAAAATAAACCAATCCAACTCTTTTAATTCATCAAATTCTCTAAAAGATGCTATCTCATTGCCCATAAAATTTAATTTCTTGCCAGGATGAGTATACATATAAACCATCAGATTTCTGCATTGTCTAAATTTATCCTCATAGTTCCCCCACATCTTATCAACAATTGATTTTTTAGAATGAACAACTTCATCATGTGAAAATGGACAGATAAATTTTTCTGAATAGAAATAAGCCATTGAGAAATTGATTAAATTGTGATTATATTTGCGATATTCTGGATCCATTTCATAATACTTTAAGGTGTCATTCATCCAACCTAAATCCCATTTATAATCAAAGCCTAATCCTTCAACTACATTTCCGGTAACTTTTGGATAATCACTACTATCTTCAGCTATAGTTATTACACTTGGATAGTTTTCGTGGATATGATAGTTAAAGCGCTTAATGAAACTTATTGCTTCTTTGTTTTCGCCAAAATGTTTATTTCCGTGGAAATAAATAAGATTACTAACAGCATCAACTCTAACACCATCAATATGATATTTATCAAGCCATAAACAAACACTGCTTAGTAAAAAACTTTTAACGATATTTTTAGAAAAATCAAAGTAATATGTTCCCCATTGACTTTCGTTAATTTTTTTATTACTTGATTCATAAAGTGCTGTTCCATCAAATTTTGCCAATCCAAAAGTATCTTTCATAAAATGAACCAACACGACATCCATAATAACTCCGATGTTTGCTTGATGACAAGCATCAATAAACATCATCAGTTGATATGGTGAACCGTATCTAGAAGTTATTGAATGATAACCATACTGTTGATAACCCCATGATTGGTCTAAAGAATGCTCATTAAGTGGCAAAAGTTCAATATGGGTATATCCCATTTCAACAACATAGGGAATCACCACATCAATCATTTCGTAATAATTTAACCATTTACCCTCAGAGTTAAGCTTAAATCCACCTAAATGAATTTCATAAATATTCAATGGCTTATCAAAACATTTGTCTCTTTTAGCCATCCACTGGTGATCTTGCCAAGGGTAATCCAAAGAAACTACTTTGCTACAGAAACCTGGTCTAAGTTCATTATAAAAACCATATGGATCAGCTTTTTGAACTAATCGGCCTTTTTGATCTTCGATAACATATTTATATCTAGCATACTCGCCTACGTTTTCTAAAAAAATTTCCCAAAAACCCAAGTCCGATTTAAACATAAATGTTTCATGTTCATTCCAATAATTGAAATCACCTATTATCCTTACGCTTTTAGCATTTGGAGCATATAATCTAAAGATTGTTCCATTTTCATGTAGATGAGCACCAAAGATTTCATAACTTTGCATTCCATACCCATCATAAAAACTTTTAAGCTTATCTAAATTCATCCGACAACCCTCCAGTATGTATTGTACTACATTTTCAACAAAAGCTATAGGACTTTTTTGTTCTACAGCCTTTTTTTCTTATTCAACTGACTTTAAACTTTCAACCATTTGGATTTTTCTTAATGGTTTTCTAGCAAATAACAAAACAATACAGGTAAAAATAAAGGTAATCCCATAAGACAGAACATAACTCAACCATTTTATTTGAGTTGGGAATAAAATCATCTCCATCTCTATTATCGACATCACAAGTTTTAGGGCAACTGTACCTAGTGGTAGACCAGCTAAACCTCCAATAAACGATAATAATATAATTTCTTTAAACAAATAACTATAAACTTCATTATCTCTTAAACCAATTACTTTTAAAGTTGCAATCTCTCTTGTTCTTTCTGAAATATTAACCTGAGTCAAGTTCAGTAAAACAACAAATGCTAAGGCACCTGAAGTTATAATAACTGCTCCAATAATGATATTTAACGATTCAACAATTGTATTGAATTGATCAACAAATGAAGCAAAGTCAGTTACTGCTGAAATATTCTTGACACCTTCTACTCTTTCTAACACATCTTCATAACCTTTAGCATTAGCAATTGCAATCTTAGTGTAGTGAATATTTTCTTCAAACAAATGTTTATAGTTGGCTTCTGAAATATATAAATAATGTTGGAAATACATTTTACAGATGTCTGAAATTTGTACCTCAGCCTTTATACCATTGATTGATTCAAGAATTATAAAATCACCAGCTTTTAGACCATTGTTTTTAGCAAATTTCTCAGAAACAATAACACTATTATTATTTAACCTTAGTCTTTCGTTTGTTTTTGAATCGTATAAATTAAATATATTACTGCTTTCTCTAGCATCTAAAACTTCAACAGTAATTGTCGCTTCCTTGCGATCACAGTAAACCTTACCATTATATGACATCATTGGAACAATGAAATCATTATCTAAATCACTTTCCAAAACTAATAGTATTTCTTCAACATTATGATCATTTTCTAAATGAACAATACTATTATAATTCCAAAATTCATTGTATTGAATATTTACTATATTACTAATAGAATCTTTAATGCCAAATCCAAGAACTAATAAGCCAGTACAGCCTGCCACTCCAATTACCGTCATAAAGAATCTTGATTTATATCTAAACAAGTTTCTGACAGTAATTTTACTAGTAAAAGATAACTTGTTCCAAATAAATTTAATTTTTTCTAAGAAAACTTTTTTGGCTTTTTTTGGAGCCTTTGGTCTCATTAACTGAGATGGGGTTTCTTTTAAACTTCTACTAACAACGCCTGTAGTAACACTTATCATCAAACCACTAAAGCTAACAAAACATATTATCATATTCTTAATTGGATATGAGATAAGTAGTTCTGGCAAGTCATACATTAAACGCCAAGTATTATATATGACAACCGGGAAAACTAATTGACCAAATGTTATACCAGCTAAAGATCCTATAATTGTAGCTAAAAATGCATATAATACATATTTCCCAATAATTTGACCTTTGTAAAAACCTAGAGCTCTAAATATTCCTATTTGACCTCTTTGCTCATCTATTAGACGTTTCATAGTAGTCATGCATATTAATGCTGCCACCAAATAAAACAGCAGTGGCAATATTCTACCTATTGATTGCATTTGTTTAACGGTATTTTTAAACATAATACTTGAATAATGATAATCTCTATTTAAAATCATCCATTGAGCATCTGGCAGTTCCTTCAATTGCTGTCTAGCTAGTTTTAATTCATTTTCAGCTTTTTCAATTTCATTATTAAACTTTATTAAACCTTCTCTATACTTCTCTAAACCATCCAAGTATTCCTTTTTGTTAATATCCAACTCTTTTTGAGCAGCATCAAGTTGTTCTTTACCATCTGCAATTTGTTTTTTGCCTTCCTCTATTTCCAATTTAGCTGCTTCTAAATCTTTTTTGCCTTGAACAAGTTGAGTCATCTGAATGTAGGTGACTTCAATTGATCCACCTGCCATTTCATCGATTTCATCCATTGCTATTTTTGTCGGACTTGTTTCACCATCAGAATAATCATCTATATTTTCAAGAATTGTTTCATTTATATCCACAATATTCTGACAAGTTTCAATTGTAATATTGCATGTATTAATTCTATTTTGCAAATTTTCTTTTTGTGAATTTAATTTTGCAATCTCTTCAGGGTTTGTTTCTGTTGCCAGTTTGTTGTTTACAACCGTTAACTGTGATTCATATTCCTGTTTTAGAACCTTGTTTTCATTAATAATTAATTTTAAATTATTATTTTGATTGATAATTTCAGAATATATGTTATCGCCTGTTTCATTTTCTATTTCCCCAACTCTTTCTAATGCTTTATATGTTTGATATAGAGCTGTGATTTCATTATAAACTTCATCAATACTCTTACCTTGAGCGGTCTCTATCTCATTTATAGACTCATTAACTTGTTTTAAATTAGCATCAACAAGTTTTTCGTTTTCTTGCAGTTTCCTTTCATTGGCTTTTAAAACCATACGATTGTTATCAATTTCCATCTGAGCTAAAATCAGCATTAAATTAGCATCTTCTAACTCCATCTTTGCTGCTTCTAATTCTTTTTCCCCTTCAGCTTTTCTTTCTTGAAACAATTCTTCGCCTTCAATTATTTCGTTTTCAATCTCAACCAATAACTTTTCTTTTAAAAAATCTTGCTGATCTAAGGTAATAATTTCTAAATCTTCTCCCTTTTTATCAACATAATTAAAGTACTCATCAGTAGTTGTTTGAAACTTTTGAGCATCTCTAACTGATAAATAAACTGTTGTATAGTAATCGCTAATAAAATTTACTTTCGGAATGTAGAAAACATTATCTAAATCCAAGTTCTTTAATAAAGAAGTCGATAAAAACAGTGACATATATTCGCTACTTTTAACCTTACCAACTATTGTAAACTCCGTATTTTTAATCACTTCAGTAACATCAGAATCTTCTAAATAGATTGTTATTTTATCGCCTATCTCAAAAACAGCAAATTCTCCCACAACATATACAGCTTCATCTGCTTTCATTGGCAGTCGACCTTCAATTAGTTCAAATTTGTTTACATCACTTTCCAACTCTCTTAATCTAACTATCTTTTCCCCATTATCTTCAACATCAATAATAACATCTTGCATTTTTGAAGCAAAAACACCATCAATAAAATCGACTTTTTTAATTGCTTCTATATCTTCATCACAAAATCCATATGGTGAGAAAAGTTGAATGTCGTGCAGATTGGAATCAATATTGTATTTATCAACACTATTTCTCATTATTATTGAAGTTGAAAGTAAGCCCATCATAAAACCTACACCGATAATGACTATGCTAACCAGTGATAAAAACCTATTTAAACTTCTTTTTATTAATCTAAATGTATCTTTTGTAAACATTAGTATTCAATATCCTCTACATTCTTTGGATTTTCATTAATTTTAATATCCCTAATTGTACCGCTTGCTACTCGAATGACTTTATCAGCCATGTCAGCTAAAGCAGCATTATGTGTAATCATAACAACTGTCATACCATGATTGTTACACATATCTTGCAAAACTTTTAAAACCTGTTTCCCAGTAACATAATCTAATGCTCCTGTTGGTTCATCACAAAGTAAAAGTTTAGGATTTTTAGCTACTGCTCTAGCAATAGCTACACGTTGCTGTTCACCACCTGAAAGCTGTGAAGGAAAATTATGCATCCTATCTTGTAAACCAACAATTTTTAACACCTCTTTTGAACTCATTGGATCTTCTGCTATTTGAGTAGCGAGTTCAACGTTTTCTAAAGCTGTTAAATTTTGGACCAAATTATAAAATTGGAAAACAAAACCAATTTCATGGCGACGATATTCACACAACTGCTTATCATCAGCATTAGAAATATCGTTATCATCAACAATAATAGTCCCATTTGTAGCACTATCCATTCCACCTAAAATATTAAGTATTGTTGTTTTCCCAGCACCTGAAGCACCTAAAACACAAACAAATTCACCTTTTTCAACTTCAAACGAAATATCATCCAAAGCTTTTATTTCAACTTCTCCCATTTTATATATTTTTGAAACATTTTTAAACTCAATAAAACTCATTTTAGTCACCTAAACTCTTTCTAATATCAAATTGAAATAATGATAGACAACTTTCTAAATATAATTTTGTTACCTTTTTCATTCTATCTGTATCCAATTCACTAATAGCAAATATTTCCTTTAATCCACTAAACAAACCCACTGCATAACTTTGAGCTAAAACAGATGCTTCCTCACCAAATTCCTTTATACTATTTCTACCCACAAGAAGATACTTTGTTAAATTTGCACACCAGTTAACAATATTGTCATTAACTTCTGAATGCATCATCAAAATATTAAACTCAACCTTGTGTTGTTGATATATATCCACCATCTCATCAACAAAAACATTAATCTTCTCTTTTAAATTTGCTAGGTTGTCTCCGCTCAAATCAAAGTCTTCAGAATAGAAAGTAAGTTTGTCATTTGTTACTTTCTTTAGAAGTTTATCTAGCAACAACATTGGCTCAGAAACAACTTGCACATTTAATTCTTCCTTACTAGAAAAATAACGATATAAATTACCAGCTGTCATCATGCATTTTCTGGCAATAGATCTCATGCTGGCTTCTTTATACCCTTTTTCTAAAAATTCTTCTTTTGCTGCAGCTATTATTTTATTTCTAACTTTTTCTCTTGATAATTGCGTCATAATAAACTCCCGGACTTTATTATACAACCATTTTTCCTCTTAGTAAACACCTGTTCATTATTTATACTTAATCTTTACTTTCACTTTACTTTTTGACAAATTAAAATATTAATTTCATCATTTTAAACTTGTTTTAAGAAAAAATATATCATTTAGAATTGTTGTAAATATACCACAAAAATAAGAAGGGCAAAAAGAAAAAGACAATAGCCATTAAACCATTGTCCTTCATTTAATTTTTTTAATTTTCCCAACTTTTTATAATAGTTAGTTCATCAATATCTTCTAATATCTCAAAAGCTTTTTCATAAGCTTTTTTAGTGATAAAGGTTATACATAACTGATTATCTAAATATATGCTGTTAAGATAATCATTATCCGAGATTACAATCACGTTACTATAATAATATCTCCCACCAACTAACATGAATACTTTCTTCAAATTTTCTGTCTTACTAAAGTCAATATTAAAATGATTATTATATTCTGAAGTTGAGTATTGTTCATCGTTAGTTGCATCTAATCTAATTACAAATACCGGTGTTCCATCCTTAAGCAAAACATAATCATGCATATTTGACTCTTTCATTAGTAATGTTTCTTTATCCATTGCAACTGAACAGACATAAAAACTAATAGGGGAAATCAATTGATATCTTATGCCATTTTCTTTATTGTCTGCCAGATAATCAGTTTCAACTATATCAATAGCTTTTTGTCTCATCTTGTTAACCTGTTCTTCAGATAACTCAAATTTTTCAACCTTTATATTTGTTATATAGTTCATTTCAATACTATCGTTAAGATAGATTTTATCAGAACCCATTTTTATACCCTTATCATTTTCTTCAATTACAGTTCCAGTTATAAATCCATCTTTGTATTTAAAACTCCTCAAAAAATATTGTATTTCTTCTGAATAAGAAAGTTCTATTTTAGCAAGAAAATTTTCATCACAGAACAAGTAGTATTCATAAACTGGTTCTTCACTTTCTGGATAAGAAATATAATATTCTTTGTTTTCATCATATAAATTATTAATTTCTAAATACTCCTCAGCACACGATTGAGCAAATATCTTAAGTGTCTCAGTTTCTTCATTAACTACTATTTTCTTGTTGCAGCCAGC
>JAAZKG010000107.1 GCA_012799935.1 Erysipelotrichia bacterium | reverse complement strand
AATTGTGTGAAAATTTTGTTTAAATAGTTGCAAAAATTGTATTTTTTCTATATGATTAATTCAAGAGAGTAGACAATAAGCTAATCTATATTATTATTACTATTCATTATATTTTTAATAAATTAGATGAGTTTTATTTCTACGTTCTATTATTTGTGAATTTTCCAACGATAAAATTCACAAAGGATCAATATTTAGAAAAGGGAGTGATATTCAAGTGATCCAAGCTATTCTTGTTGCATTAATTGCAACTATTAGTACATGGTGGTTCTCTCACACGATTACTAGAACTTGGCTATATCCAATTTGGTCAGGATTCTTAGTGGCAATTGTTATGGGTGAGCCATTAAAAGGTATGCAAATTGCTGCAGCAATTAACTTACCTTATGTAGGCTTTATCACAGCTGGTGGTTCAATGCCATCTAATGCAATGTTTGCTGGTCCTGTCGGAACTGCACTAGCATTAAAGGCTGGACTAGATGCAGCAACAGCTACAACTGTAGCAACTACAATTGGTGCATTTGCAGTTATGACATGGAATGCCTACATGTCAATTAACTCAATTTGGGTTGATTTAGCGGAAAAATTCTTGAACGCTGGCAACATTAAGATGGTTCGTGCTATGAACTATGTTCCATCATTCTTCGTATCATTAGTATTAAATGGTATCCCTGCTTTCTTAATTGTATTAAATGGGGCAGCATTTGGAAAAGTTCTAGAAACTTTCCCACAATGGATTATGGACGTATTTAAAATCGCTGGATCTATCTTACCTGCATTAGGTATCGGTATGTTATTAAACTACTTAGCAAAAGACAAAATTATGCCATTTTTCTTTATTGGCTTTGCTTTAACTAAGTTTATGGGCTTAACCACAATGATGGTTACATTTGTTGGTGCAATGATTGCCTTACTGATTTACCAATTCCAGAAGGAGGCTGAATAATTATGAAACAACTATCTAAACAAACTTTAGTTAAAAACTGGTTGTTAGGTTATTCTGGTGAAACTTGTTATAACTATCAACGTTTACAAGGTTTAGGAAACACTAATGCATTTGTTCCAGTTATCAGAGAATTGTATCCTGAAGAAAAACATGTTGAAGAATTAAAGAAATATTTAGTATTCTTTAATACTGAACCTTCTTGGCTAGGTACTGTAATTCACGGTATAACAGCAGCTATGGAAGAAAAACGTGCAAACGGTGAAGACATTTCAGCTGAAGATATTATGGGCTTACGTTCAGCTTTAATGGGACCTTTAGCTGGAATGGGAGATGTTGTTTCTCAATCTATTGCTTATCCTATTTTAGCTGGTGTTTGTATTCAATTGGCATTGGGTGGTTCATATTTAGGACCTATCTTATTTGAAATTGTTTACAAGATATTAATGCTAGGTTTAGGTTATAACGCTTATATGTTGGGTTATAACAAAGGTAAAGATGCAATCGTTGATTTATTAGCAACTGGTGTCTTTGATAAAATTTTAGAACTAGTTTCTATCGTTGGTTTAATGGTAGTTGGTTCTATGGCAGTTGGTAATGTCGGCATTGATTTATCTGGTGTTGAATTTGTATGGGAAAACCCTAATGGTAGAATAGTATTTAACGTTCAATCAACATTAGATACATTATTACCAGGTATTTTACCATTGGCATGTGTACTTGGTGTATCAGAATTGTTGAAGAAACGTGTAAAACCTACAACAATCGTTATTTTAGCATTTGTTATTGCTTTAGTTATCGTTGGCTTACAAGCATTAGCAGGTGCATACTAAAATTTAATTATTAATTAAATTTAAGCAATGAGCAAGTGCGAGGTGAAAACCTCGCACTATCTTGATTAAAGAAAAGGTGAAAAAATGAGTAAACATATTGGAATTTATCCTTCAATCATGTGTTCAAAACCATGGGAGTTAAAAGATTATATTAAAGAATTCGAAAAAATTGGTATTGATGCTATCCATTTTGATGTTATGGATGGTCATTTTGTTCCAAATATTACACTTGGAACAGGTGATTTAGAAGCAATTAGATCATTAACTGATTTACCTTTAGATTTACACTTTATGACTGAAGAACCAGAAAAAATTATTCCATACTTCAAGATGAAAGAAAATGATTTGTGTTCATTTCATCCAGAGACAACCAGACAACCTTATAGGCTTTTACAACACTTACAAAGTAAAAAGATAAAAGCTGGATTAGCTATTTCTCCAGGAACCAGTGTAGAATATATCGAAAACTGTTTAGAAGTATTGGATTTTATTTTAGTAATGGCAGTAAATCCAGGTTTTGCTGGTCAAAAAATGGTCCCAAGTCATTTATCGAAACTAGCAAAAATCAAAGAAATAACTAAAAAAGCAACACATAAAATTGAAATTATAGTAGATGGAAACACTACAGTGCCAAATTCTATCTTAATGTTGAAAGCTGGTGCTGATAGTTTTGTAGTTGGAACAAGTTCAATGATGAAACAAGGACCTGAAAAGTTTGAAGAAAGTTATCATCAATATTTGAATGAGATTTCAAAATAACATCTATTTCAGATAAATAATGTTATAATTTATATAACAATTCTTAAATATTAGGAGGAAAAAGTATGCAAGAAAATATTGTATTTGTAAGAGTCGATGACCGTCTGATTCATGGACAGGTTGTAACAGCTTGGTTGAAAGTTTATACCAATGTAAGACATATTATGTGTATCGATGATTTTTCTAGTAAAGATCCCTTTATGCAGAAAATGTTTCAGTTATTAATTCCAAAGGAAAAAACAGTGGAAATTAAATCGGTAGAAGGTGCAGTTGAAGCACTAAAAGCTGGGTTAGATAAACCAACAATGATTATTGCAAAAACACCAGCAACTATAAAAACTTTAATAGATGCTGGAATTGATATCGATAAATTTAACATTGGCGGTATGGGTATGAGTGGAAAAAGAAAAAAATTCTATCAGAATATTTCAGCAGATGAAGAAGAAAAAGAAATTATGCGTGAATTGATAGATAAAGGAGTAAAAATTGAAATTCAAATAGTGCCTACTCAGCCATGTTATGACTGTGAAGAAATATTAAAGAAAGTTAAATAGAGGTTATAAAATGAAAGCTGCTCGTTTACATGCTATAGATGATTTTAGAATTGATAAAATTGAAATACCACATCCAAAAGGTGAAGAAATACTTGTAAAAGTAGGAGCTTGTGGAATTTGTGGCTCTGATATTCCAAGAATCTTTGAATTAGGTACATCAAAACAAAAGTATCCATTAGTAATAGGTCATGAATTCTCTGGTACTGTTGTAGCAGTAGGAGAAAAGGCTGATCAGTCATTAATTGGTAAAAGAGGAGCGATATTTCCTTGCATTCCGTGTAGAAAATGTGAAATGTGTCTAGCTGGAGAATATGTTATGTGCGAAGATTATGGTTATTTAGGTTCAAGGGATGATGGTGGATTTGCAGAATACTGTTTACTGCCCAATGCATGGCATTTAGTTGTTTCAGAAAATGAAAATATTTCTGATGATGCTATTTCAATGACCGAACCTTGTACTGTTGCTCAACATGCAATTAGAAAAGGAAATGTTACTGCTGGACAAAATGTTGTAATCTTTGGCGCAGGTCCTATTGGCATTATGGCTGCCAGATGGTGTAAAATTTTTGGTGCAAAACCAATGTTATTTGATGTAGTTGATGAAAAAGTGGAGTTTGCAATCAAGCGTGGTGAATATGTCGTTAATTCTGTAACTAATGATGTAGTTGAAACAGTTAAAAAATTTACTGGTGGCAGACTTGCAGATGTAGTTGTTGAAGGTACTGGTGTAGGTTCAGCTCTTGGTCAATGTATTGAAGTCTGTAAAAGCTTAGGGACTATTGTTTTAATGGGTAATCCTAGTAGAGATACAACAATTACTTTAAAACAACACTCAATGATATTAAGAAAAGAATTGACTTTGGTTGGAATCTGGAATTCTCGTTATTCTGATACACCATTAAATCAGTGGAAATGTACTGTCGAAATGTTAGATAATGGTAAAATGACAGTAGAAGATTTAATTACTCATCGTTGTACATTGGAAGAATTGCCACAATTATGTAAAGATATTTACGAAAGAAAAATTACAATTTGTAAAGCTTTGTATAGCAGTTCTAAATAAATCTTAATGGTTCCCAAAAGGAACCTTTTTATTAAAACAAAAAAAAGAGGTATTTTTGTAAATACATCTTTTAAGTGTTAGTTGTCATTATTTTTGTCAAGTAACTCACTGGCTATTTTAGCGAATTTAGAAGCATTTTTTTCATCATTCATATTCTTATACATTTGAGCAGTTAATAGCACAAGAGGGACCTTATTTGCTGTCTCAGGTGAATTTTCAATAGCAATAAGTATTTCTTCTAAATATTCATAACTTTTTTCACAATAAACATTATAGAAGAGTTCAATTTCAGCGGAAGAGAATTTTCTAATTTTATTTAATTTTTCATAGCAATACTTCATTGCTTCATTATTACTATGACTAGCAAAATAATAGAAGGCATCAGTATAAATACTTATTGCTTGTTTTCTTGATTTTGGATACTTTTCCAAAGAAAGTATTTCTTCAAAAGCTTTTTTTGGATCATTTCTCATAATAGCTGCGGTATATTTTAAATAGATAATATTAAAAGCAGCTACATACTTTGATGTTTCTTTTTCTTCAATTAGAGTATAGAATTTACCATAATCTTTTTGAGATAAAGCATTTGTTAATTCTTCCAATTTTGCTTTATTTTTTTTCTTTATAAAAATACTTTCCACTATAATGAAAATCGTTATAATTATTATTGCTGCTAAGATAATATATTCTTTCATTTTAGACACCTCTTATTTCATGATAACAAAAAATACAATCCATTAATAGTAAAAGAAAGATACTATTTTCTATCTTTCTTTGGTTTTTTTGTATTTGCTTTTTTATTTGATTTTTTTAGTTCAGTCTTAATTGTTTCATATTCAGCCATTTTTTCTTCTTCTTCTTGTTCTAAAATTCGATAAGCTACTTTTCCTACTAGGGTTTTTGGTAGTTCATCTCGAAATTCTATTTCTTTAGGACATGCATATTTGGCAATATGTTTATTACAGTATTCCTTAATCTCATTTTTAATAGAGTCATCAGGAATAATACCAGGTTTTAAAACACAAAAAGCTTTTACTTTTTGAATTTTATATGGATCTTTTACCCCAATAACACAACTATATTGAACCTTAGGATGTCCATCCAAGACATTTTCAATTTGAGAAGGGTAGACATTATAGCCAGAAGTAATAATCATCCTTTTAATTCTTTGTTTAAAGTAAACAAAGCCTTCCTCATCAATATATCCCAAGTCGCCAGTATGCAAATATAATTTCCCATTTTCATGTATTTTTAAGGCTTCAGCAGTCTCTTGTTCATCATCTAGATAACCAAGCATAACAGTGGGACCTGAAATACAAATTTCACCTTCTTGATTTGGCTCTAAATGATTTATTTTACCTACTGGGCAAATAACAAATTCTGTATCTGAAAATGGTAAACCAATTGAACCTTCTTTATATCTGTTTTTCGGTGTTAAACATGAAGCAGTAACACATTCCGTTGTACCATATCCTTCACAAATTTGTATGGTAGCCTTATGATCTTTTAAGAATTTGTCAACTTTTCCTTTTAATTCAATTGATAAACTATCTCCACCTGAATACATTCCCTTTAAAAAAGATAAATTAGCTTTTTCCATACCTGGAGTTCTTAACATCGCTTCAAAAAGAGTAGGGACTCCAGCTATGAAATTAGGTTTTTTAGATAATAATGTTTTGCCATAAGATTTTACAGTAAACGAAGGAATTAAACTACAATAAACTCCATTTGTTAAACAAGTATGAATGCCAATTCCTAAACCAAAACCATGGAATAAAGGCATTGCAGCTAAAATTGAATCGCCAGGTATAATTTTTACATCCATAGCTTTAACTGCTTGCATCGAAAGGGCATTAAAGTTTAAATCTGATAACATAATCCCTTTAGTAGTTCCAGTAGTTCCACCAGAATATAAAATAACTGAACATTTATCTATTTTAAATACATTTTTTGGCAGTGGTAATGGATAATTTTCACCCATTGATTTAAATTGTTTCCAATCAAGAGAATAAGAATGATTGGGTAAATGAGCAAATTTATTTTCTGCCTTAATTTTATATAAGGATTTTAAGTAAATTGGCAATTCATCAGAAACATGAGCAACTAAGATAATTACTTGATGCTCACAATCTCTTCTAGCATCAACGACTTTTTCATAGAATTGATCTAAAGTTAATATAACTTTTGATTTAGAAAGATTCAGATAAAAAGTAATCTCCGATTGAGCACTAAGTGGATGAATCATATTTGCCACAGCTCCAATTCTATTAATAGCATAAAAAGTGTCAACAGCTTGAGGACAATTTGGCATACAAATTGTGACCACATCGTTTTCTCTAATACCAATAGCTGTTAAAGCTTTGGCAATAACTTCAATTTTATTTATTAATTCTGAATATTTAGTCTTTTTTCCCTGAAATTCATAAGCAAGGTTATTTTCATTTCGTATAGCAATATTTTTTAACATCTGGTACATTGTTTCAGGCTTATAATTAATTTGATGCTGAGTTTCAAAGAAGTTTTCAAATCTTTGTTTATACATAAGTATTCCTCCATATATTGGTAATTATATCATAATGTATTTATAATTTTAAACATCAGAATATTTCAATTATAAAAATAAAACCTCTATTCAATGTTATAATAATTATAAAGAAGAAAAAATTAATAGAAAGAGGTATAAAAATGGAAACATGGAAAGATTATTATTATGGTATTAATGAATTTTTATTAAAAATAGTCAACACTCAACAGGAAAATATGCTAAAAGCAGCTAAGATTTGTGCTGAAACTACTAAAAAAGGTGGCATTATCTATGCTTTTGGATGTTGGCATTCAATGCTTATTGCTCAGGAACAGTTTTATCGTGCAGCATCACCAGCAAACTTCATGGCCATTTGTGAACCATCACTTACTGGCGCTACTCAACTTTCAGCAATAGGAAGAATTGAAAATTGTTATGGAATTGGTGAAACAATTGTAGATTACTGGCGAATAGATCCAGAAAAAGACTGCTTAATACTAATTTCAAATAGTGGTAACAATATTGTTACTGTTGATGCAGCCTTAAGGGCCAGGGAAAAACAAATACCTTTAATTGGAATCACTTCAACTGAGTATGGCGATACGATGATTACTAGACATAAAAGTGGCAAAAAGTTAAAAGATGTCGTTGATGTAGTATTAGATAATTGTTGTCCAATTGGAGATGCAATTTGCCAGCTTGAAGGTTTATCTTTGAAAACAGGACCAGCTAGTGGAATTTTAATGAATTTCTTAATGTCTGCATTGTTTGTGCAAATGGAACAGTTATGTTTACTAGATGGAGTAGTACCAGAAGTTTACTATAACGGACATGTAATAAGAATGACCGATGAAGCTAAAGCAAAATATAGCTGGTTGGATAAAGTTGATGCTACTAAGCACAATCAGGATTTGGTTGATAAATATTACTATCGAATAAAAACTTTATAGAAAGAAATTATTTATCGCTATCTCAAGATATTGGTTTATTTGTTAGCCGAAATTTAGTATAATGATTGAGTGAAACGAGGTTTTTATGTTTTTAAAGCGTATTATTTTACAGGGATTTAAATCTTTCGGAAATAGAACTATTATTGAATTTGATAGTGAATATACTGGCATTGTTGGACCTAATGGCTGTGGTAAAAGTAATGTCATTGATGCTATTAAGTGGGTGTTAGGTGAACAATCAGCCAAAAGCATGCGTGGTTCGAGTATGAGCGATGTTGTTTTTGCTGGTGCTGAAGGTAAAAGAGCAGTATCAATGGCTGAGGTTTCTTTAGTATTTGATAATAGTAAAAAACAGTTAAATAGTGATTTTGCTGAAATTGAAATAACTAGAAGATTATATAAAAATACCAATGAAAGTGAATATTTAATTAACAATACTACTTGCAGATTAAGAGATATTATTGATTTAGTATTAGATACTGGATTAGGAAAGGATTCTTTAAGCATTATTTCTCAGGGAACAGTTCAAACTTTTGCTGAGGCTAAACCGATAGAGAGAAGAGCATTGTTTGAAGAAGCAGCGGGAGTTGCCAAATACAAAAAAAGAAAGATAGAATCATTAAATAAATTAGCTAAAACTCAAGATAATATTGATCGTTTAAATGATATTTTGTTAGAACTTGAAAAACAAGTTTTACCTTTAAAACGTCAAGCATTAAAGGCTGAAGAATATACCGTAAAAAAGGAGAAATTAACTAAAATAGAAGTAGCGGTAATAGTACATGATATCGAAAATCAGATTAATGATTTAGAGACTATTGAGCAACAATTGTTTGACTTAAACTACCAAGAAACCAGTACTAGAGCTTCTATTCAAATATTAGAAAATGCCAGCAACGATTTAAAAGAGGAAATAAACACCATTGATTTGGATGTTCATAAACTACAAACTGAATTACTTAATAGTTTGAATGAAATTCAACTTTTAGAAAAACGTAAATTTGAAGTTGATGAAAAAAGAAGATATATTCGTGAAACAGGTACAACAAAAGCTAAAGTTGAAGAAACATTAAAAGCTATAAATGATGCTAATGTTGAACTGAAAGATAGAATTCAAAGAGCTACTACAATTGAAGCAACAATAGATTTATTGGAAAAAGAGATTGTAAGTTTAGAAAACGGTCTATCAGAAACCAGAAACAATTTAAATCAAGCAAACAACACTTTCAACTATCTAAGTAATAGAAAAAGTGTCTTAGAAAATTTAATTAAAACACCTTTTGAAAAAGAAGTTGGAGTAAAACTTGTTATTAACAACAAAAATGTTTTAGAAGGAATTCATGATGTGGTTAGTAACTGTTTTACTGCTTGTGAAGGTTATCAGGAAATGGTCTCGATAGCATTAGCCTCTTCTTTGTATCACATAATTACTAAAGATGAAAAATCAGCTAGAAATGCTATTGAATTTTTAAAGAAAAATAAAGTTGGATCAGCAACATTTTTACCTTTAAATGTTTTAAAACCACGTTATGTTAATAAAGAACATTTATTTGTGGCTGAAAATACTGAAGGCTTTATTGGCTTAGCAAGTGATTTTGTTAATTGTGATGAAATATATGATGTTGTTATATTGTCTCTTTTGGGAAATGTCTTAGTAACAGAAGATTTAAAAACTGCAACATCTTTAGCTAAAAGATTAAATTATCAATATAAAATTATTACTATTGATGGTGATGTTGTTTATCGTGGTGGAACAATGAGTGGTGGTTATAATAAAAGAATTGAATCACCATTAACATATCAAAATCAATTAACTGAAATTGTTAATAAAGAGGCTGAAAGTAGATTAGAAATAGAGAAATTAAATTCTGATTTAATTAAATTTAATAAATTAAAGGAAGAAGCACAACAGAAAATAATTTCTCAAAAAGTTTCTTTAGCTTCTTTAAAAGAGGTTGTAGATATAAAAAGAGAAAAATATGAAAAATTAAAAGAAGAATATGACCGCATTAAACCAGATTCACAAATTGATGAAACAACTTATCAAGATGAACTAGTAACTTCATTAAATAACGCATACGCTAAAAAAGATGATATTTCTAATACAATTCAAATTAAGCGTGAAAGAAGACTTTCCGCAAATGGAGAATTACAAAGAAAATATTCTCAATTAAGACAGGTTAGAAATGAACTTTTGGATGTTTCAAAACATTCTAATGATTTAAATATCGAAAAAGCTAAACTATTGGTTAGTAGAGATAATCATTTTGAAAGATTAGCTAGAGACTATCAGTTAACCTATGAATATGCTGCAGCACAAAAATATGATGTTGATATTGAAAGTGCTAAAGAAGAAGTTTTGATCTTAAGAAGAGAAATTTTTGAGTTAGGAAATATCAACTTGGATGCTCCAAAAGATTTTGAAGAAGTAAATGAAAGATATACTTTTATGAATGAACAACTTGATGATTTAACTGCCAGTAAAAACAAACTATTAGATGCTATAAATGAAATGGATGAAGTTATGACTATTCAGTTTAAAGATATGTTTGACAGAATAAATGGTTCATTAAATGAAGTCTTTACCGTTTTATTTGGTGGTGGTAGAGCAAAACTTATTTTAGAAGATCCTGATGATATATTAAATACTGGAATCGATATTGATGTTCAGCCTCCAGGAAAAAGTGTCCAAAACATTAGACTTTTTTCTGGTGGAGAAAAATCATTAATTGCAATATGTGTGCTGTTTGCTATATTAAAAGCTAGACCAGTTCCTCTCTGTATTTTTGATGAGGTTGAAGCTAGTTTAGACCAAGGAAATGTTGATAGATTTGCACGATATATTCATAAATTTACTAATCAAACCCAGTTTATAGTTATTACCCATCGACCTGGTACAATGACTGAATGTGATGTTTTATATGGAATTACAATGCAAAAGCAAGGTGTTTCAAATGTTATTAGAGTTAAGTTAAAAGAAGCATTATCATATGCCGAAGAGGTGCAAGATGAGTCTGTTTAAAAACAAGAAAAAATCTAATATTTCAAAATATCTAGATAGTTATAAAACTAATAAATCACTTGCAGTTAAAATTACTGAGTTACTAGGTGGTTATACCGATTATCATGACGATATTTATGAAGAATTACTAATTCTTTTAATTGAAGCTGATGTTGGAGTAGAAGCATCAGAAAAAATGATTGATCAATTAAAAATTCTAGTAAATGAAAGATTTGTTAGAAAAGCTAAGGATGTTATTGATTTATTAATTGAAATTATGATAGAAAATTATAAAGATAAAAATATCCTAGAAATTGATCATCACCAAAATAAATTTATCATGATGGTTGGGGTTAATGGATCAGGCAAAACCACTTCAATAAGTAAAATAAGCAAATTCTATTTAGATAAAGATTTGAAAGTAGGACTTATAGCAGCTGATACTTTTAGAGCAGGAGCGGTAAATCAACTTAAGAAATGGGCAGAAAGACTTGAAATACATTGTATTACAGGGAAAGAAAATGCTGATCCAGCTTCGGTTTTAGTAGATGGCTGCAGATATTATCTTGAAAATCCAGTTGATATAATTATCGCTGATACAGCGGGAAGACTACAAAATAAAACCAATCTTATGAAAGAATTAGAAAAGATGGTGAAAGTTACAAAAAGAACATTAAAAACTGACAATTTAGATATTTGGTTAACAATCGATGCTACAACTGGTCAAAACGGACTTTCACAAGCAGAAGTATTTATTGAATCAAGCAAAGTAAATGCGGTAGTTTTAACGAAGATGGATGGAACTAGTAAAGGTGGTATTGTTCTAAGTATCAATGATAAATATAATTTGCCTGTTAAGTTTATGACCTTTGGTGAAAGTATGAATGCTATAGAGGAGTTTAATATTGAAAATTATGTTAACACCTTGATAAAAGGAGAAACTTAATGGAAAAGTTTGAGTATATTAATGAGCTTATGCCATTTTATCAAAGTTTATTAACTGCTAGACAAAACGAAATTTTACAGTATTATTATTTTGAAGATTTATCAATAACAGAAATAGCAGATTTACTAAGCATCTCTCGTAATGCTGTTCATGATGCTTTAAAAAAGAGTGTTAATCTAGTAAATAAATATGAAGATAAATTAGGTTTATATTCTTCCTATAAAAAAAGAATGAAATTATTTGGAAAATTAAAATCACTTGAGAATAAACAAGTTGATGATATTGTAGATGAATTAATAAACATGGAGGATCAATAATTATGAGTAAGGTATTTGCGGTTAATGCCGGTAGTTCTTCATTAAAGTTTAAACTTTTTCAATTACCAGAAGAGAAAGTTTTAACAGATGGAGTAGTTGAAAGAATTGGATTAGAAGAAGGTATTTGTACAATTAGAGTTGATGGAGAAAAAATTAGTACACATTTACCAATTAAAGATCATCAACAAGCTGTTGATTTACTATTGAAAGCTTTAATAAAATACAAGATTGTTGAAAAATTAGAGGAAATTGATGCTTGCGGCCATAGAGTTTTACATGGTGGAGAAAAATATAGTGATAGTGCAATTGTAACAAGTGAAGTTTTACAGGATATTTTGGATATGAAAGATTTAGGGCCTTTACATATGCCAGCCAACTATACTGGTATTGAAGCATTCTCTAAAGCTTTACCGAATGTAAAACATGTTGCCGTTTATGACACTTCATTTCATTTAACAATGGAAAAGTCTACTTTCTTATATGCATTGCCACTTGAATATTATGAAAAATATCATGTAAGAAGATATGGTTTTCATGGAACTTCTCATAAGTATATTGCACAAACTTATACTGAAATTGTTGGTGATAAAAATAAGAATATAATATCATTACATTTAGGAAATGGTGCCTCATTATGCGCAATAAAAAATGGCAAATGCATCAATACTTCTATGGGATTTACACCTTTAGCTGGAATTATGATGGGTGGAAGAAGTGGTGATATTGATCCTTCAATCATTCCATATTTAATGGAAAAAACAGGTTTATCAGCTGAAGATATTATTGAAGTATGTAATAAAAAGTCAGGTTTCTTGGGTATTTCTGGAGTTTCAAGTGATGCTAGAGATATTCAAAAAGCAGTTGATGAAGGAAATCCAAGGGCTATTTTAGCTAGAGAAATGTATGCTTTAAGAGTTATTGATTATATTGGTTCATATTTTGTTCAATTGGGTAGTTTAGATGCTTTAGTGTTTACTGCTGGTTTAGGTGAAAATGATGTTAAAGTTAGAAGTGAAATATGTGAATTGCTAAAAGAAAGTCTAGGAGTTAAACTTGATGAAAAATTAAATGTTACCACAAAAGGCAAAAGAGGAAAAATTTCGGCAGAAGATTCAAAAGTAGAAGTTTGGGTAATACCAACCGATGAAGAATTAATGATTGCTAGAGATACTAAACGATTACTTAATCTTTAATTAAGAAAATAAAGCCCTAATCACTAGGGTTTTTATTTAAAGTTTATATTATTTGAATTATATCTTATAATTAAGATAATGAAAAAATATAGATTAGAAAGGAAAATCTATCCAATAAAAAGATAGAGCCGTTAAAAATGAATTTTATTTATTTAAAAGAAATTATTGAAGAATATAATTCAATTGTGATATATCGCCATATTCGTCCTGATTACGATGCTTATGGTGCACAATTAGGATTGAAGCATTTATTATTGGAAAATTATCCAAATAAAAATGTTTTTACTTATGGATTAGAAAATATGGATAATCCAGAATTTTTAGAAGATATGGACAATCCATCTTTAGATATTATTAAAAATAGTTTAACAATAATTTTAGATACCTCTACTCATGATAGAGCAGATGACCAATCATATATATATGGATTAAAATCACTTAAAATTGATCATCATTTGGAAAGTGAAGGAAATGCTGATTATATGTTTATTGATGAATCTGCTTCCAGTACTTCAGAACTTGTTGCCCTTTTAGCAATCAAAAATAACTGGGTAATTAACAAAAAAGCAGCTTCATATTTATATGCTGGTATGAATACTGATACCCGTGGTTTCACGATAAAAAGTGTCAGTTCTACTACTTTTAAAGTTTTGTCAATTTTAATAGAAAAAGGCATAGATTTAGTTGAAATAAATAGGTATATTAATGATTTATCTAGACAAAAATTTGAAGCAAAACACTATCTAGCTTCAACAGCAATTTTTAAGGAAGATGTTGCTTATATTATTTTATCTAAAGAAATAAAAGAAAAACTTGGACTTTCTACTCATGAAGCAAAGGATTTTGTTTATGTTTTAGATAGTATAAAGGGTATAAATAAATATGCTTTCTTCTTCTATGAAGATGAAAGGGAAGGATTTTCTGTTTCCTTAAGAAGTCATAAAGCTCCAATTGTTGAAATAGCTAAAAAATTTGGCGGAGGAGGGCACAAACTAGCTTGTGGTATTCCAGAAATATCTGCCGAACAAATAGATGATGTAATAGATTTACTAATAAAAGCAAAGGAATAAGATGTCAATTTTACTTTACAATCGCAGCTGTTATTCATTGTTACAAAGTACTATCAGAGTTAATGATTTGGTAGATTTTGCGCTGGAAAATGGTTTAAAATCGATTGGTATTTGTGAAAATAGAAATCTTTTTTCTGCTAAAGAATTCTTTAAAGAATGTAAAAAAGCTAACATCAAACCTATATTAGGGTGCGAAATACCATTTAATGCAGAAGAAAAACAATTTGACGCTTTAATTTATCCAAAAAATATTAAAGGATATATAGATTTGATTGATATTATTACATTTAATAGAGTATTGAGTTTAAATAATATGCTAGACTTAAGCGAAAATAGTAATGTTGTCATCAAAAGCGATAGTTATTTTTCGTACTTGTTAAATGAGAACGATATCGGAACATTAAATTCATTAATTGATAAATTAACAAATTATGAAAATGTTTATGTCTCTTCGCTAGCAAAAAACAAAGCAATTAATAATAAAATTAATGAAATTGTTTTACCTATCTGCAAAAACTATAATGTTAAAACAATTGCTTTAGATATTGCCTTATACAAAGATGAACAGGATTATGATGCTTATAAAGCTTTACAAGCCATTGATAAGGCAACAAATATTAATGATACCAATTTATCACTGGTTACTGATGCTAGTTTAAAGTCTGCTACAGCAATGAAGATATTATTTGATAGTGAATCTTTAAATAATATAGATTTATTTGTTAACAATATTAATTTAGATCTTGATAATTTAAAAACAAAACTACCTACTTTTAATAATGATTATTCTATAAATAATAAAGAATATTTAAAACAGTTATGTTTAGCTGGTTTGCAGAAAAGATTATTAAATAATATATCACCAAAATATTTAAATCGTCTTTTATCAGAATTAGATGTTATCTGTTCAATGAATTTTGAAGATTACTTTTTAATAGTTTACGATATAATACTTTTTTGTAAGAGAAATAATATTTTAGCAGGACCTGGAAGAGGTAGTGCTGTTGGAAGTTTGGTTTGTTATTGTTTAGGCATTACTCATATTGACCCAGTTAAATACGATTTACTATTTGAAAGATTTTTAAACCATGAAAGGGTAACAATGCCAGATATTGACATGGATTTCCCTGATAGCAAAAGAAATCAAGCTATTGAATATGTTAAAAATAAATATGGTGTTTTAAATGTTTCAAATATTATCACTTTTGGTAGTTTAACAACAAAAGCCTTGTTAAGGGATTTAGGAAAAGTTTTATTGATTCCTCAAGGCAACTTAGATATTGTTTTACAAACAATTAGAAATGATAAATTAACTTTAAAAGAGCAGTATGAAAAAAATAATAGATTCAAAACTGCCATTAATTCATCAAATAAATTGCAAGAACTTTATAGTATAGGATGTACTTTATATGATTTGCCAAAAAACATATCTACTCATGCCTCTGGAATACTTATAAGTGAAAATAAACTTACTGAGGTAATTCCTTTAATTATGACAAATGATACCAATATTGCTGGATATACTATGGAACATTTAGAGAATATGGGCCTTATAAAGTTTGATTTTTTGGGATTAAAAAATCTGTCGATTGTTGAAGAAATTTTAAGTTCAATTAAGCATGAAATTGATATTTATAAAATTGATTTAACTGATGAAAGAGTATATAAAATGCTATCTAGTGGTGACAGTAGTGGAATTTTTCAATTGGAATCAAAAGGAATGAGAAATACTTTACAAAAGGTTAAACCAACTAATTTTGAACAACTAGCAACTGTAATAGCTTTATATAGACCTGGACCAATGGAGTTTATTGACCAATATATAATCAATAAAAATAATCCCGAAAATATTGAATATCTACATCAAGATTTAAAACCAATATTATCAAATACTTACGGAATAATGATTTATCAAGAACAAATAATGCAAATAGCGGTTAAACTTGCTGGTTTTACAATGACAAAAGCAGATTTGTTAAGAAGTGCTGTAAGCAAAAAGAGTAGTGAACAACTAATAGGTTTGAAAAATGAGTTTATAGAAGGCTGCATTAATAATAATTATTCAAAAGAAATAGCAGAAAATATTTATGAAAATATTTATAAATTTGCTAATTATGGATTTAATAAATCACATGCTATTGGTTATGGCTTTTTAGCTTACATTATGACTTACTTAAAAGCAAATTTCCCATTACAGTTTTATTGTGCATTATTAAATTCAAAACTTGGTTCAAATGAAAATATAAATTATTTGATTGAATGCAAAATGAGAAAAATTAAAGTTATTTTACCAAATATTAATGAATCGTGTGATAAATTTATAGTTAAAGATAATGCTATTATGTTTCCATTTAATCAAATCAAAAGCATTTCAAATCTAACTAGCAAAATGATTATAAATGATAGAAATGTTAAAGGGAAATATCAAAACTTTATCGATTTTGTAAGTAGGATGTATTTACTTAACATTAATGAAAAGAACATTGAAATTTTAATTAGAAGTGGATGTTTAGATAGTTTTAATCTTTCTCACAAGAGCATGTTATCAGCTATAGACGATGTAATTTCTTATGTTAAACTTTGCACTTACGAAGAAAAAGGAGAAAAAAAGTTAGATTTATCATTAGTTTCTCCACCACTAATTACTAACTATGAGGACAATATTACTGAAACATTAGAAGATCAACAAACATATTTGGGCTTGTTTTTGGATTCACATCCAATCGAAAAATATCGATTAGATTATAAAAATACCGTTCCCTCTGTTATTGCTAAAAATATAAATGGTGACATGTCTTTAATAGTAACCATTATGAAATATCGACCACAAACTACTAGAACTAATGATTTGATGTGTTTTGCGACATGTTATGATGAATATGGAACAATTGATTTAGTATTTATGCCTGATAAATATTTGTTATATAAAGAATTTATAAAAAAAGGTATAATAGTACTTGTTAGAGGTAAAAAGAATCCAGGAAGAGATTCAGTACTAGTTAGAGAATTATTAGTTTTGAAAGGATGATTATATGACTACTTTATTAATAGTTGATGATGAAATAATGATTAGAGAAGTAATAAAAGAATATGGTAATTCATATGGTTATAAAGTATTGGAAGCCTCTGATGGTTTACAAGCAATAGAAATAATAAAGAAAAATGATGTTGATTGTGTTATTTTAGATGTTATGATGCCTCATTTAGATGGTTTTTCAACTTGTAAACATATAAAAGAACATAGTGATGTTCCGATAATTATGTTGTCTGCTAGAGTTGCTGAAGATGATAAATTATATGGTTTTGAACTAGGTATTGATGATTACGTTTCTAAACCCTTTTCGCCAAAGGAATTAATGGCTAGAATTAAAGTTGTTATTGAAAGAAGAACTAATAAGGTCAAAGATGTAATTAATATTGAAGGAATTTCCATCGATAAATTAGCTCATGTTGTAAAAGTTGATGATGAAATTGTACATTTAACCAATAAGGAGTTTGATTTGTTGGTTTTCTTAATTGAAAATGAAAATAAAGCAATTACTAGGGAAAAATTATTGGAAAACATTTGGGGTTATGATTATATTAGTATGGACAGAACCGTAGATACTCATATCAAAATGTTAAGGAAAAATCTTGGTAAATATGGCAGTAAAATTGTAACAGTAAGAGGAGTAGGTTATAAGTTTGAAGAAAAATAAGTTTGTAAACTCTTTAGGTTTTAAATCTTGGACATACTTTGTGCTTTTCGCATTAAGTATTCTTTTATTATTGCAATTTTTCCAGTTAATTTTACTTGAACCTTTTTATATTAGAACACTTAAAAAAGAAATTAAAACATTTACAAATAATGTTTCTGATATATTTTTTAGTGAAACAGAAATTAAGGAAAAAAACTACTTATTATATTCATTAACAATGAATAACAATGCTTGTGTAATTGTTTTTGACAGCACCAATTCAACTACAATTAGTGGTTTTGATGCTTTAGGTAATGCGGGATGTGCAATTTATAATAATTCAGTAGTTAATGAACGTTTTATCGAAGTTTTAGAAAATACTGACAAAGATGAAATATATTTACAAGGTGATTTTATTGAATTATCTGATCAAGAAGTAATGGTATATGGTAAAAAATTTTTAGTAAATGATCAAGAATACTACGTTATTAGTAATATTACTTTACAATCTATCAATATAATTACAAAAACAATTCAAAACCAGTTTATATTAATTTCGTTAATTGTTTTAACATTATCGCTTTTAATATCACTTCTTTTCTCTAAGATTATTTCTCAACCCATTATAAGAATTAAAGAAGAAGCAAATAAGCTTACTTATGGAAATTATGAATTAGAATTTGAAGATACTGGTATAAATGAAGTTCAAGAGTTAGCTGACACTATTGATTTAGCCTCTAAAGAAATTTCAAAAGTAGAAGAGTATAGAAATGAGTTAATGGCAAATGTTTCTCATGACCTGAAAACTCCACTAACCATGATTAAAGCTTACGCTGAAATGATTAAAGATATCTCTGGTGACAATAAGGATAAAAGAGAAAAACATTTGGATATAATCATAAATGAAACAGATAGTCTGAATACTTTAGTCAGTGATATGCTTAATTTATCAAAACTTCAAGCAGGGGCAATTTCTGTTGATTCTGAGCCATTTGATTTAACAGAACAACTATATAGTTGTTATTACAGATTTGAACCTCTAGCAGCATTAGAAGATGTCACAATAGAATTTGAATGTGAACCTGAATTAATTGCTATTGGTGATGGAAACAAAATTGAAGAAGTATTAAACAATTTTGTAAATAATGCTTTAAAACACTATGGTGAAGATAGGAAAATAATTATTAAAGGGTACTTAAAAAATAAAGACTATATCAGAGTAGAAGTTACAGACCATGGCACAGGAATTGATGAAGAATCTCTCCCTTATATTTGGGATAGATATTATAAAATTGACAAGCACTATCAAAGATCTAGAAGTGGTTCTGGTTTGGGTTTAGCAATTTGTCGAGCAATTTTAGAAACATATAACTGTAAATATGGTGTTATTTCCAAAATAAATGAAGGATCAACTTTCTATTTTGAAATCCCAACAATCGATTTAGATAAAGTCGAAACTTTATAAAAAGAGAGAAGAAGTGAAAAATATGTTAACAAGAAATTTATTTAAACAATTTTATGAATTAAAGTTTATGAATAAATGTCCTAGTTGTGGGGGAAATCTAGAAAAGAAAAAAGGAAAAGAGAATATAAGATGTTCTAAATGTAAATTAAATTATAAAGGTTCTGAAGACTATAATTTTTTAATAGTAATCTATATAATTGTAGTATTACTATTATTTATATTTAATAAAGGATATTTAAATTTTTTAGGATTAATTATAAGCTTTATATCAATGGAAATAATGGTTATTATTATAAATTTCTATAACTTTGTAAAATATGAAAAGAGTAAAATGCTGAAAAAAAGTCATAAATAATGACTTTTCTTTCTTAACATTACTTCGCATAATGTATATTATGTTATTTTATAATGGATAATTTATTAAGATTCGAACAATATTGGTTATATTACAATAAATTATCATATATTTATTGAATATTTCATCGCTAATAGTTCTTATTATGCATAGATTATTAATTTATAGTTACTTCATTATAGCCTCTAAAATTCAAATAACAATAATTTATGCATAGTTACCAACTTCTTTTTATTTAATTTGAAATTACATTAAATACATTTAAATTAAAATTAATACTAAATTTAAAATAATTATTAATTAATTT
>JAAZKG010000106.1 GCA_012799935.1 Erysipelotrichia bacterium | reverse complement strand
AGTTAATAACATATAAGGCATTAATTGCTTATTATAATCGCCAACAGGCTTATTTAGAATCTGAGTATGATTATGGTTTTGTTTTTACCCCTAATAGAGGCGTTAACAATAACTTAATCACAAATTTCACTGAATTTGAACTTAGAAACGAACAAGATGCTAAAGACTTGATAACTTTAGTTTTAGATAGTGGAAGATTCATGGATTTATGTATTGATTATACAAAAGAACAAGCAGAAGAGGGTATTGTTCAAAATGATACAGTAATTGATAAAGTTATTGATTCTTGTGAAAGATTTATTTCACGTGTTGAAGATAATGAAGTTATCAAAGCTTATAATGCTTCCATTGAGAAGTTAAAATTACCTAATGAAGAAGAACTAAAACAGCAACTTTCAGATGCTGTTATAAATACCTTAATTCCAGCTTATCAAAGAGTAATTGATTTATATAATAGTTTATATGGTAAATGTACAAATCCAGATGGTTTATTCTACTATGAAGGGGGCACAGATTATTACGAAGTTATATTTTTAGCTGGAGTTTCTTCAAGTGATAGAACGGTTGATAAATGGGCAGCAACTTTAAGAGGTTCAATAAAAAGTATTGTCAAAAATATTTCAAAAGTATCCGACAGGATGAGTTATAACGACTACAAAAAGTGGTCAAGTGGCAGTAATCATTATGGTTATAAAGATCCTTATGAAATGATTGAGTATATTAAAAGTCAAATGCCTAATGATTTTCCTGCAATTCCAAAAGTTGAATATTCAGTAAATTATTTAGATCCTTCAGTAGTTAGTGAAAATGTTGCAGCATACTATTTAATTGCTCCACTTGATAATTTAACCAATAATGTTATTAAATGTAATGAAACTTATAGTAAAGATTCACCAGATGATATGGCAATTACTTTATCTCATGAAGCCTATCCTGGTCATTTATATCAGCATACTTATTATTTTACTCACCATCCTTCGCAAAAAATCAGATACAACGTTGGGTTTATTGGCTATTCTGAAGGTTGGGCAATGTACTCAGAAGAATATGGCTATAAATATTTTGAAAAGAGCAAGGATATTAGAGAATTGGAAATCTTATACTTAAAATTTAACTATTATCTACAAGCTTATTGTGACATGTTAATAAACTATTATGGTTATCAAGTTGATGATTTGGCTGTTTACTTAACGGAATTCTTTAATGAAAGTTATGCCCAAAGTTTAGCAGCAAATATTTATGATACATTAATTGGTGATCCAAGTATGTTTACACCATATGCTTTAGGTTATTATCAAATGACCTTGTTATATGATAAAACGCAAAAAGCCTTAGGTGATAAGTTCAATGTTAAAGAATATAACACTTTAATTCTTGACACAGGTGATGTAGATTTTGACACATTGACATGGATAGTTGATGAATATATCGCTTCAAAAACAAATCCAGAAAAATAAAGATATTCAGGAGAACAAGTAGATGTTCTCCTTTCTTGTGCTTAATGTTACTTTATTCACAAAGATGATAAAAGTAGTTATTTTTGGTTGAAAATTTGATATCATTATAATAGATATGAATGATTGAAATGGGGAATAATGTAAAAAAGAAAGGAAGGATTGTATGATTTTAACAAAAGATCAACAAGCTATTCTCGATGGTAGTAAAGGTGAAACTATGGCAAAAGTCATGAAAACTTTAGTAATGTATGGGAAAGCTTTTGATGCTGAAAAAATGGTAGAGGTTACAAGTGAACATAATCATCTTGTAACCTCTTTTGGTTTAGGTGTTATAGATCCAGTCTATCAATTAATGGACAAACTAATTGAAGCGGATGCTATTTCACAACAAACTTTTAGTGTTGACCCAAGACCGGTAGATAAAAATGTGCCTGCCAACTTTATTCAAAGACTTGTCTTCAATAAATTTATGTATAATAAGCAAGATTTTTATGAAGCGCAACTACAAAAATTAGGTCTGATGGATAAAGATGCTTTTACTTGTACTTGTTATATGGATCAAGTAGGAAATAAACCAAATAAGGGTGAAGTTTTATCTTGGTCTGAATCTAGTGCTGTTGTTTATGCTAACTCAGTATTAGGTGCAAGATGTAATAGAAACTCAGGAATTATGGATTTAATGGGTTCAATTGTTGGTTATGTTCCTTATTTTGGTTTGTTAACTGATGAAGGAAGAAAGGCGAAATGGATTATTAAAGTTGAAACTACCAAAAAACCGGAAGCGCAATTACTTGGCAGTGCGATTGGTATGAAGGTTATGGAAGATGTTCCTTATGTAATTGGATTAGATAAGTGGTTGGGTAGTGAACTAACAGAACAAGCATGCACCTATTTAAAAGATTTTGGAGCTGCAACTGCTTCAAATGGTGCTGTAGGCTTGTATCACATTGATAATTTAACACCTGAAGCTAAAGAATTAGGAAGAAAACTAATTTTAGAAGGTGCTAAGGAATATGTGATTGATGATAAAGAACTACAAAGAATTTATGATAGTTATCCAATTATGTGGAAAAAACTTGATGCAAAACCTAAGTTATGTTTTATGGGTTGTCCTCATATGTCTTTACAACAATTGAAAGACTGGACTGATAAAGTAGAAAAAGCTTTAAAGGAGTATGGAAATAGTAAAGTAGTTGTTCCTACTGTTTTTACAGCTGCTCCAGCAGTAATTAAGGAATTTAAGAAAACTGAACATTATGGTCGTTTTGAGAAAACAGGAATCATCTTATCTTACATCTGCCCATTAATGTATATGAATAATCCTACTTGTGGAAAAATGCCTGTAATTACTTCAAGTAATAAATTACGCACATATACTAATGCTAGATATTATACCGATGATGAAATTCTAGTTCAAATCACTAAAGGAGGTAAATAGTCATGAGGCAATTTAAAGGTAGAGTTATAACTCCAGGAACCGTAACTGCTGAAGCAGTAGTAACACGTGCTGGTTTTAACACTTTGGCTTCTTTACAAAAATCACTTCAATTTGGTGATGATACTGCTAAGGTAACAGATCAAAACAATCCAGATTTATATGGAAAACCAATTGCAGGAAAAGCTTTGTGTTTACCACAGACAATCGGTTCAACTACTGGTGGCTTGGTATTATATTGTGCTTGTGCAATGAAAAGAAATCCAGCATGTATGTTGTTTGCTAATGCTATTGACTCATTAGCTTGTGCTGGTGCAGT
>JAAZKG010000105.1 GCA_012799935.1 Erysipelotrichia bacterium | reverse complement strand
TGGTAGAGGAAATAGGTGGCTGTAACACTTGTACTAACTGTAATGCCCAATTAAAATGCGGATTATAAGATAAACTAAAAAAACAAGAAATCAATTCTTGTTTTTTTAAGACAACAGAGGAAATTATCCTCTTTTTAATTATTAAACCTGTACTCCTTTAATCCAGCTTTATGTAAAGAAATAACTCCCATCAAGAATGCTGCTTGACTAACAATATTAATTCCTTGAGCTAACCAGTTCATAAAACTTAAAGTGAAATCTTTGCTTGATAAATATCCCATCATTAAACTACAAACAAATGAGATTACAAAGAAAATTGTTATCTTCTCTTTATTTAACTTTTTAGCTAGGATACTTAAACATACATTCATTGCTCCTAATCCTAATACCATAAGTGTTACAAATAGAAAAGTTCCACTAAATACAGCTGGTGCACTAGCAACAATAACACCCTTTTTTTGAATTAGAGCTAAAACTAGTCCAACACCTGCAAAGACAAAGCCAATAGCTTGAGTAGCAAAGAACATATCTGTTAAGGTTTTAAAATCACAAATATTAGTAGCATATAGAAGCTTATGAGTCGCTTTTAGAAAACCCGCCAATGCCACATTTGTAGTACCAGTAGCAAATAAACCAAATGCTGTTCTACTCATTTTATTATAAAAATCTTTTTTAAGAATTGAAGCTCCGATTATAAAGAAAATTACTGGAATAAAATCCACAATTGCCATAGGAATACTAAAATCATTCATCTTTATTTTCCCTTTCAATTTTGCTTAAGTGGTAAATTGGAATAAATGGAAATAGAATTGGTGTTGTCTCAGCATATTGACGATATTCTGGATCATTTCCATAATTCTTTTCATGACGTTTTTCCAATCTATATGCTCCATGAATCATAACAAAAACAATTAAAATATAACCGATAATCGGCATAATCCACTGTCCTTTAACAAGTGTGCCAAATCCACTAATAAATAATCCTGTCCAGAATAATATTTCAGAAAAATAGTTTGGACAGCGAACTATTTTATATAAACCAACATCACAAAATCTTTTGGGGTTAATTGCTTTAGCATCTGATTTTTGTCTGTCAGCAACTGTCTCGCCAATGATACCAATAGCCATGATAATTACACCAAGATAGCCCCAAATATCTCCACTTGTTAAATTGGCATAACGATATGTTGCTGGAGAAGTTTGCCACATATACATCCACATTGAATAAGTCCACATTACTAAATTTACATAAACTGGCATTTGTTTGTTTGAACCAGTTGACTGTAAAGTTTTCTTATAATGAGTATTCTTCAACTCACGTTTTAACAAAAAATATCCTAATCTAAATCCATAAATTGCTAACAAAATACTCATTAAAACTACAACAATTGTAGCTGAACCATTAATTAAACTATATAGTAATAACCCTACTCCAATTCCCATTACAGCAAATCCATATCCTATAGACATAAACCAAACAAACGAATGGAAACCACAAAGAGTCATTAATCCACTAATAGCTAGTAAAACCCACCATAATGGTGAAGGAAACACTTTACCTACCATGATTTACCTCCAAAATATGCTTTTATATATTCTTTAAAACTTGACTCACCTGTAACGTCCTTACCAACTAAATCGTTAGTTAAAGTCCACTTAGAAAATAAGATGATATCTCTTTTCCCTTCTTTTTTAATTTTAGGAAGTTTTGATAGAATATCAAACATACCAGGTGGAACATATTTAATCTTTGTTTCTTTCCCTGCGGCATCAAAACATAACTTAGTCATTTCTTCATAAGTGTATGTTTCTTTTCCACCAACTTCATAAATAGGATTTCCTACATCATTCATATGTTCAATGATGAAAGAAGCAAAATCTTCACAAGCAACAACATTTGCCTTCATATTTCCGTAACCTTTTAACAATTGTATTTCTCCTTTTTCGATAAAAGGCCTAAACACCTTGGCGATATCATAGAAATAACCAGTTGGGCGATAAATGACATGGTCAATACCAGATTTTCTTAATTCTTCTTCTAGCAACCATTTAGCATGCAACATTGGAACTTTTTCTGCTCCAGCTCTTTCACAAGCAATAACTGAAATATAGTTAAACTTTTTTACACCTGCTCTTTTTGCCTCTTCAAGTAAGTTTAAATTACCCTGATAATCAATATCATAAGCTGTAAATCTTGTACTTGAAGAAGTCAGTCCCATAGTTGTTATCACTAAATCGACATTCTCACATAAACCTTCTAAAGTTTCTGGTTTTGTTGCATCAATTTCTTTGAAAATATACTTGCCCTCATAACCATTATTTGCTTTTTCTTTTAAATCTGCAGCAATAATTTCATAACCTTTTTCAACTAACTGTTTTAAAATTTCAAAACCTAAGTTTCCAAAAGCTCCTGCCAACACAATTTTCATATTTTATCCTCCCCTTAAAAATATAATTTATTGATTTTTCTAAATAAACTTTTTCAAAAAAAGAGAAAAAGAATATTCTATATACATTATATTTTTAACTAAAACAATTGTCAAAACATTAACAAACAGAAAAAAATACAATCTTTTTTCAAAACAATTCAATTTTATGCAAATATTTCAAAACTATTGCAATTATTTAAAATATATCATATAATTAAATCGGAAGGAGTGATTGTAATGTTTCAATGGTTAAAAGGAAACGCTTATTCAATGATTGTCACTTTGAGTGACAACTATATCACTCTAAATAATTGTGCTGCCAATCGTTTTTCCGACATCAAATGGTGTCTGATTGGACTAGATCAAAAAAACAAAAGACTTGCTATCAAGCCGGTCACAAAAAAGGATATTGATTTAGGCATCTATCCTTCTGAAAAACTGCATAAAGTTAATTTAGGAAGAGGATATGCGAGAATTGCTAACAAAAATTTAATGAAATCTTTAGAAGAAGTTACTCAGTATCCTTTAAGTGAAAATGCTAAATACAGCGCATCATTCGATGATAATGAAATGATGCTAATAGTCGACTTAACAAGTAAGGAGGATTAGCTTATGTTAACTATGTGGATTATTGTTGCAATTGGCGCATTTTTAATTGAAATCTTTACTTTAGGAAATCTGATTTGTATCTGGTTCATATTTGGTGCTTTAGCTAGTGCACTACTCGCTTGGTTAAAAGTTCAAGCAATCTGGCAATATATTGCATTCTTTATTGTTTCGATTATTTCGATGTTAATCATTCGTCCACTAGCACATAATTATTTACGAGGAAACATTGTTCCAACCAACTCTGATCGTTTAATTGGACAAAATGCTACTCTTATCAAAGAGATCGGTGAGGAAAGTTGGGGAGAACTTATTAAAGGTGGAGTTACTTGGAGTTGTGTCAGTATTGACAATCAACCAATACCTAAAGACACTAATGTTAGAATTGTAGCTATTGAAGGCGCAAAATTGATTGTAAAAAAAATTGATTAAAGAAAGGACATATATTTATGGAAAAATTAATTATCTTTTTGGTACTATTTGTGATAGTTGCTGCTGTATTAATGTATACAGTTAGAATTGTACCTCAATCAGAAGCTTATGTCGTAGAAAGACTTGGAGCTTATCATGCAACTTGGACCACAGGAGTTCACTTTGTGTTACCATTTATCGATCGTATCAGCAATAAAGTTACTTTAAAAGAGGTTGTTAAAGATTTTGAACCTCAACCAGTTATAACTAAAGATAATGTTACTATGCAAATTGACACAGTTGTATACTTTCAAATTACTGACCCTAAACTGTATACCTATGGTGTAGTTGGACCAATTAATGCTATTGAAAACTTGACTTCTACCACCTTAAGAAATATTATTGGTGACTTAGAATTAGATGATACTTTAACTAGTAGAGATATTATCAATGATGAAATGCGTACTATTCTGGATGAAGCAACTGATTCATGGGGAATTAAAGTAAGAAGAGTTGAAGTTAAAAACATCTTGCCTCCAAAAGATATTCAGGAAGCAATGGAAAAACAGATGCGTGCAGAACGCGAAAGACGTGAAGCTATCTTAAAAGCTGAAGGTGACAAACGTAGTGCTATCTTGGTAGCTGAAGGTGAAAAAGAATCAGCATTATTAAGAGCTGAAGCTAAAAAACAAGCCTTAATCGCTGAAGCAGAAGGGCAAGCTGAAGCTTTATATAAAGTTTATGAAGCACAAGCTAAAAGTATTGATTTAATCAACCAAGCTCGACCTTCAAAAGAATACTTAACACTTAAATCTTTAGAAGCTTATCAAAAATTGGCAGATGGTCAAGCAACAAAAATTGTTGTTCCAAACGAATTACAAAGTGTTGCTTCACTACTTACTTCAGCTAAAGAAATCGTTAAGTAAGATAACTTATTATTAAAAATCATAACAAAAACGATAAAGACTGAAATAAGATTTCAAAGTTATAATTTTATCAGACACATTTAATAATGAATGTGTCTGATTTTTTAAATGATCTTACTTTAATTGTTGGCTATATAACTTGGCATAAATACCATCATTTTTAATTAATGTTTGATGATTCCCCTGTTCAATAATTTCACCTTGATCAATAACCGCAATTTCATCAGCATTTTTGATTGTTGATAAACGATGCGCTACAACAAGCGTTGTTCTTCCTTCACAAAGTTCATCTAATGACTGTTGAATCATTATTTCCGTAGCATTATCTAAAGCGCTTGTTGCTTCATCTAAAATTAATATGGCTGGGTTTTTCAAAAACACTCTAGCTATAGATAATCTTTGTTTTTGACCACCTGATAATTTAACTCCTCTTTCCCCGATTTGAGTATCATATCCTTCTGGTAATGTTTCGATATAATCATGAATGTTAGCTCTTTTAGCTGCATCAATAACTTCCTGGTCACTAGCATCTAATCTGCCATATAAGATGTTATTTTTAATTGTGTCATTAAACAAGAATACATCTTGTTGAACAATACCAACATTTCTTCTTAAAGATTCCCTAGTTACTTCTCTGATTTCTTTGTCATCAATGAATATTTTGCCTTCCATGATTTCATAAAAACGAGGAATTAAATGACAAATCGTTGTCTTACCTCCACCTGACGGCCCAACCAAAGCAAACTTTTGACCAGGATTAATAGTTAGCGATACTCCTTTTAAGACTTCGCTGTCTTCACTATAACCATAACTTACATTTTCTAAAGTAATCTTTCCTTTTACATCATTTAACTCAACAGCATTTTCACTGTCTTTTTCAACTTCAATATCCATAATTTCACAGAATCTTTCAAATCCAGTAACACCATTTTGGAATTGCTCCATAAAACCAATCAGTCTATTAATAGGAGTGATAAATAGACTTATTGAAACAACAAAAGCACTGTAATCAGCAAAGTTAATCTGCCCATTGTATAAAAATATACCCCCAGCTACTAAGACCACAACATTAAATATGTCTATAACAAAAGCTGTGGAACTATGATATTGAGCCATTGCCTTATACGAATCTTTTGAAGCTTTTTGAAACTCTTGGTTTCCTTCTTCAAATTTTTCAATTTCTTTTTCATCATTAGTAAAAGCTTTAGTAACTCTCACTCCCGAAATACTTGTCTGAAGTTGACCGCTAATCCTACTATTTGCTGCTCGTGTTCTTCTTCTAGCAGAAGTATAGGCACCTCTAATTCTTGTAGCAATATATACTAGTATCGGAATAATTGTAAAAACAATTAGTGAAAGTGGCACATTAATCGTTAATAAATAAGCAAATGATAGACCCAAGGTGAAAAATGAAATAATAATATTTTCTGGTCCATGATGAGCTAATTCACAAATATCAAATAAATCACTTGTCATTCTAGTCATAATCTTACCTGTTTCATGATCATCAAAAAAGGAAAATGGTAAAAGTTGAATATGTTTAAATAAATCGGAACGCATGTCTGCTTGCATTGAAACTCCCATCATGTGTCCATAATACTGAATAAAATAATTTAAGCCCATTTTTAATAAATATACCAGCAATAAAATTACCCCAAAAATAATAATCAAATCAAATTTTTTATTTGGAATTAAATCATTTAACATTTCCCTGGTAATAATTGGATAAACAATAGCAATAATTGAAACCGAAAGTGAAGCTAACATATCTAAAACGAAAATCTTCTTATAGGGTTTATAATAGTGGATAAATCTTTTTAACATAACTTACAGCCTTCCTTTAGTAAACTGATACAATGCAATACTAACTGCATTACATAAATTTAGTGAATCAATTGTATCTAAATGCTTAATTAAGATACTTTGACCATAGTTTCGATAATTAGATGATAGTCCTGTTGCTTCATTACCAAACACTAGTGAATATTTATTTGTTACTTCAATTTTATCTAATTGTTTAGACCCATCTAACATAAATGGAAAAATATCTCTTTTTTCAACTGTTTTTAAATATTCTTCAAAACTATCAAAATACTGGAAATTTAATCTGAATAACGCTCCCATACTTGCTCTAATAGTTTTTGGATCAAAGATATCAACAGCTGGAGAAATAATAGCAATATCATTGATGCCAAAACCAATAGATGTTCTGATAATTGTCCCTAAATTGCCCATGTTTGAAGGATTAACCAAAACTACATGATTGCTTTTAGGATTTATTTTGCTTTCATATTTTTTGAAAACACCGATAATATAACAGTTTTCTTTGTTTGAAACAATATTAAATATCTTATCAGAATAAATCATTTCGATATTATGTTTTAAACATAAACTTTTAATGCGATTAAAAACTTCCTTTTTATTTTGTTTTGAATGGATATAAACATTAATTACTTCTTGTGGAAACTGTAAAAGCAGTTCTAGTGTTAACTCTGTTCCTAATGCATAAGAATAGTCGAAATTCTTTTTATATTTTTTCATTGTAAACCTCCATTCTTTTAAAAAGCCCCTAAGGGCTCTTTGTTAATAATTTTATAGTTAAAAAATCAACTAACGACGTCTGTTTGTAACAAAGCTAGGCATATCAAAATCATCTTTTTGCTCGCCAGCATCTTGAACTGGTTCAAAGCTTGCTTTTTCATAAATCTGACTTTCAACCTGATCAAAACCTGTAGCAATAACCGTAACAATAATTCTATCACCTAATGCTTCATTATAAGCGACACCGAAAACAGTATCAATTTCATTTCCAGCAACTTCATTGACATATCCTACTGCTGCTTCAGCATTATCAATAGTTAATGAGGCAGCTCCACTTACGTTGATAATGGCATTTTTAGCTCCTTGAATATTAGCCTCTAATAGTGGACAATTGACTGCTCTTTCAGCTGCAAGTCTTGCCATATCTTCTTTATTTTCTACTTCGCTAGCATCAACTTCACCAACACCAATCAAAGCTGTACCTTGGCCATCCAATACTGATCTAACATCCGCAAAATCTAGGTTAATTAAAGCATTATAAGAGATTAAATCTGTAATTGTTTGTACTGCTTGTCTTAAAACATTATCAGCCTCTAAGAAAGCTTGATTTATTGGAAATGATCCTAAATTCGTTCCAACTTTTTCATTTGGAATAATTATTAATGAGTCAACATGTTTTCTTAGTTCATCTAAACCGTTGATAGCTTGCATCGTCCTCTTTTTACCTTCAAACCTAAATGGCTTTGTCACAATTCCAATTGTCAAAGCACCTGTTTCTTGAGCACACTCTGCTAAAACTGGTCCAGCACCCGTGCCAGTTCCGCCACCTAAACCAGCAGTGATAAAAATCAAGTCAGTATCCTTTACTGCTTCTTTAATTTCATCAATTGATTCTAAGGCAGCTGCTTTACCTACTTCTGGACTGCCACCAGCTCCTAAGCCTCCCGTAGTATTAGAACCTATCAGGATTTTATTTTCTACTGGCGAAGAATAAAGAACTTGTCTATCAGTATTGACAACATAGAAATCAACACCTATTAAGTTTGCTTCAACCATGCGATTAACAGCGTTGCATCCACCACCGCCAACGCCAAACACTTTAATTCTTGTTACTGGATTAAAATTACTCATATTTCACACCTCATTCAACTTTATCTACAAACAGCTTGTCTGTAATGCTTTTAAATTTATCTGCCAGATTGCCATCATGTTTTTCAACATTTGGAATCAGGTTCTGTCTATATGTACCTATATCAACACAATCTACCATTGGAGCAGTAATACTACAAACATCTTTGTATTGATAGAACATTCCTAATGTTGCCGCCCATTTTGGTTCTCTTGCTCCTAGTATATCTGGGCAATAACATCTAACTGGTTTTTGAAATTTTGCACTCAATGCTTTATCAAGACCTTGAAGCTGTGCTCCTTGACCTGAAACAACAATAGTGACATTATCTTGCTTAATGATTTCACTACAATACAAATGGAAGTTTTCAATAATATTCTGATTTTCTTCAAATATTGTCTCTTGTACATCCTTATATGTCAAACTATGCACAATTTTATGCTTGTCAACCCAGCGAATGATAATTCTATCTTCTCCCTCACTTTGACCAACAACTGCATATCTAAATAAAATCTTTAATGCATTTTTATAATTGAGAGCATATCTGTCTACTATAGTCTTAATCAACTTGTTGTAACCTGAGTTTTCTGTAAAACCTGTTATTAGTCGACCATTATAGATTAACGAGAACACAGTATGATCTGCTTCTAAATATATATTAACCACATAATTATTGTAGCTTTGTTCAAAAAGTGCTGCTTCACCACAACTGCTATAACCATCTTGATAAACATCTAGCACCTTCAATCCTGCCTTTTCAACAATTGACAAATATTCATACATTAACAATCTATCTCCACATATAAAATCAATACCGCAGGATAATAATTCACTTTTTTCATTAATTGGAGCTTTAGGATAAACAATAGAATTTATCTTATAACTTGCACAAGATAAATTCAATATTTCATAATCTATTCCAACATTTGTTCGATATGCCTCATCAAATATCACCTTGATGTCATCTTTTGTAACTACTCCTTGAGTTAAAAGCCTATCAAATTGTCTTTTTTCTTTCTTAAAACGATAGCCAGGAATTGATAATAAGACCGATTTCAGTGGCACTTTTAACTTTGCTGAAATATTGGAAACAGCCTCTCTAATGGCTTTAATCACTAAATTTTTATCAACAATCTTATAACCATCAACACCTCTGCATTCAATCTCCTCTTTGGCAATCACATACAAAAAATCACTAGAGAATTCTCCTACTATTAAACGCACTTCTCTATTGACTATTTGTAAAGCTGCTAGAATGGTTGTTTTATTACTCAAGAAAAACTACTCCTATCTTGACTATAATTTTATCACATTTATCAGATAAATGTAGTGCTATTTTAAATATTGAATAAAGGTCATATCACATTTTTATAATGTACCTGTTCTGACAGTTAATTCAAGGCATAAATAAGATTCATCAGCCTCAATTAATAGTGGTTCACCACTAGAAAAAACACCTATCACAATCTATCTAACTTTTAAAAATATGACTAGTTACTTTATAATATCATTTATTTTATTTTATCATACTTTAGTAAATATAACATTTTATATAGTACAAATACATGATTTTATTAAAAGAATACATGATTTTATTAAAAGAATTGTCTGTACATGATTTTATTAAAAGAATTGTCAGTACATGATTTTATTAAAAGAATTGTCTTGCAATTTATTTTAGTTAATGTTATTATAATCAAGCGTATGATTGAAAGGAGGTCACGGAATGTCAAGAGTATGTGCCGTTACAGGCAAAAGACCTTTATCAGGTAACAAGCGTTCAAATTCTATGAGAGCTACACGCAGAAAATGGAACGTTAACTTACAAAAAGTTAAAGTTGTTATTGATGGTAAACCGCAGACCGTCAAGATGTCAGCAAGAGCTTTAAAAACATTGAAGGCTCAACAAGAAAAATAAGAAGTTAGTTTTGCTAACTTTTTTATTTTATAACACAAAAAACACTTGTCTTTTACTAGAAAAGTGTTTTTATATCACAATTAACATTCATGTATTTAACATTTATGTTGATGGCAAACAGAACCAGTTGATTTTAAAGTGCCACTTAGATACTCTTTTACAACTTTTTCTCCATCACCCAAAGCGCCTATAATAACCTCAACATTTTTATCATTGAATATATTCACCGCTTTTGCTCCCATACCACCACTAATAATAACATTTACTCCTAAATCTGCTAGAAAGTTTGGTAAAAATCCAGGTTTATGTCCAGGATTAGCAACAACTTCACTTTTAATGATTTCTTTATTTTCAACATCGAAAATCATAAAATTTTCACAGTATCCGAAGTGTTCTGCTACCATACCTTTTATAGTTGCCACTGCTATCTTTAACATTTTTTCACTTCCTTTTCAAACAACTATTTATCACAATAAATTAGTTAAAAAGTGAATTCATCGTTTTTTCATAAACTTCTTTCACTTCTTGTCCAGAGATGCAATCTACATCGACAATTGTTTGACCACTGTTTATTATCTTTACTACTTCAGAATCAAAAGGTATCTTGCCAACAAAATCTAATTCTTGATGATTACATATTTCTTCAATCTTGTTGGAGTTATCGATATTAATGTCATATTTATTAATGCAAACTGCAATCTTGGTATTAAACCCAACGGCTGTTTTAATAACACGCTGCATATCACTAATTCCTGATACTGTAGGTTCTGCCACTATTAAAACCATATCAACTCCAGAAAGTGAAGCGATAACTGGACAACCGATACCAGGAGAACCATCAATAATCGCTACTTTAACTTCTTCATTAATTGCTGACTTCATTTGTTTTTTTACTTCAGTTACTAACAACCCTGAATTGCCGCTCCCCATTTTAAGTTGAGCTGTAGAAAACACTTTTTCTTTATCGCTGTACAGCATTAACTCTCCAGCCACTGCTGGAACCATTTTTATTGCCCCAGTTGGACATACAAATTCACAAACACTACAGCCTTCACAAGCATATGGATTAATTTTGTATACTTCATCTAACTTGATTGCATCAAAGCGACAATTTTCACGACATTGATCACACTGAATACATTGATTTAAGTCAATTTCCGCTTTTTGCAGTCCATAATAATCACTTCTTGTGGGTTCGCTATTCCATCCACTTATAAGATGAAGATTGGGTGCGTCAACATCACAATCTGCATAAGCCTTAGCTTGAGATAATTTGATAAAGGCACTGGCAATCGTCGTTTTACCTGTACCTCCTTTACCACTAAGGATTAACAACTGCTTCATTTTGCACCTCCTTTACTAACTTATTGAGCAAAGAAGAAAATATTTTTTTATATTTTTCATCTTTATTTGCGACTATTTCACCATTTGAATTTAATGTTCCTAATTCATTGTCAAATGGAATTTTACTTAATATTTTTATATCATTTTCAAGACAATACTTTTCTGCTGGATTATCTTCTTTTAAACATTTATTAAGCACTACTCCAAATGGTTTATCAAATAATTTTACTAATTGATAAACCATTTTAAGATTATGGACCCCAAATAATGTTGGTTCTGCAACCAATATACAGTAGTCTGCATCTTTAATGCTTTCCATCACAACACAAGAACTTCCTGGTGGACAATCAATAACAGTCAGTTTATTTTCTTTTAGATTCTTTTCAGATAATAACTTGTTAATAATCGGCACCCCTGATGGTTCACCAGTATTTAATACTCCAGTATAAATGGTTACATTATCCGAAATACCTTTTTTAATTATCCCAATTATTTTATCTTTCTCCGTTAAAGCCTTTTGAGGACATACCAATATACAGCCTCCACAAGAATGACATATTTCATCAAAAATTTTCAATTCATCATTTACATAAACTAAAGCATTAAATTTACAAAAATTAACACAATTGCGACAACCATCACAAAGTTTTTTGTCTACTTGAGGAATTTTTACTGCAATATCTTCTTTTTCAATCCACTGTGGTTTAAAAAATAAATGTCCGTTAGCTTCTTCTACATCACAATCTATATAAGTTGCCTCTTTTGATACTGCGGCTAAATTTACAGACACCAGTGTTTTTCCTGTTCCACCTTTGCCACTTAGCACAGCTATCTTCATATTACCTGTTCCTTCGACCATGAAATCCAGCATGTATTTTTTCCAACAAAGAAAGTTTATCATCTGTAAAATCATCAAGGTTTTCTTTAACCGAAGCATTTTTCGCTTGATAAATCTTAATGTCAGCTGCTTTTAAAACACTCGCAGCATTTTCACCAAGTTGTGTTACAAGCAAAACATTTGCTTTATTATCAACAATTGTTTGTGCTGCCTTAATTCCTGCTCCACCTGTAACTGCTGCTGCACTATTTACAACAAAATTACTTTCTTTAGTTTCTACATTATAAAAAAGAAAATAAGGTGCTCGTCCAAATGATAGACAAACATTTGAGTCTAAACTTTTATTTTCTACTGGAATTGCTATTTTCATTTAATTCTCCTTTCAACATTTATTATTTTTTAAAATACTATTCAAAACGTCTGCCACGTCTACCTCTATGACAGCCTCGACCACATCCATTTTCTTGTCCATCACAAAGACGATATCTACCGCCTTCAATAATTAATGTGGCTCCGTTAACTAATGATTCAGCAAGTTTTTTTCTGGCTTCAATATAAATACCTTGAACCGTACTTCGGGCAATATTCATTTGGTTTGCACACTCTTCTTGATTATAATTTTCCAAATCAATTAATCTGATAGTTTCGTATTCATCAACTGTCATAACGATAACATTTTTTTCATCTAGCACTCTACCAAGCGGTCCAAATCTATTATTTTCAGGCAGATTGCAAACTCTTCTAAATTTTACTGGTCTTGCCATAATAATCACCTCTCTATCCCAATTAGAAAAACCAGAGTGTTTCTGGTTACTTCTAATTTTCATTATAGGTATCTAATTGTTCATTAACAGCATCAAGCTGTTGTTGCAATAAAACTTTTTGATCTTCTAATATTTCTTTTTCTGTTTTTAGATTATCTTGGTCAGTTTCAGGATTTCTAGTAAATTTTATACCTAAACCACGTCTGCAAGCTAATCCTAGTCCTAATCCAGCTCCAAAAGTTGCTGCACGTCCAAGTGCTCTAGCACGTAAACAAAAACCTAATCTTCTACCTCTCATTAATCCAAATCCTCTTGGTCTTCTTTCTCTTCTAAACATTATTTTCACCTCCTTCATTAATGGCATATGCCATCTATTGTTATTATACACCATTTATGGCATATGTCAATAACTCTTTTTTACTCTTTCCAAAATAAGAAAACTACAGAAAAATCTGTAGCTTTTTTATTTTCCATTACTATAAATTGTTTTTAACAGCCTGAACAGCCTCCAGGACCTTCGGTAATCATTTGTTGCAAGAAATTATTGTATATTTCTTTCAACTCATTTTTTTGATCAGCAGTAAGTTCTTCATAACTGTCAAAGTGTGATGGTACTGTTCTTCTATGTGCACCAATAATTTCTCCATCTTTAACAAAGATTATCATTGAAGCGACAATTCTTAAAACTCCATTTTCATCCACTGCACTAATCTCAGCAAAATCAACATCACTTAAAAGTAATACCTCGGAAACTTCTTTATACAGCTTTGCTAATTCGCTACCTACTCCATTATCGTAATCTTCTCGAGCTTGTTTGATACTGAAATAATAAATTCTCATCCCCTGATATTGATTAACAGCATCAATTAAAACAGGCAGTGCTCTTCGACACCACGAACATTCTGGCCAACCAAAATATACAACATGAGTTCCATTTATTAATGCTTCTATTACCTCATCTTGCTCAATATATTTAATTGGGTTGTTTTCATCAATTTCAATACTTATTATTGTTTTACCACTTTCATTTAACTGACCATTTATACTCTCGTATTCTTCTTTAAACCTGATATTATCAGTTTTAATCTTATTAGGTTTACATCCAGCTAATGAAAGTAGAATTAAAAATATTGAAAGAACAATTTTTATTTTTTTCATTTAACCTACTTTTTTAAACTCAGCAAAGAATCTACACCATGATTAAAGTTTACTGAATTGTTAAAACAATATGAACCAGCAACTAAGCAATCACAGTGATGCTCCACTGCCATTTTACCACTTTCATAATTAATACCACCATCAATTTGAATTAAATAGTCCAAATCATTTTCAACACGATAACTATTTAACCAATCACCTTTACTTAACACTTCAGGCATAAACTTTTGTCCACCAAAACCTGGCTCAACAGACATAATTAAAACCAGATCAATTTTATGTAAAATAGGTTTTAATTCTTCAACTGGTGTTTTGGGTTTTAATGAAATTCCTGCTTTAATTCCTTTTTCATGAATCTTGTCTATAACCGCATTGCACTCTTCCAAACCACTTACTGCCTCATAATGAAAAGTTAACATATCAATTCGACATTTTTCAAAATAATCAATTGTTTCTAAAGGATTGGCCACCATAATATGTACATCAATAAACTTATCTGTAATTGTACATACTTGTTCTAAAATTTGTGGTCCAAAAGAAATATTTGGAACAAAGTTTCCATCCATAACATCATAATGCAGCCATTGCGCATTTGATTTATTGAACATTTCAACATCTTTTTCAAGATTTAAAAAATTAGCTGATAACAACGAAGGTGATACAATAATCATAATTCCCATTCCTTTCTTTGGTTGCACAAAGGTACAACATCTAAATAATTTTTATATCTTAAAGATGAAATATTGCCATATTCAACACCTTTTTTAATAGCGCAGTCAGGTTCATTAATATGTTGACAGTCGTTAAACCTACAACTTTCTGCTATTTTAAAATCCTTTATCTTCTCAATTAAAACTTTAGAATCAATCCATGAAAAGTCTAATGATGAAAAACCTGGAGTATCTGCTAGCCAGCCACCAGCAACCTGATAAAGCTCGGTATGTCTGGTTGTATGCTTACCTCGACCTAAAGCTCTAGAAATTTCTTGAGTGTGTAAAGCAAAACTCTTATCTAGTCTATTTAACAGACTACTTTTACCAACTCCTGATTGACCAGCTAAAACTGTGACCTTATCTTTTAAAACTTCTTTTAATTTTATTAACTCATCTCCAAAACCAGTGCATATAACTTTATAACCTGATCTACGATAATCCTCTATATATTCATCAATATTATTAGATTCATCAATTAAATCCATCTTTGTGATAACAATAACTGGTTCAATATCATTATAACTTATTAAAAATATCAATCTATCTACTAAAACATTTGAAAACTCCGGCTCAACCGCACTCATTACAATTATTGCTTGGTCAACATTACTAATTGCTGGTCGAATCATCTGATTTCTTCTTTCCAAAATTTTTTGAATGCAGTATTTCTCATCAATTAGTTCAAACTCAACTTCATCGCCAACAATAGGTTTATCTTGCAAGCGCACTTTTCCCATTGCTAGTGAATCATAGGCTTTCCCTTCACTATAAACCGTATATTGATTTGAGACAATTTTTATAATCTTACCTTTCATATTAATAATAACTTAAAGTTATAACCACTCCTTCCGTTTGAACATAATATGTTCCCCAACTAGGACTGCAACCTACTACAATACCTTGAGGAATGATATAATTGCCATTTTCATCCAGATTATCTTCAATATTAAGTTGATTAAGCATTACTTTTGCACCCATTTCTTCTAACAATGCTTTGGCTTCATTAACATTCATTCCTTCAATACTAAGTGGAATCATAAATGAAATATCTGTTGCTACATCAAAGTTTATAATTTTTTTATCAGTTGGATCCAATATCATTCCTTCATATAAACTTTGGTTAATTATTTCATCTTTTTTATGATCTTTGCTTTCTACTAGTAAAACAATAACTTCAAACCCAGCTTGCTCTAACATTGGTTTAACTGTATTGATATCTTTACCCACATAATTTTCAACTCTAAACTTCTTTCCTAAGGAAACAGTCAATACAACTTTGCTTTCCTTAATTACCTCAGTTCCTACTGCTGGTGAAATAGAGAAAACAATTCCTTTATCATAATCAAAAGTAGATTCGTAATCAATTCTTTCAACCTTTAATCCCTGTGACTCAAGTAATATAACAGCATCTTCAACTGTATACATTATAACATTAGGAACTTTTACCATTTCTTTATTATTGGAAAATCCATTAGACAATTTTATTAGCAAAAATAGAATCAGTAAGGCTAAGACTACTGCTCCACCAATGGCGAAAGCATTCATATAATCAGTGTTATTTTTTCTTTTCCTTCTCACCATTTGTGGTTTGTTTTGTTTTCTGTTTTCTTCTAAAATTTTCTTTTGTTCAATTTCTTTTAAATCTAGTTTTGGTTCATAACTTCTAGCCAAATCTAAACAGGTTACCAAATCATTGTACATTTCCATGGCAGTTTTGTATCTTAAATCAATATTTCTAGATGTTGCTTTGATAACAATATTTTCAACTGATTGGGGAATTTGTGAATTATAATCTTTAACAGGTGGAACATCATTGTGCATATGCTTAAGAGCAACTTCAACCGCTGTTTCACTATGATATGGAACATCACCTGTTAATAATTCATAAAACACAATACCCAATGAATATATATCAGATTGAACTTTTACTGGTTTTCCTTGAGCCAATTCTGGAGCCATATAGTGAACTGAACCAACAACAGTATCAGTTTTTGTTATATCAGAAACTCCAACTATTGAAGCAATGCCAAAGTCTGATAGTTTTACCGTTCCATCATCTTTGACTAAGACATTTTGTGATTTAACATCACGATGAATAATTCCCATCTTATGAGCATGCTCAACTGCTGAAACTAATTGTTTCATGATATTTACTGCTTCATCAATTGGGATATTCCCTCTAGCACGGATTAATTGTTTTAAAGTCTTGCTATGAACATATTCCATGACAATATAATGTTTACCATCCTGTTGTCCAACATCAAAAACTTCAACAATATTTGGATGAGAAGTAGATGTAATAGCTAAAGCTTCTCTTTTAAACCTTGTCAAATTAACTGGATCGCTTGCTAAATCTCCCCTTAATATCTTAATTGCTACTTCACGTTTTAAAATAGAGTCAATAGCCAAATAGACATCTGCCATTCCGCCTTCTCCTATTTTTTTAACTAAAATATATCTATTACCAATCATTTCAGCCATAAACTATTACCTCTGATAAATTAAGGCAGTAATATTATCTAAACCACCTGCTTCATTAGCTTTTTTAATTAGCTTTTTAACTTTATTTTCAACACTGCTTCTAGATAATAATACTTCTTTAATTTCTTCATTATCGACAAAACCATGTAAACCATCAGAGCATAATAGAATAGCTTTGTAGTCTTGCTTTACTTCAAAAACATCAGCTTCTACTTTTTCAAAAACTCCTATTGCCCTGGAAATAACATTTTTTCCAACCATATATTTTGCTGCATTTTCTGTTAAGCCATGGAATTTTATTAAATCATTCATTAAGGTGTGGTCTTCAGTAATTTGAACTAACTCATTATCCTTGGTTAATATATAACCTCTTGAGTCTCCAACATTAGCAATTAAAGTACACTCACTATCTACATATGCTGCTACTAAAGTAGTACCCATTCCTCTACATTTAACATCTTCATTTCCTTTATTATAAACTGCTAAATTAGAAACATCGATTGCGTTATGAATTTTCTCAATTTGATTTTCCGCTTTATAACCACCATTAAAATACGAAGCCATTACCTTTGAGGCTAAATCAGCAGCAACTTCGCCAGCATTATTTCCGCCAATGCCATCACAAACAATTCCAAGGAAAAGCTTTTCATTATCTACAATAACGAAACTATCTTGATTTAATTTTCTAAGTTTCCCAGTGTCTGTTAAACCATAACTACTCATTAATATTTTTCCTTTCGTATTTGCTTCTTAACTGCCCACAGGCAGCATCGATATCATCGCCCATTTTTTGACGAAGCGTACATCTAACATTTTTTTTCATTAATTTATCATAAAAGGCCATTGCACTTTTATAGTCAGTTGAAACATAACCATTTTCATCAACATGGTTATAGGGAATTAAATTGACATAAACATCAAAGTGTTTAGTTAACTCAGCTAGTTGACTAACACAATTTTCAGTATCATTTACTCCTTTTAACAAGATGTATTCAAATGATAGTCTTCGATTGTTTTTGTCTGTGTAATATTTTAATGCTTCCATCAATTTATCAATTGGATAAGCCTTATTAATTGGCATTATTTGACTTCTAATCTTATCATTTGGAGCATGCAAGGAAATGGCTAAATTATATTGTGTTTTCTCATCAGCAAACCTTTTTATTTGTTCAACTAAACCACAAGTAGAAATCGTTATATGTCTGGCTCCAATACCTAAACCTAAATCGTGATTAACTGTGCTTAAAAAATTCATTACATTATCATAATTATCAAATGGTTCACCAGTTCCCATCACCACAATATGCGAAATTCTTTTTTCTGATTCATCAATATCTTTTTGAACTGATAATACTTGTAACACCATTTCTCCACTAGTTAAATCTCTTTGTTTTTTTAAAAGTCCACTAGCGCAAAAGGTACATCCCATATTACAACCAACTTGACTTGTGACACAAATGGTGTTGCCATAATCATAATGCATTAATACTGCTTCAATACTGCTTCCATCAGCTAATCTAAACAAATATTTTCTTGTTGAATCTTCACTTATTTGTAATTGTAAGATTTCAAGGGTTCCAATGGAATAATTTTCTTTTAAAAACATCCTCAATTTTTTGCTAATATCGGTCATCTCATCATAGTTAGTGACTCTTTTACGATATAACCATGAAAAAATCTGATTGGCATTATATTTTTTAAAACCGTTTTCTAAACACATTTCCACTAGTTGGTCATAACTAAAGTTATAAATTGATTCCATAAACTATCCTCTTAAATATTGTACCATACAATATTATTTTTTAAACCAAAAGAAAACTCCAGTTTTTCCGGAGTTTTTTTATTGCTTAATATAGAATGTTAGATCTCAGCTAAGTATTTAATTGTTCTAACCATTTGGCTAGTATAACTCATTTCGTTATCATACCATGCAGCAATTTGCACATGATAAGTTTCATCATCAATTTTAGCAACCATTGTCTGGTTAGCATCGAATAATGCGCCATAAGTCATACCGATAGTATCTGAAGAAACTAATCTTTCTTCTGTGTATCCATAAGACTCATCTGCAGCTGCCTTCATAACAGCATTGATAGAATCAACAGTTATATCTTTTCCTTTGACTACTGCATGCAAAATTGTAATTGATCCAGTAATTGTAGGAACACGTTGAGCAGCACCAATTAATTTTCCAGTTAACTCTGGGATAACTAATGCGATAGCTTTAGCAGCACCAGTAGTATTTGGAACAATATTAGCAGCAGCAGCTCTTGCTCTTTGTAAATCACCTTTTCTGTGTGGACCATCTAAAGTCATTTGGTCGCCAGTATAAGCATGAACAGTTGTCATAATACCTGATTCAATTGGTGCATAATCATTTAATGCCTTAGCCATTGGAGCTAGGCAGTTTGTGGTACAACTTGCTGCTGAGATGATTGTATCTTCAGCTTTTAAGATATTGTGATTAACATTATAAACAATTGTTGGCAAGTCATTTCCTGCAGGAGCAGAGATAACAACTTTTTTAGCACCAGCATCAATATGAGCTTGAGATTTAGCTTTTGAAGTATAGAATCCTGTACATTCTAAAACCACATCAACATCTAACTCTTTCCAAGGTAAATTTTTAGCATCTGGCATTGAATAGATAATAATTTCTTCACCATCAACCGTAATTGATCCAGGAACCTTAACTGTTTTTCCATCTTCTTCATATACAGGTTCTTTAGATGATACTGTATGTAATTTTTCTCCGAAAACACCACAATAACCACCCTGAGCAGTATCATACTTTAATAAATGAGCTAACATAGCTGGGCTTGTTAAGTCATTTATAGCTACGATGTCATAACCTTTTGCTCCGAACATTTGTCTAAAAGCTAAACGACCAATACGTCCGAAACCATTAATAGCAACTTTAACTGACATTTTAAATCCTCCTATAGTCTTTTTTGTTACATTTAAATTATAGGATTTTAATAGTTAAAAGTCAATTTCAACAAGGTTTATCGAATACAGATTTTCATGAATTTTACATCAATTTATAGCATCATTTTTAATGCTGTTTAATTGTTTTTAATTTGAACAAATTTTAATCTCTTCCAAAAATATCTCTAGTATATACTTTATTTTCTACATCTAATAATTGCTTTTCAAATCGATTAGCAATAATAACTTTGCATATATTTTTAAATTCAACAATACTGTCTATAACCTTTAAATCATAAATTGTATCTAGCCCTTCTAGTGTAGGTTCATAAACAACTAAAGTTGCGCCTTGCTTTTTAAGTCTTTCTATTACACCCTGAATTGCACTATGTCTAAAATTGTCTGAATTTGTTTTCATAGTTAATCTATATATGCCAATAATACAATTTTCTTTATCTGTATTAACTCCAGCTTTATCTAAAACTCTTTTTGCGATAAAATCTTTTCTAATTTCGTTACTTTCTACAATAGCACTTATTATTTTTTCATCAATGCCACGATAATTGGACAGCAGTTGCTTACTATCTTTAGGCAAACAATAACCACCATAACCAAAAGATGGATTATTATAAAAATCTCCTATTCTTGGATCCAAACTTACACCTTTGATTATTTTATTAGTATCTAATCCTTTTGACTCAGCAAAAGTATCTAATTCATTGAAAAAAGATACACGTAAAGCTAAATAGGTGTTAGCAAATAGTTTTACTGCTTCTGCTTCCGTTGGTTCCATATATACAATTTCAACATCTTCTTTAATTGCACATCTTTTTAATATTTCCGCAAAATTATGAGCAATATTTCCGCTTTCTTTTTTATAACCAACTATTATTCTGCTCGGATACAAATTATCATATAAAGCTTTTGACTCTCTCAAAAACTCTGGACTGAACAATATATTGTTTTTATTACATTTGTTAATCATTTTTTGAGTAAAACCTATTGGGACTGTCGATTTTATCACAATAGGGACTTTATTATTGACTGACATAACTTGTTCAATAACAGTTTCAACCACAGAAGTATCAAAACAATTTTTTTCTTCATCATAATTAGTAGGTGTAGCAACAATTACCAAATCCGCTAATTTATATGCAGCATTACTTTCCAAAGAAGCAGTTAAATTTAACTCTTTTTCTGCAAAATAATTTTCTATATATTCATCTTTTATGGGCGAAATTCTCAAGTTTACCTTATCTACTTTTTCTTTATTAATGTCAATTGCTATAACTTTTTTCTCTGTTGCCAAAAGTGTCGCCAAACTTAAACCGACATAACCTATTCCAACAACAACGATGGTATTAATATTATTTTCAATCATTTAAAATCTACCCCTCCCTTTAAATCAAATCTTCTTTTAAAATATTCAATGGTTCTATCCAAACCTTCATTTATTGTAACTGTTGGTTGCCAATTTAATTTGGTTTTTGCCAGTTCTATTGCTGGCCTTCTTTTTGTTGGGTCATCTTCTGGCAAATCCTTATATACAATCTTAGAATTTGAACCTGTTTTCTCAATAATTATTTGAGCTAATTCATAAACTGTAATTTCATGTGGATTACCCAAATTAACTGGTCCACTGAAATTATCGTTTTCCATCATCTTTAGCAAACCATCTACTAAATCATCAACATAACAAAAACTTCTCGTTTGTGTTCCATCTCCATAAATAGTTATATCTTCATTGTTTAAAGCTTGAACAATAAAGTTTGAAACTACTCTTCCATCATCCTCTAACATATTTGGACCATAGGTATTAAAAATACGAACTACACGAATATCAACTCCATATTGTCTTTGGTAATCGAAAAATAACGTTTCAGCAATTCTTTTCCCCTCATCATAACAAGCTCTTGGTCCTATAGCATTAACATTTCCTCGATACAATTCTGTTTGTGGATGAATTAAAGGATCGCCATAAACTTCACTTGTACTTGCCTGTAATACTCTCGCTTTATTTTTCTTAGCCAATTCCAATACATTTAAAGCACCTAAAAAACTCGTTTTAGCTGTCATAATAGGATCGTGCTGATAATGAACTGGACTAGCTGGGCAAGCAAGATTATATATTTGATCAACTTTTAAATCTATTGAATTAGTAATATCAGCATTAATAAAAACAAAGTTTTTATCTTCATAAAGACTTTTTATATTATCGTAGATTCCTGTATACATATTATCAAGACAGATTACTTTATGTCCTTGTTGCAAAAGTTTCTTACATAAATGCGAACCAATAAAACCTGCCCCACCTGTAACCAATATTCTTTTCATCTTTTTCTTCTTTTTAATGTTAATTGCTTTTTTAAACTTATTCTATATTTATGTTCTTTGACTTTCTAAATAAAAATAATCCCAATAATTCAGTTAAAAAATATATTGAGTAGACAACCAAACCTCTATTAAGATTTGGATTAATAGCAAATACAATGCTTGCTATTATAGCCACAATTACCACAGCAATTACCGAATACAATGCTCTTTTAACATCAGATTCTTTTGTTGAATTGACAAATAGTTCTTTCATGTTTTCCCTTTCTTTCTAAACCTCATATTTTTATTATACATTAAATAAAGTTTATGTCTAAATAAAATAGACCTTTAAGGGTCTATTTAATATAATTTAAAATACTTTTAAGTTTTAATAATTTTCTACATGTAGCATAAAATATGCTTGAGAATGGTCACATACCGGACATACTTCTGGAGCTACTTTCCCAAAATACAAGTGCCCACAATTTCTACAAATCCAAGTATTTTCATCAACTTTTTCAAAAACTTCGCCTTTATTAATATTATCAACTAATTTACGATATCTTTCTTCATGGTGTTTTTCAATTTCTGCCACACCTTCCATCTGCTGTGCGATTTCAATAAAGCCTTCTTCTCTAGCAGTAATTGCCATTTCTTTGTACATTGTAGTCCATTCATAATTTTCGCCTGCAGCAGCATCTTTTAAGTTTTCTAAAGTTGAACCAATACCATTTAAATGCTTATACCATAATTTAGCATGTTCTTTTTCATTTTCAGCAGTTTCTAAAAAAATAGCGGCAATTTGTTCGTAACCTTCTTTTTTTGCGGTTGAAGCATAATAGGTGTACTTGTTTCTAGCTTGAGATTCACCCGCAAATGCTTCCCATAGATTTTTTTCTGTTTTTGTTCCTTTTAATTTCATAATAACCTCCATAATTAATAGTTCAAATCATTTATATATAAGGCTTTACTCAGTAAATTAAATCCTTCCTTGGTAGTTGTGGCATTACTTTCATAAAGCTTGTTGAATAATTCAAAATCGTTAATTCTAGCGACATAACTGTTAACTAATTTATAACTGACTGAAGGGTAAGCTTTAGATAAATCTTCATGTTCTGAAACAAAGACTTGAATGCTTTTTTTCCTTCTTAAAGCGTAACATAGTAGTCTAGTCAAAGCCAAACCATCTAAATAGATGATTTCTTCAACAACTATTTTACTGCTTTCAATAAAATAAATCATATAACCTTTACATACTGCATCATTATCATAAAAAGCTACAAGATTGTATCTTTTTATTTGCAATAAATCTATTAGATTCATGTAATAGTTATAGTCCCTTACCATATAACCATTAAAGTTTTTGATAAATTCACCATAAACATTAACTAAGTCTTTGACTTTAAAATTTTTATTTACTCCAGTATAAGAACTATTTTTTAAATCTGAACGTGATACTGTATATAGTCTTTGATTATAGATTGCTTCAAAGCCATACCTTTCATATTCGGCAGGATTTCTTGTTGGAATAATTGTCACTAGCGTTTTATACTTTTGCTGATCAAACACCTCATCTTTTAAAGCATCCATATATTTAATACCCTTACTGCGATCATAAAACTGACCAAAGACAACTGAAGCTGAAAGTCTTTTTTCATGTAATATTAATGAATGATAATTTGTTTGCATTGATGCCACAACAAAACCATTAACATCATTAACTAGTACATTTTCTGGAATAAAAGCATTAATAAAATATTCATCCTGACTTTTGAAATTTAGGACTCCACTTTTGGTATATAAATCAAAAATTGCTCTTTTATCTTCTTCTTTTCCTCTTCTTATCATATTTTACCTATCAATTATTCTTCAATTTCTTTTTCAGTATATTCAGCATTAATAACATCACCACTGACATTATTATAATGTCTCTGTGGATCTTTTTGTATTTCTTCTTTTACTTTTTTCGATTCCATAGCAATTTTTACAAAAAGTATAATCGCTAAAACCAAAATAATTAAAATAAACCATTTGATTAATGGCCATAGCAAAACCATAGTAGCAATAATAACTAAAGTAAATATAATTGAATATAATGTTTCTTTATTCATTTATTCCTCCAATTCTCTTTCTCTTTCCTCATATTTTTCTTTTAGAGCCAAGATTTTATTAAATCGATGTCTTATACCTGATTTACTTAATAAGACACCAGTTCTATTGTAGTATTCTTCTGCCAGTTCATTTAAAGAGGCATCTTGAAATTCCAATCTCAACAGCGCAACTTCTAAATCTTCTTTTCTTAACTGATTTTCTAACTTTCTATCTAGTATGTACTGTGTGGCTTCAATTTGTTTTTGAGCAACTGCTAAAGTTTTTTGTTCATTAGCAATATTAATATTTTCTAATCTTTGAAAATTGTTAAAATAGTCTCGATTGATTCTTTCATTTTCAAATTCCATTAAAGCATCATTGGCACCAATTAGAATTAAAAAGTTTGCGATATCTTCACCAGATTTAATATACACAATTGTTTTATTTCTTCTTTCTGTTCTTTTAGCTGGGATTCTAAATTTAGCTAATAATTTAATCAAAAAATCAGCATGTCCTTCGCTATTAGCAGTAACTTCCATATGATAGTTTGTACTAGTAGGTCTATTAATTGAACCAGTAGCTAAAAATGTTCCTGCCACATATCCCCTAATCATTTCATCAGTTGCTAAAAACATCATGCGAGGATGATCTTGCAAACCTCTATCAGTCCATAGATCCAAATCATTTAGAATTTCTTTAACCTTTTCAGTTATTGTGATACGATAAATATTTCTCTTGTGCAATTTTTGTTGTTTTACTACTGAAAACTGACTTCTTACATCATAAAGATCTCTTAAATCTAATGC
>JAAZKG010000104.1 GCA_012799935.1 Erysipelotrichia bacterium | reverse complement strand
CTTATAACCTATAATTCTAATGGTGGACAAGGTGAAGATTATTATCAAAATATTGGTGCTAATATCTTGGCGTTAGATAATGCTATTGTTGGTTTTACAAGAAATAAATATGAGTTTACTGGTTGGAATACTGAAGCTGATGGAAGTGGCATATCATATGAAGTTGGAGCAAGTTTACCACCAACCGATTTGGGATTTACCTTATACGCTCAGTGGAAAGCTAAACCGTTAACTCCAGATACAGGAGATAGATTTAATCAAAATGTCTTTATGTTTTTGATGATATTATCTGGTTTAGGATTAGTTGCTTTAACTAAAAAATATAAAAAGAAAGAAAATAATTAGAGTAGTTTAAATTAATAAAAAGGAAGTAATTAGATATTTGAAGTAAGATGATAAATTATACTTTGAAATTACTTCTTTTTTCTTTTTTGATTAATGTGAGTGGTTATAAAATAAGATTATTGAAAATTGAAAAAACAATAAAATATGTATGCTATAATATGGAAAAGGAGATATCTTGATGAAAAAGATTTTGTTAGTAATTCTAACTCTTTGTTTATTAGGTGGTTGTTTTAAGTTTACTAAAGGCGAAGTAAACACTAAAAGAGCCAAGGATGTCTTAAAGATGTTTGAAAATAAGGAAAGCTTCATCTTGTATGCTGGAAGTAATGATTGTAATACTTGTAATGATTATCGTCAGGTTTTACAAGAATTAATCAAGAAATATGAAATTGAGATTATATATTTGAATACTAAAGTAAGCGAAGATGAGGAGATTATAAATACATTAACTTATGATTATTTGTATCGCTTGTATATGCTACCTTCAACATATTTAATAAAAGATGGTAAAACAATCGATATGAAAGAAATCTATATGGAACTTGAACAGTTGGAAGAGTGGTTGAAGCAATATGAATACTTACCAGAATAATGACATTATTACAGTAGCTCTAAATGAAAAAGAAGTAATTAACCAGCTTCAGCATTTAGGAGTTCAAGAAGATATGTGTTTAGAGGTACATGTATCTTTTAATAGTGTTGGAACTGTAATTGGTGGTCCAACCACTTTTGTTGATGCCTTATTAAAAACAGTAGGTGAAAATGGAACAATAGTTATGGCAAGTCAAGATCATAATAATAGTGAACCATTATTTTGGGAAAATCCTCCAGCTGAAATAAGGTTAATGAATAAAATTCGTGACAATACTCCAGGATATGATATTTATACTTCTGGTCATCATTTGATGGGTATTGTAGTTGATAATTTAAGAGTGAGAAAGTCAACTTATCATTCTTATCATCCAAGTTGTGGATTTATTGCCAATGGCAAGGATGCCAAGTATTTAATGGCCAATCAACCTTTATCTTTTCCGCTTTCTATGGATTCCCCTTTAGGTAAGATGTATGAAAAAGAAAACAGTTATATTTTACTGATTGGAGTGAATTATAATAGAGCAACAGGTCTGCACTTGGGAGAATATTTATCAGATTGTAGAAATATCATTTTACAAGGTGGAGCAGTGAAAAAAAGTGGAGAAACTATTTGGAAAAAATATTTAGATATAGAACTAGATAGTAGCGAGTTTATTGAAATTGGCAGAGAAATGGAAAAAAGAAAGATGGTTCGCGTTGGTAAAGTTGGTAATGCAGTATGTCGCTTATTCAGGTTTGCTGATGCAGTAAATTTTGTAAGAGATTATTTAAAGGAGAGGTATTAATATGAAATTTGAGGGAATCATATTTGATATGGATGGCATAATATTAGATTCAGAAAGATATGCTGTGGAAATTTTCAAGGAAATTTTTGCGGATCTAAATAAAGAATTTACAGAGAAAATATTTAAATCAGTATTAGGAGTTACTATTGAAGCTGAAAATAAAATACTTCTTGATTATTTTGGCAGAGAAGAAGATGTTTTATATTTTAGAGAAAAATATAATTTATTAATGGAAAAAGCTTATGCTGAAGGGAAAATACCTTTAAAAAAAGGTGCTTATGAATTGATAAATTATTTGAAAGAAAAAAACATTCCCTATGCTTTAGCCACTTCTTCGCCGCTGGAAAGAGTCGCAGTATGTTTTAACAATACAAAATTTGGATCAAATCCTTTTGAATATATAGTTACTGGTTGTGAAATGGAAAACTCAAAGCCAGCACCAGATATCTTTTTAAAGGCAGCTGAATTGATGAATTGTG
>JAAZKG010000103.1 GCA_012799935.1 Erysipelotrichia bacterium | reverse complement strand
GGGGGAAATAGAGTCAATAACCTAAGATGGCTAATTAATATCTTTATTGTTTGGTTTGCGACAGGTTTTTGGCATGGAGCAAGCTATAATTTCATTCTATGGGGTTTATTTTACGGATTTTTATTAGTGATAGAAAAATTATTTACTTATAACTATTTAGATTCACGTCCACTGATTGGCCATCTATATGTAATTTTTATTACAATACTTGGTTTTGTGCTTTTTAATGCTACTAATTTATCATCACTTAGCTTACAACTGGCAAATATGTTTGCTTTATCAGACATACCTCTTTTATCTTATGAAACCATCTATTATTTAAGAAGTTATGGAGTAATAATTATTATTTCATTAATTGCTTCAACCCCACTTTTAAAAACCATTGTTTCTAAATTAAAAGAAAACGAAAAAATAAAACTTTTTATTGATTTCGTTGAACCTCTTATTTACCTTGGTTTATTTATCATCGTTGTAGCTTATTTAGTTGATGGTTCTTTTAACCCATTTTTATACTTTAGATTTTAGGAGGTACATGATGAAAGAAAAAATAAAAAATATCTATACTGTTATTCTTTGCTCCCTAGTATTTTTCTCAATTGTTATTGCCAACTTTTTAACTCCTTACAAAGAATATTCAGATGCAGAAAGAAGATATCTTACAAAAAAGCCTAAACTTACAACTGAAAATATTTTAAACAATTCTTGGACAAGTGATTTTGAAAAATATACTCAAGATCAGTTTTTTCAAAGAGAGTTTTTTAGATTAATCAAGGCTAATACCGCCTATAACATTTTCCATAATTTGGATAATAATGGTCTTTATCATGTCAATAGTTTTCTTTCAAAAATAGAATACCCTTCTAATGAATTTATGTGGCAACATGCCACAGATTTATTTAATAAAATTTCTAGTGAATTATTTGATGAAAGAAATAATATTTACTATAGTATCATTCCTGATAAAAACTATTATTTGGCTAAAAACAATGGTTATTTATATTTAGATTATAATAAATGCTTTAATTTTTTAAGAGAACACTTATTGACTATGCAGGAAATTGAAATTGCCGATTTATTAAAATTAGAGGATTTTTACTACACCGACACTCATTGGAAACAACAAAATCTAGAAAAGATTCTTCAAAAGTTTGCCGAAAGTATGAACTTTAAAATATCCACATCTTTTGTTGAAAAAAGTTTAGATGTTAATTTTTATGGTGTCTATGTTGGTCAATCAGCATTAAACTTCCCAGCTGAAAAAATAAATTATTTATCTAATAAAGTAATTGAAAACGCCAGAGTTTCTTACTTAACTGATAATGGTTATATTCAAAAAGAAATGTATGATTTTAATAAAGCTAACGGTAAAGACGGATATCAATTCTTCTTATCTGGCAATCAAGCTATTATTACTATTGAAAACAAAAATTGTGAAAATGATAAAGAATTAATCATTTTTAGAGATTCGTTTGGTTCAAGCTTATGTCCTCTTTTTACCGAAGGATATAAAAAGATTACCATTATCGATATTCGTTATATTAATTCAACAGCTTTAAAAGATTATATTTCAAACGCCGGGCAAGATGTCTTATTTTTATATAGTACTTTGTTGATTAATAATTCACTTTCTTTAAAGTAAAAATATTATCGCTAATACAATATTTTACTTATTAAAAATATTGTGTTAGATTTATTTTATTATTTCGGAGGTGTTTTATGTCAATTACAACAATATTATTTGATTTAGATGGGACATTACTGCCTATGGATCAAGAATTATTTACTAAAATATATTTTAAAAATCTAGCATTAAGATTAGCTCCATTAGGCTACACACCAGAAAAATTAATCGATACTATCTGGAAAGGTACAGCAGCGATGATTAAAAATACTGGTGAAGTAACTAACGAAGAAGCTTTCTGGAAAGTTTTTCTTTCTGTTTATGGTTCACAAGCCAAAGATGATGAAGCTGAATTTGAAAAATTCTATCAAACAGATTTTATAAAAGCGAAAGAAGGTTGTGGTTACAATCCTAAAGCAGGTGAACTTGTTAAAAAGTTAAAAGAAAAAGGCTATAAATTAGTTTTAGCTACTAACCCTCTTTTTCCAAAAATTGCAACCTTACAAAGGATTCAATGGGCTGGATTGAATGTTGAAGATTTTAAATTAGTAACTACTTATGAGGACAATAGTTACTGTAAGCCAAACCTAGATTATTTCAAAGATGTTCTTAACAGGATAAATGAAAAACCCGAAAGCTGTTTAATGGTTGGCAATGATGCTCATGAAGATATGATTGCCCAACAACTGGGTATGAAAGTATTCTTGCTTACTGACTGTTTAATCAATGATACTAATATCGATATTTCTATCTACCCTCATGGTGACTTTGATCAGTTATCAGATTATATTAAAGCATTATAAAAAGGACTCATTTGTCCTTTTTTACTTGATTATGGCAATTGCTTCAATTTCACAAAGCATATTTTTTGGTAAAGTTTTTACCGCTACACAGCTTCTTGCTGGCTTAGAAGTAAAATATTTAGCATACACTTCATTAAAAACAGCAAAATCATTCATATCTGCTAAAAAACAAGTGGTTTTAACAACATTATCTAAAGTTGTTCCAGCTGCTTCTAAAATAGCCTTTACATTTTGACAAGCTTTTTCTGTTTGCCAAATAACACAATCTTCATGCTTTCCAGTTTCTGGATCAATTCCAAGTTGTCCTGAAGTATAGACAAAACCATTAGCTATATATCCTTGTGAATATGGTCCTATTGCTCCAGGAGCTTTTTTTGTTGAGATAACTTTCATCTTTAATTCCTCTTTTCTACTGAATAATATCTTCTAACCACTTGTATTTCTCTAATTGTTCAATTAAATTAAAGAAATATTTATGTTTATTTCTTTTAAGTGCTTTTTTCACCAATTCTCTTGTTTCTTTACTTCCTTTACCTGTCAAAATAAAAGTATCTAAATCATTATAACTAATACCCATTTCTGTTTCATCACTTTGATTATCCCATAAATCAGCTGATGGTGTTTTATTAATGATACTTGTAGGCACTCCTATTTTTCTTGATAAAATATATACTTCTGATTTAGTTAGATGCTTAATTGGGTTATAATCATAACCCCCATCACCCCATTTGGTAAAATAACCCAT
>JAAZKG010000102.1 GCA_012799935.1 Erysipelotrichia bacterium | reverse complement strand
TTCATACGTAATTCTACCTTTCTCATAACTCGATAAATACCTCCATAGACTATAGTATTTATCATAATACATACTTGGGACATTTTCCCGTATTAACACTTAAGACATTATCACGTATTAACCACATGCTTTTCTTTTCATTAGGAGGTTTAGTTGATTTAAACTATAATTGTGATATAATACCTAAAGAAAAGTGGAGTGATTGATATGGATGAAAATAAAGTTATTGCCCTAACAATAGAAGGCTTAACAAAATTAGAAAAAGAACAAATTAGGTTATTACATATTGAGAGAGTTCAAGTTGTTGAAGAATTAAAAGCAGCTAGATCACAAGGAGATTTAAGTGAAAACGCTGATTATGATGCTGCTAGAGATCGTCAGGCAAGAGTTGAAGCGACAATTAAGGAAAATGATTATGTCTTAACCAATTTTGAGTTAATTGATCTTGATGAAAAAGCAAGCAGAGAACAATTACAAGAAGAACTAGAAAATTTAAGAGAAGAAAAATCGTTAGTTAATGATGAAATTTTGGAAGCTAAGAAAAATGGTGTTGGTGATGATAATATTGAATTATTTGAAATCTGTGACAAATTAGCGGAAATTGGAACAAGAATCAGAACGATTGAATATGCTTTGAAAAATGAGACTACTAAAAAGTCTAGTAAAAAAACCGTTAAATTAGGATCAAAGGTTGTTATTTTAACTTTAGATGAAGAAGAAGAGGAAGAGTATACAATCGTTGGAACTGTTGAAGCTGATCCAATTAATGGAAAGATTTCTAATGAAACACCATTAGCAATGGCTTTATTAGAACGCAAGGTAGGAGATATAGTAACAGTATTTGTTGGACATCCTTATAAAGTTGAAATTAAAAAGATAGATTAGGAAAAGATAAATTAAGAAACAAGTATAAAGTATGAAAATGCTGACGAATTTGTTTCTTTTTTTATTGATTGGATTACTGTTTTTTTCAAATAATTCAGATTTGGATTTTTTAAATATGGTTAACAAGACAATAGAAGTTAATGTTAAGGGAAATGCTGTTAAAGATGAAATATATACTTTAGAGAAAGGAAGTACTGTTAGTGACTTATTAAAAATGATTAACGTTTCTGATGATGTTGATTTATCCTGCTTAAACTTAACAATGATATTAAAAAACAATGATGTAATAATTCTTGATAGAAAAGTCCAAAAAGAAAAAATATCCATAAATACAGCAAGTTTATTAGAACTGATGGAAATACCATATGTTGGTGAAAAAACAGCTTTAATGATAATTGATTATCGTAACACCCATGGTAGTTTTAAAAGTTTAGAAGAAATAATGGAAATAAAAGGAATTGGTTTGAAAAAATTTGAAAAGATGAAGGAATATATCAGATTGTGATTTTAATTTCTGCCTTTTCGGTTATCTTAATTGGTCTGTTTAATAATTTTAGTAATAGAATAATAGTTGCAATATGTATTATTGGTTTTTTACCACTTTTTTGTGACAAAAAAAGTAGATTTATTATTAGCTTTATTATTTTAACTTTTGTTTTAGTTTCTTATCCAATAGAAAAAACATTTTTTGAAAGTGGTAGAGTTATCGAAATTAGGGATAAATACTATCTTATTAGTGATGGCTTAAGTAAAATCGTTTTATACACTGATGAAGCACTTTCACTTGATGACAAAGTTAATATCAACCAAAAAGTAAAAAGCATTAATTATTATGATAATTTTAATTTATCCACTTACATAGATTATTGTAGAGCCAACAATATTATTGGTACTATTTCTAAAAATGACTTAAAAGTTATCAGAAGTAAATTTTCAATAAGAAAGATAATTTATAATCGTTGCTTAAAAAGTTCTAATAAATGGATTTTACAATTGTTATTTAAAAATTCAATGGAAATAGAAAGTGATAAAAAGTTTTTTATTACTCAATCATCATTACATATTTCTTTTTTTGCTAGTCTTGTAAAAAGTGTTTTATCATTGCTTTTTTATGAGAAAACAGCTAATAGAATAGTTTTTGTGATAATTTTATTACTGGGATTATTTTTTAATTTTCCCTATGGTTATGTAAGAATTTTGATTAGTTTGGCACTTTTTTATTTTATTGCTGATAAAAGAAAAAGGCTGTCTTATGAAATATTAATATTGGCTTTTTATAAACCTTATTACATTAAAACTATTTCTTTTTTAATTCCTATGGGAATTAAGGTAATAAATTGCTTTTTGAAAGAAAAAAGATTGTTTTTAATTTATTTTTATATCATTATTATTCAACTTTCTTTTTATGGACAAATAGATATAATAGCAATAATTAGTTTTGCTTTTTTAAAATCGATTTTTGGTATGGTTTATTTATTAGCTTTGGTATTTTGTCTTTTTCCTTTTGAAATCAAACTGGATAAATATCTAATAAATTCGTTGGAAATAATTGATAACTTTCCAAAAGTAGAATTTTCTGGTACTTTTAATCTTGTTTTATTATTTATTATTTTGTTTTTGATAATAAAATATTTTGAAACAATAAAAAACAAATATCTACTAGGACTAATGTTGGTATTTTTAGTCAATAATAATCGCTTGTTATTTTCCCCTATTTATACAGTAACTTTTTTAGATGTAGGACAGGGTGATTGCAGTTTGATAACATTTCCATATTCTAGTAAAGGTTTACTAATTGATGTAGCGGGAAATGTTTATAAGGACATAGGCAAGGATATAATTATTCCTTATCTAAATAGTTTAAGTATTAAAAGTATTGATGTGATAATCTCTCATGATGATTATGATCATTGTGGGGGACTACAATCGCTGGTTAACAATTTTAAAGTTAATAACATTTATCGAAAAAAACAGGAAAAATTTACTTTTGAAAGTTTAAATGTTTATACACTTCTTCATGATGAAAATTATCAAGATGTAAATGATAATTCAATTATTTCTTATTTTAAAATAAATCAGTTCTATTTTTTATATTTGGGTGATGTTTCTAAAGAGATAGAATATAAGTTGGTTGAAAAATACGATAATTTACAGATAGATGTTTTAAAATTGTCCCATCACGGTTCTAATAGTGCAACTAGCGAAAAGATGCTAGCTACCTATGATATACCTTTAGCGATAATAAGTGCAGGAAGAAATAATTTTTATAATCATCCACCCATAGAAGTAATAGAAAGATTAAACCAATTTAATATCCCTTTTCTATCGACTAAAAAAAATCATGCGATTAGGTTTTATGTTTTAAATCATTTACTAATTTATCAAACATCTTCAGGGCAATGGGGTTTTCTTTTAAAGTAATATGTTATAATTTAATTGTGGAGTTGAAGATGAATTATTTATTAACAGGAAAAGAAAGTTTTAATCTTAAAAAGAGGAAAAATCAACTGCTTGAAAAATTAGTTGGAAAAGAAAATCTATTATCTGTCAGTGTTTTTCGAGGTTATGAAGATGTTGATATTGATGAAGTAATTGATGATTGTAACATGATTCCTTTTTTATCGGACAACAAGGTTGTTGTTTTAGAAAATCCTAAGTTTTTAGCTGTTAAATCTAAAGAAGAAGCTAAGGAAGATGAAATAGTTGATCTAGAAAAGGAAGATAGAGATTTTGTGCGTCAAAAAGTAGATGTTGATAAATTAATTGAATATTTAAAAAAACCAAATGAAACAACAACTTTGATTATTGTTTATGATGCTTTAGAAACACCAAATAAAAAGTTCATTACTATGTTGACACCCTATCTAAAACACGAAAAATTTGATTTACTATCTGAAGAGCAGTTTAAACAATTGATTATAAAAGATTTAAAGGATAGAAATATTAGTATAGAGAAGAAAGCTTTAAATGAACTAATAGAAAGACTTCCAAACTCAATTGAAAATTGGCAAAGAGAACTGGAAAAATTGACGCTTTACCCCAAAACTATAACCGAAGATGTGGTAAAGAGTTTAGTTAGTCGTCCACTAGAAGATGATGCCTTTGAATTAACTAATGCTTTATTTTCTGGTGATTTATCAAAAGCTCTTATTGTATTTAAGGATTTAACTGTTAATAGAATAGAAGTTTTTAGTTTAATAGGACTAATAAGTGCTTCCCTTAGAATGATGTCTCAAGTCTTGATGTTGTCTGAAATGGGAAAAAGAGATAATGAAATTGCATCAATACTAGATATTTCATCTGGAAGATTGTACTACATAAAAAAAGATATTAAAAATAGAAGTTGTCAAGATATTTTGAAGGTATTAAATGATTTATCAGAATTAGACCAAAATATTAAAAGTGGTATTATTGATGGACAAACAGGATTAGAATTATTTATTATAAAAACAATTAGAGGTTAATTATGGAATCATTAACAGAATTATATCGAATCGGACCTGGTCCTTCTTCATCACATACCTTAGCAGTCAGAAATGCCTGCTTATTATATATGCAAAGATACAGTGGCTATCCTTGTTATTTTGTTGAGCTTTGTGGTTCTTTAGGTTTAACCGGTAAAGGTCATATGTCTGATAAGGTTATAGAATCTGTTTTTGGCAAAGAGAGGGTATTGATTAAATTTAATCGTGAAATAGCTTATAATCATCCAAATACGATGATTTTCCATACCATCGACTCCAATGTCTTGGCTAATGAATTGATTATTTATTCTACAGGTGGGGGAGCTATCGAAGTTGAAGGAGAACCATCTTTAGTAAATAAAGATGTTTACCCACATAAAAATCTAAAAGAAATAATGGATTTTTGTCAAAAAAACAATTATAATTTCGCCCAATATGTTTTTCATTATGAGCCATATTTAAAACCATATTTATATAAAGTTCTCAACCAAATGGTAACATCAATTAGAAGTGGACTTAATAAAAACGGAGTTTTACCAGGTGAGTTAAAGGTTGTTAGAGTAGCGAAAAAACTATATCGAAAAGCATTTGACTGTGAAGATGCAACAATTAAAGAAAAACTATTGATTTCTTCTTATGCTTATGCTGCCATGGAAGAAAATGCTAGTGGGGCAACGGTTGTCACAGCTCCTACTTTAGGAAGCTGTGGTGTTGTGGCAGCAATGTTAATGCATTACTATGAAAAAGGAATCAGTAAAGAAATTTTAATAAATGCTTTAGCTGTAGCTGGAATATTTGGTAATATTGTTAAAAGAAATGCAACAATTTCAGGCGCTGTTGGTGGCTGTCAGGCTGAAATTGGCACAGCTTGTTCTATGGCTGCTGCTTTTGCAGGATATGTCGAAGGATTATCAAATAAAAAAATTGAATATGCAGCTGAAATAGCAATGGAACACAATTTAGGTTTAACTTGTGATCCAGTAGGTGGATATGTGCAAGTTCCATGTATTGAAAGAAATGGACAAGCAGTACTAAGAAGTTTGGACTCTATGATTTATGCCAAGTACTTAGGTGAAATTAAAGAAAATATTGTTACTTTTGATATGATTGTAGAAGTAATGAATTATACAGGTCAAAAGATTGCGATGGAATTAAGAGAAACTTCTTTAGGTGGATTAGCAGAAGTTGTTCCAACTTATAAAAAAGAAACAATGGGTTGTTAAAAGTAATCTTTAATTGATTACTTTTTTTATTTTAAAGAAGTGTATTTAAATTTTTCATTTGTAGCTAAAATAGAAAAAAATAAATATAAAAAAATAAATATAAAAAAATGTTATAATAAACATGGAGAATGTATTTATAAAAATAAGAAAGAAGAGAGTGGGTTAAGTGTTATATTCATTAAGAAATTATATGGAATTAGCATATTTAGCTTTAAGAAGAGAAAAAGAAATAGATCAGTTTATTTACCGATTCGAATTAAGCAGATATGAGTTTAAAAACGACTTAATACAATTACAAGAAATGGCTAAATATTATGGTTTGAAAATAAAAACTACAAATGATTATATTGTTGCTGAAGTAATTGATTATGATTTGTATTTTAAAAAATACAAAGATCTTTCTTCATTTTATTATAATAACAGATATGAGTTTAATGATAATGATTTAATCATTCAATATTTTTTGATATATAGATTTCTTAATGATAGATGTGTAATTATTGATGAAATAGCAAATAAATTTGGATATTCAAAAAGTTCATTGAGAACACCTTTAAAAAAAGCAAGAGAATTTATGAAAGGTTTTGGCATCAAAACAATAAATAGACCTTATTATGGACTTTGTGTTGAAGGTAATGAGTTGGATATACGCTATTGTTTGTTGTCTATATACGACAAAATGATGCCAGAGATATTCAATGAATATGGAAAAATAAATATAGAAGAAAGAATTGACTATATAAATAGCTATGATAAATTTATTTCTTTTTGCAATGAAAAAGAATTGTATTTTGATAGTGAAGAAAACAAAAGAATAGTATTGTATATTTCAGTGACAGCTTTGAGATTGAAGAATAAACAAATTATTGATGATTTAAATATAGAGAAGGAAATCTATCAAATAATACTGGAAAATGAAGATTTAAGAAATATGGCTATAGAAATATTTGATATTTTTTCATTACCTAAAATTGAAAATGAAATAATAACACTGATGATGGTATTATTAACAAGTGGCGCCAATAAAAATCTTGTGGAATTAATAATTGATAAGTATTATAAAAATGAAAAAGAAGAGCTTTTTAACGAAATATTAAATATGTTAATAAAACGTTTTAAAATGGTAATAGAAGATCAGATAATATTGGAAATTATTGATGAAATTGTATCAATGATAGTAATAAAGAAGCATTGTAATGAATTAAGTAAACAAAAACAAAGATTAACTGGAAGAAGTACAAATATTTATAGTTATGCAATTTGTTATTTTATTAATGAATCAATTAAAGAAGCTATCAGTAAGTTTTACAGTCAAAATATCAGTTCTTCAGTGGTGGAGAAGATTACAGATGCTATATTCTATTATATTGATAGTTTAAAGTATGAATATGCTAAATCAAAAATTGCTATTTCAATAAGAGGTTCTACTTTTGGAGCAGATTTGCTCAAAAGAAAAATAAAAAGTGAAGTAAATCCTAAATATATTGAATGCATAGATATAATTAACAATGTAGAATTATTAGATAATGAAGAAAAATACAACGAAATTTATGATTTAATAATTACAGATATAAATTTAAAAAATATTAAAAAGACACTTACAGTATCAGATATGAAAAATTCATCAATTCTTCTTGAAGATTGTTTGAGAATGAATAGAGAAATATGTGCGAGTATTTGCAAAGGTGAATTTAAAATAAAATATAATGATATACAAATAACTAATGAGACAAGTGTGGTTGAATGTTTAACAGATTATACAGAATTAACAGAAAAAGAAATAAAACATGGTTTAAGAAATTGTTATTTATGGAAAGATATCATATTTATTCTATTACGTTCAAATAATGATGATGTAATATTCAATATAGGAGAGTTTTCTAAACCTATTGATATAAAAGATAGAAAAATGGGAAGATATATAATATTAAAAGGAAATATTAATGAAGATAATATTAATGTTTTAAACAGTTTAATTCATGAATTATCATATGATAAATTGTTGTTCACTAAGTTAAAGCAAAAACCAGAAGCAAAAATTATTAATAGGCATTTAAATTCAATAATGAGATAGAAGAAGCGAAAGAGCTTCTTTTTTAAATGTTGCAATTATTTTATGCAAAGTTTGCAAAATTCTCGCATTGAAGTTAAGCGTTTTCAATAATAGTATGAAATTAGTAGGAAGTGGGAGAAAATAATATGTTAGCTCATTTAAGTTTTAGAAGTTGGTGTTTAAATACAAATACTGATATACAGGTAATTTTACCATCTATTAAACAAGGTGAAGATGCAAAAGACTACTATGGGTCTGGAAAAAAATATCCTGTTTTGTGGTTGTTGCATGGTACTTTAGGAAACTATACAGATTATTTAAGAAGAACAAATATTGAACTTTATGCAACTGAAAATGATTTGATAGTTGTCATGCCATCAGCATTAAACTCAAATTATTCTAATTGGACACAAGTTACACCTGAGTTTAGAATGTTTGATTTCTTAACTGAAGAATTAATGCCTTTAATCTATGGTTGGTTTCCTGCAAGTGATAAAAGAGAAGATAATTTTATCTGTGGTTTGTCTATGGGAGCAAGAGGAACCAGTAAATATGGTTTTTATTGGCCAGAAAAATTTGCAGGAATTGCTTGTATGAGTGGTGTTCCATCAGACATTAGGAAAATAATGAAAGATGGACCAAAAAACCAATTCTATGAAAGAGAAATGATGACAGTAAATATGGCAGGAGGACTAGAAAATTTTTTTGATAGTTATGAAAACACCTGGGATTTGGTGCCAAAAGTAGCTAAAATGAAAAATCCTCCAAAATTTTACTTTTGTTGTGGAGATCAAGATGCAGTCTATCCAAATTGGTGTCATTTTAGAGAATATGCAGAAAAAGTTGGATTAGAAGCCATATTTCATGTAATGCCTGGATATGCACATGAGTGGAGATTTTGGGAAATTGAAATTCAAAATATTTTAAAGTTCTTTGGCTTCAAAAAAGGTTTTAAAGAGAGTTTACTAAGGTTAGATGAAAAGGATGGTACTCTAGTATAAAACTAGAAAAATACTGAGGAAAGGAGAATATGAATGATTGTACAAATACGTATTGATGACAGACTTATACATGGTCAAGTAGCCATGGTGTGGTCAAAGGAATTAAACACACCGAGAATTATAGTCGCAAATAATGAAGCTGCAGTAAATGATACTGTAAAGATGACTTTAAAAATGGCTACACCTACGGGCATCAAAACCATTGTTAAGGATTTGGAGGGGGCTGCTAGGTTAATCAATGATCCCCAAACAAAAGATATGAGAATCTTTGGTTTAACAAAAAATGTAAGAGATGCTTTGTATTTAGTTAAAACTTGTGGAGATAATATTTGGGAAGTAAATCTTGCAAATACTGGTCAATTCACAGGAGAAAATGTTCCAAAAACAAGATTGCCAGGAAATCGCGTGTCACTAACAGAACCCGAAATTGAAGCTGCACGTGAATTAATTGGAATCTTGGGAGATAAATTCTTTAGTTTGCTGATTCCATCAAGCAAAAAAGAAACAGTCTCAGATTTATTAAAAGCAGTAGGTAAACTAGAATAGGAGGAGAAGGAATTTATGTCTAATTTTACAATTGCGCTTCTAGCATCAGTGGCATATTTTGTTACCTTTGGTGGTAACTGGTTATTTGGCCAATGTATGTTAGAAAGACCTATTATCGTTGCAACTGTAACTGGCGCATTATTTGGCGACATAACCACAGGTATAAAACTTGGGGCAACACTTGAAGCTATTTATATGGGTGCAGTAAATATTGGTGGCGCTACTTCAGCAGAACCAGTATCAGCTACAGTAATGGCAACTACGTTTGCAATTACTTCTGGATTAGATACAGAAGCTGCAATCGCTTTCGCTGTTCCGGTTGGATTAATTTTCAACTCATTGATGATGCTTTGGATAATGCTCTCAAATATATTCCAAGGATGGTATACAAAAGTTTGTGAAACAGGCAATACTAAGGGATTTACAACACTAATTTTAACTTCTTGGTTTGTTCAATATGCTATTAGAACTGTTGTTATTTTCCTATGTGTATATTTTGGTGCAGAAGCAGTTCAAACATTTATGACAAACTTACCTGTAGGTGTTATGAAAGGATTGGGTGCCGCATCTGGATTATTAGGTGCTGTTGGTATGGCTGTATTAACAAGAATGTTAATTAATACTGAAAATGTTGGATTCTTGTTTATTGGTTTTATTGGTGCTAGATATTTCAACTTGCCTGCAATTGTAGTTGCAATTATTGCAGTAGTAGTTGCTTTAACTATTGCATTCAACGACAAACAGTTAATGGATTTAAAAAATGCTATGAAAAAGGGCACTGTTGGTGTTGCCTTATCAGAAGAGGAGGATTTCTTAAATGGCTAATATTTTTGATGTATCAAAAGAAGATAAGAAGATGCTTGATAAAATTTTCTGGAGATCTTTCTTGGTTTTTGCTGCACCATGTGGTGTTGCTTATAGACAAGCTCCAGGATTTACATTTTCGATTATTCCAGCAATTGATCGTTATTATCCTGAACAAGAAAAGAAAGCTGAATGTTTGGTTCGTCATATGACGCCTTATAACATAACTCAAGCTATTGGCACATTTGCTATGGGTTTAGCAGCTTCAATGGAAAAAGAAAATGCAAATAATTATGGTGAGTATGATGTAAGTGCGATACCTTCAATTAAGACTTCACTTATGGGTCCTTTATCAGGAATAGGTGATGCAATATTCTGGGGTATTGTAAGAACAATTTCAGCTTCAGTGGGTATTTCTTTAGCACAACAAGGTTCTATTTTAGGACCAATAATGTTCTTTGTTTTATATAATATTCCACATGTTGTGGTACGTTATGTAATGACATATTTAGGATATAGTTTGGGTGAGACTGCTTTAAAACAGGCTTATGAATCAGGGTTAGTTTCTATTATAACTAAATGTGCTGGTATTGTTGGTATGACAATGGTAGGTTTCATGATTTCATCAACAGTAAGAACCTCTCTAGCACTGAAAATGACTGTTCCAGGAGCAGAGCCAGTATTAGTTCAAACATATATAGACCAAATTATGTCAGGAATCTTACCACTTAGTGCTACATTTTTGTGTTTACATTTATTGAAGAAAAATATAAACCAAAATACATTGATATTTGTGGTTATGATTGTAGCAT
>JAAZKG010000101.1 GCA_012799935.1 Erysipelotrichia bacterium | reverse complement strand
TCTCATTAAAACGCCAAGCAGATACTATCAAGCAGTAATCAACTTTGCTTAACTATTTCTAAACATCTTGTCGGTCTCTCTGTACCGCCCTTAAAGACATTTTGTCTTAACGTATTGTAGCATTACAATTTTATTAATGCAAGGACTATAAGTGATATTTTAAATTTCACATAATTTCAATTTAAAAATATCTGGATTTTATAAAATTGTTCTAGTTGACTAGGGAAAAAAAAGGATTATAATTAAAAATAGTTAACTGGTTAACATTTGTTTTGTGTTATGTGAGGTTTCTATGGATTACAAAAAAACGATATATAAATTTTTAAGAGTTCATCAATTAAAAAGATGGCATAATGTCATTAATTTAAGAAAGATACAAGGTGCTCATTTATCTCAATATCCAATACTAGATTACATTAAAGAATATCCAGGATGCATGCAAAAGGACATTTCTGATAGGTTTGCTTTCAGCAAGGCAGCTGTAAGTAAAACAATCAAGAAACTAATTGAAAGCAATCTAATTAAAAGAGAAAAAAATAAACAAGATTTTAGACAATTTGATCTTTTTATTACTGAAAAAGGTTTAAATCATCTTGATAAAATGAAAGAGGCTTTTTATTGTTGTAATGTAATGATGTTTAAAGATTTCAGTGAAGAAGAAATAGGACAGTTCAATAACTTTTTAGATAGGCTCTTAGAAAATTTGGAAACTGATTATTCAAGAGATAAGACTCCAGGATTATTAATGGGTGAAATTAAAAAGTTAGAAAGCGGGGAAGAAACTGATGAGGAAGATTCTTAGAAGTACTAAAAAATATTTGCCTTTTATTATATTAACTCCAATTATTATTATGGTTGAAGTAATGCTTGAAGTTAATATTCCTTTAATAATGGGCAGGATAGTGGATTATGGAATCCCTTCTAATGATCTGAATATAGTATTAAATCTAGGAGTTAGAATGGTATTAATAGCATTATTATCTTTATTTTGTGGCTCATTGGGCAGTATTTTATCTTCAACTGGCAGTATTGGTTTTGGCAGTGAATTGAGAAAAGAAGTATTTAATAAAATATTAAATTTCTCTTTTGAAAATGTTGACTCTTTTCAGCAGTCTTCTTTATTAACAAGACTTACAACTGATGTAATGTTCATCCAACAGGGATTAAGGATGACAATGGTTATGGCTATCAGAGCTCCTTTTATGATGATTGCAGCTGCTACAGTGGCTTATGGTATAAACAAAGATTTGTTTATTGTCTTTGTTGTGGGGGCTCCAATTTTAATAATAACGATTGTTTTTTTAGCAAAAAAAGCTATACCGATGTTTAGGTACATGCTTACTAAATATGATGGTTTAAATGATCGAGCAAAAGAATACTTAACAAATATCAGAGTAGTTAAATCTTTTGTCAGAGAAGATTATGAAGTAGAAAAATTTAAAGAAATAAATTATGAACTTATGACTTCTTCAATTAAAGTAGAAAAATTATTAGTGCTAATTTCACCTATTATGATGGTCGTTATCTATTCAACAATTATTGCGATATTATGGTTAGGTGGAAATCAAATTATGATTGGGACAATGCTGACAGGTGAGTTAATAAGTTTCATTTCTTATGTTGGACAGATTTTAGCCGGTTTAATAATGCTGGCGATGATATTTTTAAATTTTGTTAGACTCAAAGGGTCAGTCGAAAGAGTTAATGAAGTTTTAAATACGGATTCTTTAATAGTAGATGGCGATTATGAAGGAACATTAGAAGACGGTTCAATACAATTTAATGATGTGACTTTTAGATATGCTTTAAGTAGTAAAGATGCTATTATAAATGCTAATTTAGATATTGCATCGGGTGAAACAATTGGAATTATTGGTTCAACCGGAAGTGGTAAAAGTAGTTTGGTGCAACTAATAGCAAGATTATATGATGTGACTAGTGGTAGTGTGATTGTTGGAAAACGAAATGTTAAAGACTATAAACTTGACAACTTAAGAAAAGAAGTAGCAATGGTTCTACAACAAAATGTCCTTTTTTCTGGCACTATTAAAGACAACTTAAGATGGGGTAATGAAAAGGCTACTGATGAAGAAATAATGGAAGCTTGTAAAATCGCCAATGCTCATGATTTTATCACTTCTTTTCCTGATGGTTATTTAACAAAATTGGGCCAAGGTGGCATCAATCTTTCAGGTGGTCAAAAACAGAGGATTTGTATTGCCAGAGCACTACTTGCTAAACCTAAAATTATTATCTTGGATGATTCTACCAGTGCTGTAGATACTCAAACTGATGCTTCTATTAGGCAAGCATTAAAACAACAACTAAAAGATACAACAACTATTGTCATTGCTCAAAGAGTAGCTTCAGTCATGGATGCTGATAGAGTGATAGTTATCGATTCAGGAGAAATTATTGATATTGATACTCCTGAAAACTTGATAAAAACAAGCGAGATTTATCAAGACATCTATTATACCCAAATGAAGGGAGTTGAGATTTAATGACAAGACATCGAAGATTTAGTGATGAAAAGCCCGAAAATGTTATCACAACTCTAAAAAGACTTTTGGGTTATGTTAAAGATAGGATAGGTTCAATTTTATTTGTATTAGCATTGGTCATATTCAGTTCGTTTTTAACAATTTATGGCACAAAGTTAATTGAACCAATTATCAATGAAGGTATTATTCCTTTAATTGGTCAAAAAATTACAATTGATAGTTTAACACCATTTATAAAGTTATTGATTACTTTGGCAATTGTCTATTCATTAAGTACAATCTGTGAATATTTATCTGGCAGAATAATGGTTACAGTTACAAACAATACTTTGAATAAAATTAGAAATGAATTGTTCTCTAAAATGCAGAAGTTACCAATATCATACTTCGATAAACACACTCACGGAGAGTTAATGGCCCTTTTTACAAGTGATGTTGGCGTTATTAGAGAAGCTATTAGTGATGGAATCACTTCATTTTTATACAGTTCAATTACCATTTTTGGAATATTTATTATGATGCTTAGATATTCAGTGATTATGACAGTTGTGGTATTAATACTTTTAGGGTTAATGTTTTTAATAACTGCTTTATTTGGAAAAATGAGTATGAAAAACTTTACCGTTCAGCAAGCTACCATTGCTTCCTTAAATGGTTATATGGAAGAGATGATGGATGGTCAAAAGGTGGTTAAAGTATTTGTTTACGAAGATAAAATAAAGGAAGAATTTAACGAAATCAATGAAAAAGCAAGAAAAGCCAGCACTAAAGCTAATGTTTATGCTGGAATTATCGGCCCTATTTCTAATAATATGAGTCATATTAACTATGCTGTCTGTTCAATATTGGGGGCTTATTTATGTATTATTGGTAAAATGGATGTTGGTAAATTAGCTTCTTTTTTACAATATACTAAAAATGTTTCTCGACCACTGAGCAGAATTACTCAAAACTTCAATGCTTTAATTAGCGCTATTGCTGGTGCTGAAAGAATCTTTAAGGTTATTGACAGTGAAGAAGAAATAGATGAAGGTAAAATCACTTTAGTTCCTTTAACTTTTGATTTGGATAATTCACTTTTACAAGCAGAAGAAAGAACGGGATTATGGGCTTGGAAAAAACCTGATGGCCAGTTAGTGAGACTAAGAGGAGATGTACGTTTTAATAATGTTATTTTCTCTTATGATGACAAAAAACAAGTTTTAAACAATGTTTCATTCTATGCCAAACCAGGTCAGAAAATTGCTTTTGTTGGGGCAACAGGAGCTGGGAAAACGACAATTACTAACCTGATTAACCGTTTCTATGATATTCAAGAAGGTCAGATTTTATATGATGGTATTGATGTTAGAGAAATAGAAAAGGATTCATTAAGAAAGTCTTTGTCATTCGTTTTACAAGATACACACTTATTTACTGGTACTGTAATGGATAATATTAGATATGGTAAGTTAGACGCTACTGATGAAAAGTGTATTAAAGCAGCTAAACTAGCTAATGCTGATGATTTTATTGAGATGTTACCAGAAGGTTATGATACGGTATTAACTGGTGATGGAGCCAACTTGTCACAGGGTCAACGACAGCTTCTATCAATTGCTAGAGCGGCGGTTGCTGATGCGCCAGTACTGGTGTTAGATGAAGCTACCAGTTCAATTGACACTCGAACAGAAAGACTTATCCAAGAGGGAATGGATAATTTAATGGCTGGAAGAACAGTGTTTGTCATTGCTCATAGATTATCAACAGTTAGAAATTCTGATGCCATTATAGTTTTAGATAATGGTGAAATAATTGAAAGAGGAGATCATGATGATTTGCTCAAACAAAAAGGCCAGTATTATAAACTCTATACTGGACAATTTGAATTAGATTAGGATTTAAAAAAACCTTTTTTGTAAAAGAAATCAATAAGTAGATTTACTTATTTTGAGATTGTCTTTCAGCTAGATTTTTCCAACTGTAAATGCCATAGACATCGTTGATTAAAAAGATGATATTTGAAAAGAAGACTGCAAATGTTTTTATTTCTCCATTTAATAAAGGGTAAATCCATAATAATAAGGCAATGAGATCTTTTAAAATAAAGGCATAATAGGCTAGTGGTGTCATACGACTTAAGAAATAAAATGCTAGTACTGAAATACAAATTGATAAAGCTGAGATATATAACATTTCAGTATTAAAGTATTTTAACAAATAATAATAAAAAAAATACATAATAACTTGAGAAAAAATAGCTAAAATTAATTCTGATTTTTCTAATTTTTTAATGGTAATAGTTTGAGTATCAGCATTTTGATTTTTTAACCAAGAAATAAAACCATAGATGGTAATGGGCAATATTAAAAACAGTGAAACAATTACTTCTGAATAAAGTCGATGCTGATATGATAAATAACTATAAATAAGACTACTTACAATGCCAAAAAAGTTTCCAATAACTTTTCCTTTAGCGATGTAAATGGCACTGCCAACACATAGTAAACCATAAACAGTGCTTAGAAAGTTGCTTTTTGATAATATTGCTAAAAGAAGGGTAATTATTGATCCTCCAATTAAGAATGCTTTTTCAAATAGATTCCAACCATTAAACATATTTTTCTCCTCGTGTAACAATAGTAAGTATAAACTAATTTAAAGGCAAATGATATTTTTTGTAGAGTTTGTAAAAAATTATTTCATAAAAAAGATGATGAGTGCTAGATTTTTGTCATAAAGTTAGCGACAAAATGTGTTTACATTATGACAGAAATCTGTTAATATATAATTAAGTAAAATACGGAGATATGATTATGGTAAATTTAGTAGAGATTGGTAAGAGGTTAAAAGAATTTAGGAAAATAACTAACTTAACACAAACTCAAGTCGCTGATTTTTTGTCTATAGATCAAAGTATGGTAGCAAAATTGGAGACAGGAGAAAGATCTATAAGTTCAGATGTGTTAGAAAAATTATCGACACTTTTTTGTTGTACATTAGATGATATTTTAGCGAATGGAAAAATAGAGAAAAAGCAAATAATTTCATTTAGAAAGAATAACATAGAATCAACTGATTTAAAAACTATGGCAACAATTAACAGAATTGTTTTGAATCAATTTGAAATGGATGAATTAGTTGAGGAGACCTTAAATGATTAACAAAATGGAATTGAGTAATATGGCTTCAATTCTTAGAAAGAAGTTGGGAGAAGATGAATCTTCTCCAATTGATGTTTTTCAACTCGTTCAAAAAATAGAAAATTTAACACTAATTTTTTTCCCTATGGGAAAAAACATAAGTGGGGTTTGTTATAAGGGAAATAAATCTAATGTAATTGCAATTAATTCAGGGATGTCAATAGGCAGACAAAGATTCTCGTTAGCTCATGAATTATACCATTTATTTTTTGATAAAGAGCAATTAAGCTCAGTTAGTTATATTCAAATAGGAAAAGGGGATGAAAAAGAAAAAAAAGCAGACCAGTTTGCTGCATATTTTTTGGTTCCTCAATCATCTTTATATAGTTTGGTTGAAGAAATAAAAAGAAACAACAATAGAAAAGTTTTGAATAAAGAAGATGTAATAAGAATTGAACAGTATTATGGAGTTAGCCATAAAGCAATGATATATAGACTTTTGGAAGAAGGATACATCGGGTATAATGATACGAAAAAAATGGAGTCTGGAGTGGTTGAAACGGCAGCTAGATTAGGTTATGATACAACATTATATTATCCAACTTCTGAAACAAAAAACAAATTAGTTTTGGGTCATTACATTGCTTTGTCTGAATATCTTTTAGAAAAAGAATTTATTTCTCAAGGAAAGTATGAAGAGTTATTATTAGCTGCTTTTAGAGATGATATAGTATATGGGTTCGAAGGTGAGGACGGTGTTGTTCTTGACTGATTTAATCTTTTTTGATACAGATTGTATTAGTGCTTTTTTATGGGTTAATGAGGAAAATCTTTTGGCTCAAATGTATCAAGGTAGGATTATTATTCCAAAAGAAGTTTATGATGAACTTAGTTATCCTACAATCAGTCATTTAAAAATAAAATTAGATGTTTTGATAAGTAACAAGGTCGCTAGAATAGAATGTATTGATATCACTTCGCAAGAGTATGTTCTATATAGAAAACTTACAACGAGATTCGTGGATAATAATAAGATTATAGGGAAAGGCGAAGCAGCAGCAATTTCTTTAGCTAAAAAGCATTGTGGCATTTTGGCTAGCAATAATCTTAAAGATATAAATACATATATTAGTGAGTTTTCGTTGAAACATATGATAACTGGCGATATATTAGTTGAAGCTTTTGAAAACAATTTAATTACAGAGCATTAAGGGAATGCAATTTGGACTATTATGATAAATAGAAAGAGAAAGCTTGGGGCAAACTCGTTTACAGAATATTTATCAAAATACAAATAGCGTTATAGTAAATAAAAAATATGAATACAGATAGAAAAAGGATTGTAATATGAAAGTGTTAATAGTAAATGGTAGTCCTCATCAAAAAGGGACAACAAATGCAGCTTTAGAAGAAATAAGCAATATTTTAAATCAAGAAAATATTGAAACTGAAATGATTTGGCTGGGAAATGATCCAATTGCCAGCTGTATAGGTTGTGGGTATTGTAGAAAAAATCAAAAAGGTTGTTTCAGAAATGATATTGTCAATGAGTTTCAAAAAAAGGCCAAAGAAGCTGATGGGTTTATTTTTGGTTCACCAGTACATTATGCAGCTCCTTCAGGATTAATAACTTCTTTTTTAGATCGAGTATTTTATTCTGCTGATAAAGAAACATTCAGATTAAAACCTGTAGCGGTGATAGTAGCAGCAAGAAGAGCTGGGACAACATCAGCTTATGAACAGTTAATTAAGTATTTAGGTATTTCGGAAATGTTAATAGTTTCTTCTGGATATTGGAATATGATATTTGGAAATAATGCCGAACAATCTAAAGAAGATTTAGAAGGATTACAAACAATGAGAACTTTAGCTAGAAATATGGTCTATTGTTTAAAATGTCTTGAAATAGCTAAAGAAAATGGTATTGAACTACCAAAACACGAAAAAGAAAAATATCGAACAAATTTTATTCGTTAACCAAGAAAAAATCCTCTTTGCGGAGGATTTATTTTTCGTTCCAAGCTTTTTCTAAAAGTGGTAAATCTGTTTCTTTAACCATGTTTAGATTAATCGGAGTTAAAGTAACATAGCCATTATCAAGAGCATATAAATCGCCCGATAATGAATGGTTAGTGTAATGGAAGGTAAAACTTGTACTTCTAGTATTGTAGTAATAGTATTTGCCATCAAAAGTTGGAGTTAAATCTTGATGATATTGTGGATACCCACCAAAACCTGCAACAGTATAGCCTTTTATCTGTTCGCCAGGAATATTTGGGACATTGACATTTAAAACAAATTCTTTGTTAAATGGTTGTTTGATAAACCATTTTGCTACTTCATATGCTACTTTAGCAGCGGCAGAGTATTCAAAACTATCTGCCCAACCTAAAGAAACAGCCATTGCTGGAACTTTAAAAGGTAGAGCACCACAAGCAGCACCACAAGTGCCACTGCTAGGAATATCACTGGCCAAGTTACCACCTTCATTAATTCCTGAAATAACAAAATCAATATCCTTAACAATTGCTGATAAACCTAGTTCCACACAATCTTTTGGTGTACCATAGATTTTGTAGCCTTCAGTTTCTTCATCGTACATTTCTTTTTCAACTTTAACAATTTTATTGAAAGTGATAGAATGTCCAGCTCCTGATTGATGTTCAGCGGGAGCTATAACTATTACTTCTCCTAATTTTTTCATTTCGTTAACTAAATATTTTAAACCCTCAGCATAAAACCCATCATCATTTGTGACTAAAATTCTCATACTTTACCTACTTTCTATCTTTCTCTTGAATAGATTAAACCATTTATTTACTAGATATTCAATAAAAAAAGCCTATTTCTAGGCTTTTAGAGATTGGGGATGAAGGATGTTAGATAACCCCATTATCAAAGTAGGAAAAGAAATGACAAATAAGAATATTAAGTAATTAAAAACTAATGATCCTTCCATAGAAAATATGATAATCATAACAAAATCAACTAAAGCAACAAAAGCAAAGACGAAAGATAACATAGTGATGCTAATAATATAACAATACTTTTGATCATTGAGATTTAGGGTAGAAATTGTTTTGTGATAGATTAAATTAAACAAAGTAATTATCAGACCAATATATACATGAGCAACAGAGATTTCTTTTAGCTGATTGATAAAAAAACCAATTAAAACAAATTGAAAAGCTACTATAAACAAATCAAGAAGATTCAAAGAGATTTTTTCTTTTAGCCTAAATAATAAAGCTACTAAAAGTAAGATAGATAAAACAAATGAAACAACACAGATTAAATAATGCTGATTAATAAAACTAGCTATTGAAAGCAGCATTAATGAAAAAGAAGTAATGACTACATAAGATTTTTTCATATTTGAACCTCCTTGATTACAACTATATTCTAACAAGTTTACTAAATATTGCTGTGTAAATTATTGGACTATGATATAATAGTTTTGGTGATGAAAATGAGCAATAAAAAAAGAATAATGATGGTATTGGAATTTTTAAAAGAGAATACAAATTATGAAAATGGAGTTAATGCAGAACAGTTAATTTCCTATTTAAAAACCCAATCAATAGATGTTGAAAGAAAGACCATTTATAACGATATAAAACAATTGGATGAAATG
>JAAZKG010000100.1 GCA_012799935.1 Erysipelotrichia bacterium | reverse complement strand
TCTAATTTATTAAAAATATAATGAATAGTAATAATAATATAGATTAGCTTATTGTCTACTCTCTTGAATTAATCATATAGAAAAAATACAATTTTTGCAACTATTTAAACAAAATTTTCACACAATTTACACACCATTTACTAACTTTTTAAATATAAAAAAACCAATATTAAAAGTCAATAAAACTAATAATATTAGCGGATTTTATAATAAAGGTTCAAAAATTTTGAATAAATAAACTACAATTTTTGTTGAAAGTTTTTGCTTTAAAATATCTTCACTAGTAATTTCTTTGCTTTCAGCAATAGATTTTATCATATCATTTTTAACATCTATTACTGCATCAACATCATATAGATAAACTGCATTTTCAAAATGATGATATAAACTTCGATAATCTAAATTGATAGTTCCGACAATTGCTTTTATATCATCAGAAATCATCATTTTTCCATGAACAAATCCCTTAGAATATTCGAATATTTTCACACCAGCATCAATCATTGTTTTATAATATGATTTTGCTATTTTATTAATATATACTTTATCCGGTATACCTGGCAGTAAAATTCTAATGTCTAGACCCTTTTTAGCTGCAAACTTAATTGAATTTAAAAATTCATCATCCAATATAAAATAGGGGCTCATAATATAAACATATTTTTTTGCTTGGTTCAAAACATCTAAATAAACATTTTTTCCTACTAAATCTTTATCCATAGGAATATCACCATATGGTATTACATATCCTTTTTTTTCATATTTCAAGCCATTGGAACTTTTAATATATTGTATTTCTTTTTCACTCATATTTACTACTGACATCTTGAGAAACATTACTGTAAATGATTTAACAGCTTCTCCTTTAATCATAATAGCAGTATCTTTCCAGTATCCAAAAACTTCTTTTATATTAATATATTCATCAGCAATATTAATTCCGCCTGTAAAAGCAACTTTACCATCAATTATTGTCATTTTTCTATGGTCTCTAAAATTGAAATATGTGGAAATAAATGGATATAAAGGAGCAAATTTAACACATTTTATTCCAATTTTATTTAATCTTTTATGATAATTGGCTGGCAGTTTTGTAAAATCACAAGTTCCATCATAAATTACCCTAACATCAATTCCAGCATTAACCTTTTCAATTAAAATTTCTAAAATATGATTCCACATCTTTCCTCTATCAATAATAAAATATTCTAAAAATATAAATTTTTCAGCTTTTTTTAATTCTTCAAGGTAAATTGGAAACATCTCTTCTCCAGAAGCAAAATATTTTACTTCACAATTAGAATATATGCCTCTATTACCAGCTTTTTTTAAGTAATTATGCAGATGATAAAGTTCAATATCCTCTTTTTTTATCTTTGCTAGTAGGTTTTCATCAGTTTCAATATATTGTGAAAAATCAAGATTTTTATTAATAAAATATTTTTTATAACGATTATTGAATATATCGAGTTTAACAAATAAATACGCAACACTGCCTAAAATTGGTACCAATAGAATAATAATAGACCAAGTTATTTTATATGATTCATAGTCATCATCATCATTTAACATATATAACAAAACAATAAAATCCAATATAACTACTGCACTAATAATTGGAATAATGTAATCTAAAAGTTTTAGATAAATAATAATGATAAAAATCAGCTCTAATAGCAGTATTAAAAATACAAAACCAGTTGAGCCAAACAAAAAAGATAGCTTTGACATTTTATTTTTTTCAGATAAAAATACTGCCTCAATATCTCTTTTATTTTTCATATTATCTAAATAATTTCCCAATATCTGAAATTGTTACTAGAATAAATAAAGCTAAAACTAAAATCATAGAAATTGTTAAAACAATAGATTCTATTTTTTCATCTCTTTTACCAATAATTACTTCTATAATTGTCATTACAATCCTACCGCCATCAAATATTGGAATAGGAATCAAATTCATCACACATAAAGAAATAGAAATCGAACCTGCCAGTGAAAAATAAGACATTAAACTATAAGATAATGCTTCTTCAGTTATTGAATACATTCCTACAATTCCAGAAACATTTTCTAATCCGATATTACCTGTAAACATTGATACTACAGATTTTATAGTCAAAGCCACACTTTCAAAGGTATGTTTTATACCTTCAACGATAGCTTCAGATGTTTTTAATTTTTGATAAGTTGGTTCTCCGGCAAAAACAACACCTATTATATAGGTTTTACTTTCCTCACTATAAATAGGATTAACAAAAATATCAATTAAATCATTTCCTCTTAATACTGTTAATGTATAAGCACCCTTATGCAATGAATTATTTATTGCCACATCATAAGTTGTTTCTATTTCGACTTTTTTACCATTTGCATAAGTAATGGCAATTATTTCATCGCCAACCATCAAGCCGGCATTTTGAGCTGGTGATTTTTCCACAACTTGCTCAATTACAGGTTTTGGATAGATTGCCTTAACTCCAACAGTACAAAATATTGATATGAAAATAACCATTGCTAAAAGAAAGTTAAATACCGGACCAGTTAAAAGAATAATGATTCTTTTCAAAGCTGAAACACCATAAAATGTTCTTTTATCTTCAACTATCAAAGATTCAACTTCATTTTTTTCATCATCTGACTTCTCATCTTCCTCATCATCTTCTTTATTTTCATCTATCATTGCTGTAAATCCACCAAATGGCACTGCTCTTAAGGTATATATAGTTTCTTTGCCTTGATAGGCAAGTAATTTTGGACCAAAACCAACTGCAAATTCCTTAACATAAACATTAAAAGCCTTGGCTGCTAACATATGACCAAGTTCATGGAAGGTAATTAATACACCAATCATTAATATAAATAAAATAAATGTCATAATCTACTTAAAACTTCCTTTACTTTTTTTACTGCCCAATCATTAGATTCTATAATTTGTTCTAAGGTTGGATTTTCTAGATAAATTTCTTTTCCTGATTTGACAACTTCAAAATTAATTTTTTCAATATCTAAAAAAGAAATTTTATCTTCTAAAAATAATTCTACTGCTGTTTCATTAGCTCCATTTAAAATTGCTGGCATGTTTCCACCTAAATAGCCTACTGCATAGGCTAAATCTAATAGTGGAAATCTTTTAAAGTCAGGACTTTTGAAAGTAAGTGATTTCAAATCTGTCAATGACAAAACATCTGAATTATTATGTATTCTTCTTGGATAAGTTAAAGCATATTGGATTGGCAATCTCATATCAGTGACACCTAATTGAGCTATCACAGTGTTATCAACATATTCAGTCATTGAATGAACAATACTTTCAGGATGCATAATAACTTCAATTTGTTCATATGGAATATCAAATAATACATGAGCTTCTATAACCTCAAAACCTTTATTCATCATAGTAGCTGAATCAATAGTTATTTTGTTGCCCATTTTCCATCTTGGATGTTTTAAAGCATCTTCTTTTGTAACATTTTCCAATTCATTTCGATTTAAATTTCTAAAAGCTCCTCCTGATGCGGTGATAATTAATTTTTTTAGATCTTTTCTGATGTTACCTCTTAAAGTTTGAAAAATAGCCGAATGTTCCGAATCTACTGGAATTAATCTAGCCTTATATAATCTCGCTTTTTCCATAACAATGCTACCTGCAGCAACTAAAGACTCCTTATTAGAAATTGCAATATCACATTTGTTTTCAATGGCATTTAAAGTCGGAAGTAAGCCAACAAAGCCTTGCAGACAATTACAAACCATGTCAATATTATGAATTGATGTTAAAGAAATCAAACCATCATCACCATAAAAGAATTTAGTGTTTGGATATTTATCTTTAATTCTTATGTAATCTTCATAATACTGAACACAGGCATATTCTAATGAATATTTATCAAGATAATCTTCTAAAAAATATACTCTGGTGCCAACTGCCAGGGCTACAACTTCAAAAAGATCTTGATGTTGGATTAAGACATCAACTGTTTGAGAACCTACAGAGCCTGAAGCTCCTAATACTACAATACGCTTTTTCATAATAAACTATTCATTAGGCAAAACATCACTAAACAATTAAATGTCAGTGAATCTATTCTATCTAATATTCCACCATGTCCTGGAAATAAATTGCCAAAATCTTTAATATTGAAATGTCTTTTAATAGCGCTAAAAGATAAATCTCCAATTTGCCCCATTGCTGGCATAATCAGTGAACCTAAAATTAAAAAAGACAAATCAACTTCTTTGATAAAGAAATATCCAAACAAAAATGAAATTTTTGCACCAAATATATAACCGCCTAATGTCCCTTCTACTGTTTTATTTGGTGATATTCTGGGATTTAATTTATGCTTACCAAATGCTTTGCCCGTAAACAAGGCAAAAGTATCAGTAATATATGTTGCTATACCAGTATAAATTAACAATAATTTATTAATTGAATACATCAGATTAATTGATGCAATTGTTAAGACAATAATATTTAGAACTAAGAAAATAAGACCAATATATTCAAAACTAACCTCTTGATATAACACTAATATTAAAAATAAGAATATTATTACAATACAATTAAATTGAATATAATATTCAAAATTAAATGCTGTCATCAAACCAAAAACAAAAATAATATAGATGCTATAAATTGTCCACTTAGGCCATTTATCAGAAAAAAGTCTTAATATTTCATAACAACCAACTATCACAAAAAAACTAGCAACAATTTTAAAGAAAATTCCTCCTGCTAATAATGCTGGAATTAATACTATTAACAATCCTAAAGCAGTAATAATACGCTGTTTCATAGTAAACCTCCAAATCTTCTTTGTCTATTACTATATTCTTCAATTGCCTCTACAAATTTTTCCCCATTAAAAGCTGGCCAATAACAGTCGATAAAAATTAATTCTGCATAAGATAATTGCCATAATAAGAAATTGGAAATACGATAGTCAAGACTTGTTCTAATCATTAAATCTACATCTGGATAATTTTTAGTAGAAATATTATTAGTTATATCTTGTTCAGTAATGGCAGTAATATTACCTTTTTTAATAATTTCATTTACCGCTTCAACAATGTCATTTCTGCCACCATAATTTAAGGCAAAAACTAAAATCATTCCACTGTTATGTTTTGTTTTTTTAATTGCTTGATTTAAAACCTTTATAGTTTTTACTGGCAAAACTGATAAATCACCAATGACTTCTATTTTAATATTTTTTTCCATTAATTCCTTAAGAAACTTATCAAAAAAAACTGCTGGTAAAGACATCAAGTAATCTATTTCTTCTTTTGGTCTTTTCCAATTTTCAGTTGAAAAGGCATATAAAGTTAAAACTTTAACACCTAGTTCATCAGCTTTAAGGGCAATATTTCTAACATTATCGGTTCCAACAAAGTGGCCATAAGATCTGGGTTTATTTTGCTGCTTAGCCCAGCGACCATTTCCGTCCATGATAATGGCTATATGTTGTGGAATATTCATAACTAAACTGTCATAATATCCTTATTTTTAGCAGTAGCAATTTCATCAATTTGTTTAATAGCATCATCTGTAGCTTTTTGAATATCTTCAATTAAACTTTTTGAATAATCTTCAGGAAGAGTCTTATCTTTTTTTACTAAGTCATTACCTTCTCTTCTAATATTCCTAATTGCAACTTTAGCATCTTCAGCCATTTTAAGAACTTGAGCAGTATACTCTTTTCTTTTATCTTCAGTTAATGGTGGAACATTAATTCTAATCTGTGTTCCTTCATTTTGAGGAGTTAAACCTAAATTTGCTGCAAAAATAGCTTTTTCAATATCTTTAACTATATGCATTTCATAAGGTTTTATCAATAATTGTTTCCCTTCAATTACTGAAATTCCAGATACCTGATTAATAGGTGTTTCCATTCCGTAATAGTCAATGGTAACATGTGCTACTAATCCAGGATTAGCACCTGAAGTTCTTATTTGACTTAAATTGCTTTCAAAAACTTCAATAGAATTATTCATTTTTTCTTTTACATAATCTACCTGCGGCATAAAACAACCTCCTTATTATTAATTACTAACAACAGTTCCAATTTTTTCCCCTAAAAGAACTTTAGAAATATTTTCAATTTCATTCATATTAAATATTATTGTATCGATATTATTATCTTTACACATACTTGCTGCTGTCAAGTCCATAACATTTAATTCTTTTTCAATCATTTCTTGATAAGTTAATTTATTAAACTTTACAGCTGTAGGGTCTTTCCTAGGGTCAGAACTATAAACCCCATCAACTCCATTTTTAGCCATTAAAATAGCTTGACAACCAATTTCAGAAGCTCTTAATGCACTTGCTGTGTCAGTTGAAAAATATGGATTACCAGTTCCGCCACCATAGACAACAATTCCACCGTTTTCTAAAACTTCAATTGCTTTACGATAATTAATAATGTCACATACCCTAGTACATTCAACAGCACTTTGCATATAAGCATGTAAACCATTTTCTTGACATGCTCCACAAACTGCCAAAGCATTAATCATAGTACCTAACATACCCATTTTATCTGCTTCTACTCTAGGTAAACCTATTTCAGCAGCAAATTTTCCACGCATAATGTTACCACCACCGACAACAATAGCTACTTGAACTCCCATTTCTGTAACTTTTTTTAACTGTAAAGCTAATCTTTTAAGCATATCAGAAGAAAATGTCGTTTCTTTGCTGCTTAATGCTTCACCTGATAATTTCAATAAAACTCTTTTATACATATAAGACTC
>JAAZKG010000099.1 GCA_012799935.1 Erysipelotrichia bacterium | reverse complement strand
GATTTTTGACAAATTGCAAAATTTGTTGTTAAGTGATTAAAGATGATAATATTTCATGAAAATATAGTAAAAGAGTTTTGGAATACAATGTATTACAGGTTATTGAGGGAAAATAAGGTATAAAATTAAAGGATTTATTATTATGATAGTAAATAATAAAAGATATAAAATTATAAGGTTATTAGGAAAGGGAAAAGGTGGATATTCATACTTAGCAAGTTATGAAGGGGTTTTTTATATATTGAAAAAAATTCACCATGAACCTTGTGATTATTATACATTTAATAATAAGATTGAAAGTGAGTTGAGTGATTATCAAACATTATTGAATCTTGATGTTCTAATGCCTAATTTAATAGAAGTTGATATAGAGAATGAAATTATTATCAAAGAATATATTGAGGGTAAAACAGTGTTAGAGAAGATACAAAATAAAGAAGATATTAGTTTAGAAATAATCTTGATAAAAAAAATAGCTGAGCACTTGAAAAATAACAATATTAATATCGATTATTATCCCAGTAATTTTATTTTGTATCGTGATTTGCTTTATTATATTGACTATGAATGCAATGAGTATATGTCTCAGTACGATTTTGATAATTGGGGAACTAAGTACTGGTCTAATTGTTAGATTTTACTAAAAAAATATAGAAACTACACACAATCGCTATAACATAAATGACAATATACGTATATAATATAGTTGTATAGGAGGTGTTACAATGTTTAAAAAATTTAAGGCTTATACATTAATTTTATGGGTTATTGGTTGGGCTATTGCTTACTTTATACTTTTACCGCCAATTAATCCAACAAACCTTGGTTTCTGGATGTTTTTTTTACCAGCAGTTTTTGGGCCAATATTCATTATTGTTCAAACAAAAACAATCAGTAAAGGTTTTAACAAAGGAAAAGGTTTATATCCAACTTTTATAGTTATAGGTATTGTTGTAGTTTATTTGTTGGGTACTGTAATCTTTTCACCAATGTTTTCTTCAAATCTATACAAAAATAGAATACAAATAACAAACGGTTCTTTTAAAGATGATATTAAAGAAGTTGATTTTAACAACTTACCATTATTAGATAAAACTTCTGCTCGTAAAGTAGGAGATAGAGTAGTTGGACAAATCCCTGAATTGGTTTCACAGTTTACAGTTAGTGATGAATATTCTTTAATCAATTATCAGAATAAAATTGTTCGTGCCACACCATTAGAGTATGATGGGTTTTTCAAATACTTAGCCAATAAGCAAGGCACTGCAGGTTATATTTTAGTTGATTGTACTACCGGAGAGGCTACTTTAGTAAAAACACAAGATGGTTTGAAGTATTTGCCAAGTGCTTACTTTTTTCATGATTTAAATAGACATTTACGATTTAATTATCCTTTCACAAATTTTGGAGATATTTCCTTTGAAGTTGATGAACAAGGTGTTCCTTACTGGATAGTTCAAACAATAAAATATACCTGGGTTAATTTGAGAAAAGAGGTCAGTGGAATAATAGCGGTTAATGCTATTACTGGAGAAACTCATAGGTATGAGATAAAAGATATTCCAGAATGGATTGATGAGGTCTTTGATGCTCATTTAGTCATTGAAGAAATAGATTCATGGGGAAGATATCAAAATGGTTATTTGAATAGTGTATTTGCTCAAAAGAATGTTGTTCAAACAACTGATGGCTATACTTATATGACAATGAATGATGATGTGTATATGTATACTGGAATTACTTCAATTTCATCAGATGAAAGTAATATTGGATTTGTTTTAGTTAATTTAAGAACTCATGAAGCAAGATTCTATGATGTTCCAGGAGCGGAAGAATATAGTGCAATGGATTCAGCAACAGGACAGGTACAAGAAAAACAATATACGACAACTTTTCCTCTTTTAATCAATCTTAATGGTCGACCAACTTATTTATTATCATTAAAAGATGATGCAGGATTAGTTAAAATGTATGCTTTTGTAGATGTTGTAAATTACCAAAAAGTAACAGTTACTGATGCTTCATTAGGTATTAAATATGCTTCAGAACAGTATTTGAAAATGATGGGTATTTCTAGTGAAGAGGTGCATGATGTTACTGAAGCAGTTATTACAATAAAACAGTTAACTAGTGTTGTTGTTGATGGAAATACATATTACTATATTATTAGTGATACAGATGAAAAATATAGTATTAAAGCTATTGTAGAATTATCAATTACACCATTTATGGAAATAGGAAAAACTTATAAGGTTAAATACTACAATGATAATCAAATTAATGTAATAGTTTTGATAGAAGAAATGAATAATTAAAATAGGAGGATAATATATGAAATCTGGCATCTTAAAGCAGAGAATACAAGAGGGTAGATTCGATGAAATATTTATTGATTTATATCAAGATCTATCTGGATTAGAATATCAAAGAAAAAGATATATCGAAGCTATTGAAAAATTCGAACAGTTATATGGTGAAAATGATGTTAGTTTATTTTCAGTGCCAGGAAGAAGTGAAGTTTCAGGAAATCATACTGACCATCAAAATGGAAAGGTTTTGGCTTGTGCTGTAAATATTGATATTATTGCGGTCGCTGCAGAAAATAAAAGTAATTTTGTTAACATCACTAGTGATAATCGTAGATGTAATGGTGTAGCAATAAATGATTTAGAAATGAAGGAAGAAGAAAAAAGATCTACTAGATCATTAGTTAAAGGTGTTTTAAAGAAATTAGATGATGAATTATATCGTATTGAAGGATTTAGTGCTTATATGACTAGCGATGTTGCTACTGGCTCTGGTTTAAGTTCTAGTGCTGCTTTTGAGACAATGGTTGGAAATATTGTTTCAGGTTTATTTAATAAAGGTGAAGTTGATCCAGTCGTAATTGCTAAAGCTGGCCAGTATGCTGAAAATGTTTACTTTGGCAAACCATCAGGTTTAATGGACCAAATGGCTTGTTCAGTTGGAAACTTGATTTATATTGATTTTGAAGACAATAGTCAACCAGTGGTAAAAAAAGTTCAAGCAGATTTTTCAAAATTTGGTTATAGTTTATGTATTGTTGATTCTAAAGGTTCTCATGCTGGTTTAACTGATGATTATGCTGCTATCCCCTATGAAATGAAGAGTGTTTGTGAGTTGTTAGGTAAAACATTAGTTAGAGAAGTTACTGCTCAAGAAGTATTAGAAAATATAGATGAAATTAGAGAAAAATGTGGTGATAGAGCATTGCTTAGAACACTACATGTTATTTATGAAAATGAAAGAGTAGAAAAGGCAGTTGATGCTTTAGAATCAAATAACTTTAAGGCTTTTTTGGATGTTGTTAGAGAATCGGGGAATTCATCATTTAAATATTTGCAAAATGTTTACTCTAACCATGATATAAAAGATCAAGCTTTATCGATTGGCTTAATGTATTCTGAAAACATACTACAAGACAATGGTGTTTGTAGAGTTCACGGTGGCGGATTTGCTGGTACAATTCAAGCATTTGTTAAAGATGATTTTGTTAAAATATATAAAAAAGAAATTGAAAAAGTCTTTGGAGTGGGATGTTGCCATGTTTTAAAAGTTAGAAAATATGGGGGAAGACAATTAGTGTAAAGAGGTGAATAATGACAGTATATTTAGTAGATTTTGAAAATGTAAAAAGTGATGGCTTATATGGTATCAACGAATTGTCTCAAAATGATACAGTTTATATTTTCTATAGTGTAAATGTGGATAAGATTTCATTTGCGGTACATAAAAAAATTATAGAATCAAAAGCAGATATCAAAACTTTTAAAGTAGAAGTAGGACATAAAAATGCTTTAGATTTTCAGTTGGCAAGTTATTTAGGGTTTTTGTTAAAAGAAGATAGTTCAAAAGAATATGTTATTGTATCTAATGATGCTGGCTTTGGCCCATTAGTTGCTTTTTGGAAAAAGAAAAACTATGATATAATTCTTGCAGCAGATTTAACAAAATTGAATCAAAAACAAAAATATACAAAATTGTATAATCAAGTCAAAGGGTTAGTAGAAGATAATGAACAAGCAAAATTATTAACTGACTGCATTTTGAAATATAAGACTAAACAAGGTTTGAATAATGCCATTGTTAAAGTCTATGGCACAACTGTTGGTGGAAAGCTTTACAAGGCGATAAAACCACTGATTATGGACAAAAAAGGCAAGTAAATGAAATTACTTTCAATATTTTGTTAATTTATTGAAAAAATTTTCAAAGTAAGTTAAAATGTGATTAGAGGTATAGGTTATGGAATTTTTACAATTAGTCAGTCAAATCTTTGGTTATCTTTTGCCGATTATAGGTACTGTTGCTTTAATTATTTTGATAGTAGTTGGAGTAAAAGCGACTAAGTTAATAAAAAGAGTTGAGAATTCATTAACTAACGTTGATGCGATTGTATCAACTGCTAACGATACAATTGGAAACTTAAATAAAACTATTGAAACAGCAAATAAATATGTTGATGATTTTGGTGTAACAGCTAAAACAATTAACAATGTATCTATGACTGTTGAAGCGGTAAGATTTACATTGGAACAAATGGTTAAAAAATTTATCGCAAGATGGACAAAAGAATATGAACAAATAAAAAATATGATTTTATCTTTTTTAGAAAAAATAGAAAATAAAGATAGAATTATTGCTGATGAAAGAAAAGAAAGTAATAATACAACAGAAAGTGAGGAATAAAATGGAAGAAAATAAAGTTAAATGCACTGAAGAATGTGTCGAAGAATGCCCTGAAAAAGGTATAGAAGAATGTGAAAAAGAATGTAAAGAAAAATGTGAAGAAAGCGCAGAAGGCTTCGAAGAGGTAGTTGCAAAAGTAAAAGAAGCAGTTGAAGATGTAAAAGAAGGAATTAAAGAATCATTTGCTAAATTAGCAGAAGGGTTAAATGATATTAACCTAAACAAAGAGACTTTAAAAGGTTATCTTGATGAGTTTTCAGAAAAAGCAAATGAATTATCAACTCAAGCAAAAGAAAAGTTTGCAGAATTCAACGAAGAAAATAAAACTGCTGAAAAACTTGAAAAAGCAAAAGAAACTGTTACAAATGTAGCTCAACAAGTTGGTGAAAAAGCAACTGAATACTACAACAAAGCTTTAGAAAATGAGGATTTTAAGAAAACAGTTGAAACTGTCTCTGAAAAAGCAAAGGAAGCATCAGAATTTGTTAGTGGTAAATACCAAGAATTTATTCGCGATCCTAAAGTTAGAGAAACAGTAGTTGTTGCTAAAGAAAAAATTGAAAATGTTTTTGAATCTATCAAAGAAAAAATTCACAAAGAAGAAGAAAAAGAAGAAGTAGAAAAAGAAGAAGAAAATAAGGAAGAATAGTATATGAGCACGTTAAATGATGGAAAGAAAAAAGTAACTATTTATTCAGTAGCTCACGAAGCTGGTGTATCATTAGCTACGGTTTCTCGTGTCATTAACGACTCATCACTAGTGAAAGAAGAAACGAGAAAAAGGGTTGAAGAAGCAATTATTAAATTGGGTTATCGACCTAATGCGGTAGCACAAGGTTTAGCCTTAAAAAAGACAACTACTATTGCTCTAGTTATTCCTGATTCTAGTTTCTTGTATATGGGAAAAATTATTAATGGATTATTGGATGTCGCTAAAATTTATAAATACAATATCGCAATCCATACAACAAGTAGCAGTATTAATGAAATGAGTGAAATAATTGATAATATTGTTAAATCTAGAGCTGATGGAGTAATTGTTTATAATGATTGTTTAACTGAGCAAGAAGTAGCGATATTGAATAGTTTTTCTACCCCAATGGTTTACATTGGTCACAAAATAAAAGCAGATGATGCTTGTAATGTATTTGTTGACTATAAAAAAGCCTTATATGAATTAACTGATAAGTATATTCAAGAAGGCTATAAAGACATTGTTTTAATCGAAGATAAGAAAAATCCAATGATGATGGATGAACTATTGCAAGGAATTAAAAAAGGATTTAAAAAACATAATATAGAGTTTGATGGGCTAATTGAAATTCCTGATAATTATCATAATTCTTATGATTATTTAAATGAATATTTCAAAGATAGCAAACATCAATTAGTCATTACCGTAAGGGATTCTCAAGCAATGGCAGTGCTTAATGCTTGTACAGAAAATGGAATTAGTATTCCAAAAGATACTGACTTAGTTTGTGTTATGGATTCTAGATATACTGACATGGTTCGTCCAAGAATTTCATCATTTTTCATTCCATCATATGATTTAGGTGCATTAGCGATGAGAGTTATGACCAAGATGTTAAATGATGATGAGATTAAAGAAAAAGAATATCAATTGAGCTATATTTATAAAAATAAAGCATCAACAAAAGTTTAGGAAGTAGCAAAAAACTACTTCCTTTTTTCTAGTGCTTAAAAAGATTAACAATAAAGTCATAATATGGTAAAATAAGTAGGCACGAGGTGGAAGATATGACTTTTTTAGAAGAATTAAATTGGCGTGGATTAATTAAGGATGTAACAGATTTAGAAGGATTAAAAGAAAGATTAAAAAGCCCAATCACTTGTTATTGTGGTTTTGACCCTACAGCTGACTCTTTACATGTTGGTCATTTACAGCAAGTATTACTGTTAAAAAGATATCAAGTCGCAGGACATACTCCGATTATTTTAGTTGGTGGTGCTACTGGTATGATTGGAGATCCAAGAATGACTAGTGAAAGAAACCTTTTAACATTAGAAGATGTTAGATATAATGCTGAATGTATTAAAAAGCAATTAGCACATTTTTTATCTTTTGAAGGTGAAAATGCCGCAATAATGGTTAATAATTATGATTGGATTAGTAAGTTAAATGTTATAGATTATTTAAGAGATTATGGAAAATGTTTCAATTTAAGCTATATGTTAGCTAAAGATGCTGTTGCTTCAAGACTTGAAACAGGTATTTCGTATACAGAATTCTCATATATGTTGCTGCAATCAATTGACTTTTTACATTTATATTTAAACTACAACTGTGAATTACAAATAGGTGGTTCAGATCAGTGGGGTAACTTAACTTCTGGTTGTGAACTAGTTAAAAAGATTGAAGATGGTTCTAAGGTTTATGGAGTTACTTCACCTTTAATTACTAAATCAGATGGTTCTAAATTTGGAAAATCTGAAGGTCAAAATGTCTGGTTGGATCCAGAAAAGACTAGCGCTTATGAATTTTACCAATTCTTCTTCAATATTGCTGATAATGATGTTGTTAATATGTTAAAAAGACTTTCAATGAAGTCAGTTAAAGAAATTGAAAATTTAGCTATTAAAGTAAAAAATGAACCTCATTTAAGAGAAGCGCAAAAAGCTTTGGCAGAAGAGTTAACTGAATTAGTTCATGGTAAAGAAGGTCTGCAAAGTGCTTTAAATATAACTGAAGCTTTATTTAGTGGAAATATTAAAGATTTAACCAACAAAGAAATAAAAGATGCTTTTAAAGATGCTAATACAATTGATATAGAAGAAAATGTCTTATTGATTGATGCTTTAGTCAACTCAAAGGCAGCATCAAGTAAAAGAGAAGCAAGAGAGTTTATTAATAATGGTTCAATCTCTATCAATGGAGAAAAATGTACATCATTAGAAAAAATACTAACAAAAGATGATAGTTTAGATGGTGAAACTATTGTCATTAAAAAAGGAAAAAAGAGTTACTTCATTTTTAAAGTATAATTGTTTGAAGGAAGGTTAAAAATGAAAAAAATACTGATATTAATAGTTTTAATTATTACTTTAGCGGGTTGTAATAAAGAAGAAACAAGACAATTAGATAAAGAAAAATATAATGCTTATTTAACTTATTATAATGCTATTTTATCTGCTGAAAATAAACAAACAGAGTCATCTTGTTTTGATATTGAGTTAGTTGTTAACAAGATTGCAGAAGATAAATATCGCTATGATGTTATTATTGATAATCCAAAAGTTGCAATGTTTGATATTAAAGCTTTAGCTATCATTGAAACCTTATCTTTAGAGATTGATCAAGAAAACATGATGCCTTCAGTTGGTATTTTAGATGGATATCATTATAGCATGGTTCCAGGACAGTTAGATAAGGAAAATGATTTTTATGAGGGGATAATTCTTTCTTTAACTAGTAAAGAAAGTGCCCTAAGAGTTTCGGTAATGGTTGATTATAAACCGTTAAATGAGGAAGAAACAATTCGCCAATATTTTTCTTTATATACAACTTACGAAGAAGTAGAAGAATTAACAGGAGAATAATATGGATAAAAAAAGTAGAAAACAGTCAATTGTTGCGGGTGCTTTAACGGGTAGTGCTGGTATTTTTGTCACCAAAGCATTATCACTTTTATACGTTATCCCATTTAATGAAATTGCTAAGGAAGCAACTGTTTTTTATTCTTATGCTTATACTGTTTATGATGCTGTACTTCAAGTATGTTTATCAGGTTTACCATTTGCTATTGCTACATTAGTTGCTAAATATGCTACTAAAGATGATTATGCAACTGTAAGATTGGTTAAAAAAGTTTCTAGAAGTATTATTACAGTTATTGGTTTAATTAGTTGTATACTTTTGATTACTTTTGCTAAACCTTTAGCTTATATGATTGTTCCAACTGATTTACAATCAACAGATTATATTAGAAATACCCAAAATGTATTGACTATTGTTGCTTTTGCTTTAGTTTTTGTTCCTTATTTGAGTTATTATAGAGGCTTTTATCAGGGATTGAAAGAATTTAAAACTTATTCAATAACTCAAGTTTTAGAACAAGTTGTCAGAATTGCTTTTCTTATATCAGCCAGTAGTATTTGTGTTTATGCTTTGAACTTAAATCGTGTTTGGGCTGCTTATATGGGGGTAGCTTCTACTAGCATCAGCGCCATCTTTACGATTATTTATTTTATGACTTTCGAAAAAAAATATGAGTTGACCCATGAACAAGTTGATACTAGAAGTGAGTATTCAAATAAAGATATTGTAATAGAATTGTTTAAAGTCTCCATTCCTTATTTATTAAATTCTCTAATGATATCAACAAGTGCATTGTTTGTATTGTTATATTTTGCCAGTGGCTTGGAAGCATATGGTACCAGTGCAAAATTAATTACTATTTATCAAGGAATTATTAATTATCAAAGCTCTAAACTTGCTTCAATTCCAATGATTATTATGACTGGTTTTTGTTTAGCTATCATACCTCATATTACTGAAGCAGTAACTAATAATGATGATAAAAAAGTGGTTGATTTGGTACATAAGATTATGGAAACAGTTAACTTTCTATCAGTGCCAATCTGTTTCTTTATGTTATTTTTTGCTAAAGAGATTTACTACATAATGTATGGCAATTATTATCTTGATATTGGAACTAATATGTTATCTAAAACAATTGTTAATCAGTTCTTGATGAATTTTTTTGGAATAACAATATCTACTTTAATTGCTTTGCAACTTAGAAAGACTTATTTAATCTTGGAAACATCTAGATTAGTCTTTATGTTGGCTCTCTATAAAATATTTCTGGTTAATTTTGGTGTTAATGGATATTTTATCATTAAAGCTACTGAATATGTTCTTTATGTGATTGCAGGTTTATTTATTATTAAATCAAAATATGGCATAAATTTTAAAAAAATGCTTGATTCATTTACTAAAAGTTGGATGGGGGCTATACCAATGTTTATTATTGCTGCTATTTATGTTCAATTTGAAGTAAATGTTGGAGCTATGAATAGGTTTGTAGTATTAGTATTAACAGGTTTAATGTTTTTAATTTGTATTGGAGTTTATATTGTGATTACCTACAAGTTAAATGTAATAACAGAGTTGTTTAATATTACCATTTCAAAAGAAACACTTGTTAATTTAAAAAACAAATTGTTTAAAAAAGAAGAAAGAATTTAAGAATCCTTTTTAAAACAAAAAAAAGAATGATTACATTTGCGGAAATCATTCTTTTATTATAAGTTAACTATTTCTTTCTGTTGTAGAATTCTACTACTAATAATTCATCAAAGTCAGCATTTAATTCATTTCTTTCAGGAACTCTTACAAATTCACCTTTCATAGTTTTTCTGTCAAAAGTGACAAATGCAGGAGTATTTAAGACTGCTTCTAGTGAATCAATAACAGCAGGGTTATTTCTCATTTTTTCTTTAACTTCAATAATCATGCCTGGTTTAACTTGGTATGAAGGGATGTCAACTTTTTTGCCATTTACCAAGATATGACCATGGTTAACTAATTGTCTAGCACCTCTTCTTGTTCTAGATAATCCCATTCTATAAACTACATTATCTAAACGAGATTCTAATAACTGCAAGAATACTGTACCTGTAACACCTTTAGCTCTTGAAGCTTTATCGAATAAATTTGAGAATTGTCGTTCATTTATTCCATAAGTGAAGCGCATTTTTTGCTTTTCAGCTAACTGTTGACCATAGTTTGTCTGTTTGATTCTTCTTGTTGGACCATGTTGTCCAGGAGCATAAGCTCTTTTTCTTAGTTCTTCACCAGTTTCTAAAATAGAGAAGTTTAATCTTCTAGCTTTTTTCCATACTGGTCCTGTGTAACGTGCCATTTTTAATTTCCTCCTAGTTTTTAATATACTAGCTTGTGTGAATTAATTATTTGGGGTGTTGATCTTTCACTTAAACAGCAAGCTACTTTTCTTTTAAGATCAACGCACACAAAATAACCTTCACATGCTGCTATCGGCTTAATTAATTTAACATTAATAGATTAGAATGTCAAATCTATTTTATTATTTTTATAAATATTTAAATATGATACAATACTTGTGAGAGGTGACATGTATGCCAATGGCTCAAATATATGAAAATATTGTAAATTCAGGTTGGATTTATGTAATCATTGCATTATTTTTCTTTTTAATTATATTAATTGTTTTAAGAATTAATAAAAAGAAAAAAATGAGAAGAAGGATTGATTCTATTCAAATCAAGATGAACAATTTAAGAAGTCATCCTTTTAATGCGGATATTTCAAAAATGGATGCCATTGCTAGAATAAATATTAACATTAAAGATACAGCTCAACAATGTAAAAAGGATTTTGATATCATTCAAAACAATTTAAAAAACTGCACAAGTTTACTTCAAGATGCAGTAGAAGCCTTTGATACAAATAATTTGAGAGTGTGTGATGAAAAACTTGTGGAAATTGAAAAAGTGATGGAAGAAACAAGAGCTTTAACAACAAAACTTTCAGATGTTACCAATGCGGTTTTAAATCAATCTTCAATGCAGAGAAGAAGAATTAATGAATTAAAAGACAAGTATCGTGAAATAAAATTGATGATTAATGATAATCCTAATAATTATACTTTTTCTTGGGAAGCTGTTGCTGAAATTTCTAATGCTATATCTCATAAGTTTTCTGATTTTGAAGCCATAATGGGCGCTAGCAAATATGATGAAGCAGCTACTTTATCAGAGGAAATATCTTTATCAATTGATATCTTCAATGATTTGGCTTTAAAACTTCCGGAGCTCATTAATTTAGCTCGTGTTATTGTTCCAAATAAAATTGGGGAGTTAAATTCTTCTTATTTAGTTACTAAAGCACAAGGTGCATATTTAGATCATTTAAGTGTTGACTCTGTTATTGATACAATCAATGAAACATTGAATGATGTATTAGCTAAAATTAAAATTTGTGATATTGAATCAGTTGACAACAAACTGACTGATTGTGAAACAAAAATTAATAATTTATATTCTTCAATTGAAAAAGAAAAAATTGCTCATCGTCAACTAATAAACACAATAAACGAATGCAAATCAATTTTAGAAACTACTAAAGAAATTTTAGATGCTTTAAAAAATAAAGAAAAAGATTCAATTGAAAGGTATGAACTTACCGAAACAGTTGATAATATTACTAAAGCAGTAAAAACATATGAAGGAAATAAAACAGCTTTTGATTCATTAAATGATTCATTTAATGCTAACAGCATTCCATCAACGACATTACTGATTTCGTTTGAAGAATTGTTAAATGATATTAAAGTTGCGATAAAGCAGTGCCAGAATATTAACATTGAAATTGCTTCAACAAAAACTGAGGAATTAAGAATAAAAGAATTAGTTGATCAGTTCACTGTAGTCTTAAATGAAGTAAAAGTTTCTATCAGACTATCTCGTTTGCCAAATATTTCTGACAAATATCAGCAAGATATAGATTTGGCTGAAAAATATTTGGAACAGTTGAATGGGATGCTTTCAAGTGAAGTAATGGATATTAAAAAAGCGACAGATTTTGTAAGTCAAACTCAAAAACATATCTTGTCGTTATTCAAAAATGTGGAAACACTTACCAAAACTACTTCAGCGATTGAATCATGTATTATTGTTGCTAATCAATATCGTCCAATTTATCCAGAAGTTGACTCAGCTTTATATTCAGCTGAATTAGCCTATCGTAATGGTGAATTTACTAAAGCCAAAAGACTTATTGTTTCAGCAATTGAAAGGGTTAATCCACAATTAGCCAACGAAATTAACAATAAAATAAATAATAGTTTAGATCCTCAAAAGGAAGGTTAAAATGTATACATATTTCGATCATTCTTCTACAACTCCTGTAAATGATGATGTTTTAAGCACGTATTTTAAGATATTACAAAAATATTTCGTTAATTCTGAATCAATTTATCCCAGGGGTTTGGAAGTAAATAATTTAATGGAAAAATCTAGAGAAAAAACAGCTTCTTTATTAAATGTTTTACCTAAGGAAGTCATTTTTACTTCTAGTGGTTCTGAAGCAAACAATTTAGCTATCAAGGGAACTGCCCTTAAAAGAAGTAATTACGGGAAACATATTATTAGTACTTCTATTGAACATTCAAGTGTGGATAAATCATTAAAATGGTTAGAGGAACATTTAGATTTTGAAGTAACATATTTACCTGTTAATCAAAATGGGGTAATTGAGATAGAAGATTTAAAAAAAGCTTTAAGAAAAGATACTATTTTAGTTTCTGTTATGTATGTCAATAATGAATCAGGAGCAATAATGCCAATTGATGAAATAAAAAGTATTGTGAGAAAATATCCAAACTGTTATTTTCATTGTGATTGTGTTCAGGCAATTGGAAAGATAGATTTTGATTTGAGTGACATTGATATGGCATCAATTTCAGCCCATAAAATATATGGTTTAAAAGGTAGCGGAGTTTTGATAAAGAAACAGCATGTCCAAATTTCGGAGCTTCTTTCTGGTGGTCAACAAGAATTTCATTTGCGAGCAGGAACTTCCAATGCTGCTGTAAACATTGTTTTTTATAAGACTTTAAAAAAAGCTTTAGAAGCTTATAGAGACCATAGAAACAGAATTAAGAAGTATCATGACTATTTACTAGAAGAACTTAAAAAGCTTGATAAGGTGGTTATAAACAGTCCAGAGAATGGTTGTTATGGGGTAATTAACTTTTCTTGTTTAACTATCACTTCACAAGTGATGATGAATGCTTTATCATTAAAAGGATTTGAGGTTTCAGCTGTTAGCACCTGTGATAGTCAAGTAGCAATAAGTAGAGTGATATCTAAAATGTTCAATGATGAAAACCGCTTAAAGGGTACAATAAGAGTTTCGATTTCTCATCTACATAGCTTTGAGGACATCAAAGGGTTAATAGAGGCAATTAAGGAATGTATAGAAGATTATGGCTAAATTAGTATATGAATATATTTTAGTAAGATATGGCGAATTAACTACTAAAGGAAAAAATAAAAACGAGTTTATTAAAATGTTAGCAAACAATATGAAGCTGGCTCTTTCAAATTATCCAGATTTAGTATTTGAAAGAACAAGAGACCATATTTATATCCATTTAAATGGAACAAATCCAGATGAAATAACTCCAACTTTAAAAAACATCTTTGGTATTAGAAGTTTTTCAAAAACTTTAAAAGTGGAAAACAATATTGAAGCAATTGTCAAAGCTGGAAAAGATATTATGGAGGGAAAAAAAGGGACCTTTAAAGTAATTACTAAAAGAGCCAATAAAAAGTTTGAAATCCGTTCTGATAATGTTAATCGAATGGTAGCTGGTGAAGTATTAAAAAATTATGGACCAGTTCTTAAAGTTGATGTTCATAATCCTGATTATAAATTGATTGTAGAAATCAGAGAAAAGAATACCTATTTAATGGCTGAAACTATTTTAGGGGCTCAGGGATTTCCAGTAGGAGTTGGTGGTAAAGCTATGCTGATGTTATCAGGAGGAATAGATTCACCTGTAGCTGGATTTTTAACAATGAAAAGAGGAGTAGAAATTGAATGTATTCATTATGCTTCGATGCCTTATACTTCTTTAGCATCTTTAAATAAAGTAAAAGAGTTAGCTAGACTTATTAGTGTGTATCAAGGGCAAATTAAACTACATATTATTCCATTTACCAATACGCAAATGGAAATCTATCGAGTATGTGATGAGTCCTATGTAATAACGATGATGCGTAGAATGATGTATCGATTGGCTCAAAGATTAGCTGAAAAGAATAAGTGTTTAGCTATAGTTAATGGTGAATCAATTGGCCAGGTTGCTTCACAAACCTTAGAGAGTATGGCAGCAATATCTGAAGTTGCTGATATGCCAGTTATTAGACCCTGTGCTACTTTAGATAAACTGGAAATTATTGATCTTGCTAAACAAATAAAAACTTATGAAACAAGTATTTTACCTTATGAAGATTGTTGTACAATTTTCACCCCCAAAAACCCAGTTATAAGACCTAAAAAAGATAAATGTAGGTGGTATGAAGAAAAGTATGACTTTGAACCATTTTTACAAGAAGCATTAGAAAATGTTGAAACAGTAATCATCGGTCCATATACTAGATTTGATGATAGTGAAGATATATTTTAATTGAAAGGAGAATTGAATATGGCATTTGAATCGTTGAGTAATAGATTAACCGCTGCATTTAAACATATTGTGGGAAAAGATAAGCTTTCAGACAAAAATATGGAAGCAATGCTTAGAGAAATTAGAACAGCTTTATTAGAAGCTGATGTAAACTATAAGGTTGTAAGAGAGTTTTTAGAACGTATTAGAAAAGAAATGGTTGGCGTTCAAGTTGCTGAAAGTTTAGATCCTTCAACAATGGTTTATAAAATTGTCAGAGATGAAATAACTAGACTATTAGGTGATGGTCAAGGAGAACTTTTATATAAACAATCAGGTATTACTACTGTAATGATTGTTGGCTTACAAGGTACTGGTAAGACAACTTCAGCAGCTAAGATTGCCAAGTTAATAAAAGAAAAACAAGACAGAAATCCACTGTTAATAGCTGCTGACATTATCAGACCAGCAGCCATTGAACAACTACAAACTTTAGGAAAACAGATTGATTGTGAAGTATTTACCTTAGGAAACAAGGTAAGTGCAGTTGATACAGTAGAAAAAGGATTAGCACATGCTAGAGTTAATAAATTTGATACGGTAATTATTGATACTGCAGGTCGTCTACATATTGATGAAACATTAATGCATGAACTTGATGAGTTAAAAAGAAAATTTCGTCCAGATGAAATCTTATTGACTGTTGATGCATTAACTGGTCAAGATATCGTTAATGTCGCTAAAGTATTTGATGACCTGTTAAATATTACTGGTTTAATGGTTACTAAATTTGATGGCGATGCTAGAGGTGGAGGAGTATTATCAGTTAAGGCAGTCACTGATGTGCCAGTAAAGTTTGTTGGTACGGGAGAAAAAGTGGAGGATATTGATGTTTTTTATCCTGATAGAATGGCTTCTAGAATTTTAGGAATGGGAGATTTGCAAACTCTTGTTGAAAAAGCCGAAGAAGCATTTGATATGGAACTGGCCAATAGAGCAATGGAAAACATGATGAATGGAACGTTCTCTTTAGAAGACATGCTAGTTCAAATGAAACAAACCCGAAAACTGGGACCTATTGGAAATATTTTGAAAATGCTTCCTGGGATGAATCAATTTGCCTCACACATTGATTCTGTCGATACCGAAGGTGTTTTTAAAACTTATGAAGCTATTATCAATTCAATGACACCTTATGAAAGAAGATATCCTGAAGAGCTGAGAAGTTCACACAAAAATAGAATTGCTAAAGGTTCTGGAACTTCAGTTAGTGAAGTTAACAAACTTATTAACGGCTTTGATAAAACAAAAAGAATGATGGCTTCAATGGGTTTAGGAAAATATCGCAAATTTTAACTCAGATTTATTCTGAGTTTTTTATATCTTGTGGAACATTGATTAATATTGATATATAATTAAGGTAGCGGTAAAAACATATGAAAAATAAAACAATCATTTCAATTATTATAGTTTTGTTAATATTAGTTTCATTTATAGTTTTTGATGAAAATGAAATAGTTTTTGATTTTGCTGATGATATTCAATATCAATTTGAATATAAAAGTGATTTTATTGAACCAGTTGTTAAAGCCTATTATCAGAAAAAATTTTCAAATTTATTAAAACTAGTCTTGATATTGAAAAAGTTGGAGAAGTAAATACTTCAATATTAGGAAAGTATTCAATTAAATATAAAGCTAAAAAAGGAAATAATGAAAGTGAAATAATTTTAGATTTTCTAGTTGCTGATACTACTGCACCTATCATAAATTTATTTGAAGATGAAGAATATTTCACAGAATATGGTAGTGAATATATTGAGGAAGGTTTTAATTGTTTTGATAATTATGATGGTGATATTACTGATAAAGTAACTAGAGAAGTCAAAGGTGATAAAGTTGTTTATTCAGTGACTGATTCTAATGGTAATACCTCAGTGAAGGAAAGAGAAATAAGATATATCGATACTACCCCTCCTGTAATCACTTTTGATTCTTCATATACAGCAATAGAGCTTGGTACAAGTTATAGTGTTGGTTTTACTGCTTATGACATTAAAGATGGTGATTTGACAGAACATGTGATAATTACTGGAAATGCAGATATTGAAAAGATAGGCATCTATACTTTGACTTATATTGTCAGTGATTTTTCTGGCAACATTACCTCAGTTGAAAGAAATATCTATGTGTACGAAAAACAAGCTGATCTTGATAGCTTGAAACCAACAGGAAAGATAGTTTACTTGACCTTTGATGATGGCCCTAGCAGTCATACTAGCAGATTATTAGATATTTTGGATAAATACAATGTTAAAGTTACCTTCTTTGTTAATGGTAAAAATATAGCATACTTTTACAATGTGGGAAAAGCTTATCAGAAAGGACATAGCATTGGAAATCACACATATTCTCATAACTATAGTAAGATTTACTCTTCGGTAGATAACTTCTATAGTGATTTAAATTACAATGGTGAGTTAATATACCAGCAAACGGGTGTTTATACTAAACTTATTCGATTTCCAGGTGGTTCAAGTAATACTGTTTCAATAAAGTACAATAAAGGTATAATGTCGACTTTAGTACATTCAGTAAGCAGTAAAGGATATAAATATTTTGATTGGAATGTTTCAAGTGGTGATGTTGGTAAAAATAGTAACAGAAATTCAGTTTATAACAATGTTATAAATGGATTGAAAAAGCGTAATATTTCGATAGTTTTGCAACATGATACTAAAGGATTTACAGTTGATGCTGTTGAGGAAATAATTTTATGGGGTTTAGCAAATGGTTATACCTTTTTACCTTTGGATTTATCAAGTCCAACTTGTCATCATGGAGTAAAAAATTAAACTGTCAAGTAAAAGTGCTTGACAGCACTCTTTGATAGTAGTATTATATTCAAGTAAAAGAAAAAAGAGGTAAATTTTTTATGGTTAAATTACGTTTAAGAAGAATGGGAGCTAAAAAAGCTGCTACTTACAGGATAGTTGCGATAGATGCAAGAACAAGAAGAGATGGTCGTCCAATTGAAACTCTTGGTTATTATGATCCACAAACAACTCCAGCAACTATCAAAATCGATGAAGAAAAAGCATTAAAATGGTTAAAGGAAGGTGCTCAACCAACTGATACCGTTCGTTCAATTTTATCAAAAGAAGGAATCATGAAGAAATTTCATGAGTCAAAGTAAGATATGATGATTGATTATGAAAAAACATTAATGGACATTGTTAAGCCAATGGTTGATGAACCAGAAAAAGTTTCGGTTCAAAAAATGGATAGTCTTAACAAAAATGAAATTATTTTATATGTCCATGCAACAAGCAATGATATTGCTAGACTTATTGGCAGAGGTGGAAGCATGGCCTCTAGTATTAGACAGATGATGTCTGTTTGTTCAAGTATTGAAAATAAAAAAGTTACAATTAAATTTGAATCATATTAGGATGTAGTATTTTAGCATCCTTTTTTGGAGATGGGATTATGGAATATGTTAGAGTAGGAAATATTGTCAATACTTTTGGGTTAAAAGGTGAAGTTAAAGTAAAATCACATACTGATTTTGACGACATTCGTTTTAAAGTTACACAACAGTTATATATAAAATATTTAAATGTATTTGAACCAGTGGTAATTAAAACATATCGTGTTCATAAAGGCTTTATATTGGTTTCTTTTTTTGATAAAGAAGATATAAACCAGGTTGAAAAATATAAAGGTTGTGATATTTTCATAAAAAAGGATGATGTGCATACTTTAAGTGAAGGGGTATATTACTTTTTTGAGTTGCAAGATTGTTCTGTCTACTATAATAATCAAAAAATAGGTTATGTTTCTTCAGTTGAAGACGGTTATCAAACAATACTTAGAATTAATACAGAAAATAAAGAGGTTTTAATTCCTTTTGTAGGTGAATTTATAAAAGAAGTAAATATAGAAACCAAACGTATTGATATTGATGTAATTGAGGGAATGTTATGAAAATAACTATTTTAACAATCTTTCCTGAAATGTTTAATGACTTTTTAAACACCTCAATTATTAAAAAAGCTAGACTTAAGAATTTAGTTGAAATAAATATTGTTGATTTTAGAAGTTTTTCAAATTTTCCCTCAAAAAGAGTTGATGATTATCCTTATGGCGGTGGAGCTGGAATGATATTAATGTGTCAACCAATTTTAGATGCTTTAAAAAGTGTAAAAAACGATAAGTCATATGTAGTTATTACCACACCAATTGGATCTAAATTTGACCAGCAAATGGCTTACAAGCTACTGGAAAAAGAAGAAATAGTTATTATTTGTGGCCATTATGAAGGATTTGATGCTAGAATATATGACTTTGTAGATCAGCATATTTCCATAGGAGATTATATATTGACTGGTGGAGAACTACCAGCAATGGTCATAACTGATGCTATTACTAGACTTGTAGAAGATACCATTAGCGAAGATTCAATAATCGAAGAATCATTTGAAGATGGTTTACTGGAATACCCTCAATATACTAGACCTGAAGTATACAAGGGGTTACAAGTTCCCGAAGTCTTATTAAGTGGTCATCATGAAAATATTAGATTATATCGTTTAAAAGAAAGTTTAAGGACTACATATTTAAATCGTAAAGATCTTTTAAAAAAAAGAAAATTTACAGAAGAAGAAAGAAAACTATTAGAAGAAGTTATTGAAGAAGAAAAGAAACAATAATTTCTTTTTTTATGATAATATATAGGCATTAAGTAGAGGTGAAATTTATGTCTGAAATTTGGTTTTTCCCATTTGAAGAATATTTTATTATCTGGTTACAGTCATTAGGTCTAGAAACAATCTTGCATACAATATTGTTTTATTTAAACCAGTTTTTTTCAATGTTTGGAGAAGAAATGGTTGCAGTAGCGGTAATGGGTTTTATATATTGGGGTATTGACAAAAGAAAAGGGGAAAAAATTGGGGCAGCTATAATGCTGGCAGCAGTTATGACACCATATTTAAAGAATATCTTTAAAAGACTTAGACCTTATCAATGTTCTGATAAAATTGAACTTTTAAGAGATGTTGATGGTTATTCATTTCCTAGTGGTCATTCTAGCAGTAGCGGTGCTTTATTTTCTTCATTAGCGGTTATGTTTAAAGAAAGTAAAATCTTACAAGTTTTTGGAATACTAATTCCATTTTTAGTAGCATTCTCACGAATATATTTAGGAGCTCATTGGCCTACAGATGTAGTTGTCGGATTGGCTGTTGGGTTTTTGTGTTGTTTAATTGCAACTAAAATTACTGATTTATTTCAAAGTAAATATACTTTTTTGGTTATTTATGCAGCAGTTGCAGCTTCAGGCTTCTTCTTTTGTAAAACAAATGATTTCTATAATGGGTATGGATTATTAATTGGTTTAATAGCTGGCATGTATTTTGAAGAAAAATTCGTTAATTTTGAAAATACAAATAAATTATATATTTCTATTATTCGTACTATAATAGGTGCAATACTATACTTTGGCATAAATTCACTATTGAGAGCCATTTTTGCGCCAATATTTGCAGAAATGACTTTAGGCTATTTTATTTTGAGAACCTTAAGATATGCTATAAACTGTTTTATATTAATAGCTATTTATCCAATGCTATTTAAGTTGGAAAATAAAATATTTAAGTAATATTTGAGTTGAAATATATTCTTCCATATGGTATTATTGTTGAGCGTATGCTAGATAGTTCCGCTGATAGTAGGTTC